>DASXFV010000080.1:0-29018 GCA_036489445.1 Steroidobacteraceae bacterium | reverse complement strand
CTCGCCAAGCTCGGCACGCGCGACCGGACGCGGGCCGTACTGAGAGCAATCACTTTGCGACTCGTGTAGTAGGTCTATCGACGGAGCAACGATGGGGTCGACTCCTCGGTCAAGGACGTTGGGAACGTCCGCTTCCAAAGTTCCGAACGTCGGCTATCGAGCCGATCCTTTGTCTGCAACGGGTCAGGACTGCCCACTGGCGACCGCTGCTCAGGAGGAGCTCAGGATTCGCGGTTGCTGAACAGTTCTGCTCAAACGGTTCACTGAATCGCGAGTTACAGGACCGTCCAGCGGCATCCATGGCCGGTCCCGCTTCAATGTTAGGCGGCCTCCTGCTTACCCAGAGAGGTGCGTAGCGACGTTCCATACATGGCCTGCTGGATCGATGACTCTGCCGACTCGATCGCCCCATGGTTGGTCTGCTGGTGGCAATAGGACTTGTGCGCCAGCTTTCACAGCACGGTCAATCACGACATCGACGTCGTCGATGTACAAGTAGATGACGACGGGCGAACTACCATCATTATCGGGCGCCACACTCTTCAGATGTGGGTATTGTCCGTGGACCATAAACAGGTCTTCAGCAATCCTGAGTGTCGCATGTACGACCTCTCCGGCTTGCCCCATCCGACGGGCCAATTCGATGGCGCCAAATGCTTGCTTGCAGAATGCAATCTCAGCGGCACCATCCGCGCAGACGAGCATGGGGATTATCACCGTGCTTTGCTTAGACGTTCAGCCATACGAGTTTGCCAGCCAGGTCCCGTAGATTTCCAACGAGCGAGGACGTCGGCTGGCAGACGAATGGTGACCTGCTTGCGCGGATTGACGGAAACGGGCCTGCCCCCTCTTTTGATCGTGGCACGTGCCAGCATCGCTTCCGTCAATTCAGGAAGTTCCGCGTACTCGTGCGATTTGATGACATGGGCATCCACACGAGCAAGATCAGATTTCAATAAACGGCGCGACGCGGGCTTTTTCGCGAGCATTGTCTTTCCTCATACTAAACACGTGACGAGCTGTGCCGCGTGGCGTGTAGCCGACTACTACCAGGCGGCTGTGCAGATAGCCGAAACAGATGATGCGGGTTTCGCCATAGTCCTGGCGCGTGCCCTCGGCCTCCAGTGTCGGACCGGCAAATACCTCAGCGGCATCCTCAAAATCCAATCCCCGAGCGGCGAGAGTCTGCTGCCTCTTCGCCGGATCAAAGGTGATTCGCATTTGTTATTGTAGTTACAATAACCAATGCGTGCAAATCTCCTTCGCCGGGCTTCCGAACTTCTTTCGAAGGGGTGCTGAACAGAATTGCCTAAACGGTTCAGCGCAGTGGCGATGCAAGGCCGCGCTCGATGAGTTCACGTAAGAATCGCGTGTAAGGAATGCCGCGCTCCTGGGCCCGAGTCTTAACCGCATCCAGAAGCGGTTTAGGTAGTCGCATATTCAGTTGGGCGGTTTTTTTTTCAAACTCGAATCGGACCGGCTTGAGCCCGGACAAGTCGTAACGTGTCAGATCTGCCCGACTGACAAAGCGCTCTGCTGCGGCGTCAGTTTTAAAGCTGGGGATTTTCTTTTTCATAGGAAGCCACCTCTTTGGCATGCATGTAGCGCGCGCTGATCGGCCGAATCAGACGCCGCCCGCCTTTCAACCGAACGGTGAACACCAGAAACAGCATGCGGCCGGCGCTGGTTTTGCCGAGTGCGCGAAGGCGGGTTTCCGTTTTCGAATGCGTAGCATCCGGGATCAGCAGCAGGGGTGCGGAAAACAGCGCCTCGACCTGCGCCCTGATACGCCATGCTTTTGGCACTTGGCGCGGTTTCCGGCGTCCCAATCAAAGCCCGCCAACGTCTCGGCCATTCCGCAATGCTACACAAATGTATATACGAATGCCAGCCTTGGACGCGAACCGCTCGCAAGGTACATCCGCCAGAGGAAACCGCCGCGGCCGCGCCGCCAGGATGCGCGTGTCGCCAGCAGCCATTCTGAACAGAATGGCTCATTCTGTTCATCGCCCCGGGAGAATACCGTCGCTGAGCGTCAGCCTAGGATCGGATCGGCCGGGTCGTGCCGACCAAACTGCTGACGATCGAAGCAACGAGACGAGACTGATGTGGCTTAGGACCGCGACCCTTGCAGTTGTTGAATGAAACCTAGCCGGTCAATTGTCTGCCAATGGCCAGCAGCTTTCCCATTCTCGATGAGATAGAAGGTCTGACCAGAAAAACTCAGCTTTTTACCGGTTGCCGTTAATCCAGGCAGATCCCCTAGATGAGTTCCAGATGCCTTCCAGATCGCTGCCACACGGTCCTGTCCGTGAATTAACTGCGCGATCTCAAATACCAGATCTGGAAACGCCTTCCGAGAATGGAGCAGTCGAGTGCGGTACGTAGCCCGATCTAGAGTCTGCCCTTCCCATGCGTCTCCGGGATCGCTAAAGATGGAGTATCTTGCGGCGATTAGGGAATCCAGGCTCGTTAGGTCATCTTGGCTCCAAGTCTCATAGAGCCGTCTAATTAACTCGGTCCCCATCGGGTGCCTCCTGGAAGCATTCTGAATTTCTATCTGGCCTCGAAAACTGGCTTGGCCATTTCGATGGCATGAGTTCTCACATCGGCGGGCCAATCTTGGATGTTCAGCAGGAAATTCTTGTGATCTGCCTTATACAAGGCGCGAAGCGCCTCCTCGTAACCCTGCATGTCGCCGGCAATCACGGACATGAATCGATATGCGCGCTCTTGAACTTGCTTGATGCTGATGTGGGACCTTTTCTTAGCCTCTTCGATAAGTTTTCGTATAGTCGCGGAAGTTCCATCCGGTTGGCTAGCCAACCATTCCCAATGACGGGGTAGCAGCGAAATCTCACGCGAGATCACGCCGAGCTTGGGCCGGCCCGGGCCGGTTACAGGCCCGCTTTCCTCCTTGGTAACGTATATTTCAAGGCGTTTGAGTACGTCCTTCACACTGCCATGAAAGTTGAAATCCATCGTCTTTCCGGTGCTATCGCTGAAGATCAATACCGAGCTATTCTCCGCTCGGCCAAGCCGCTCTTTGACCTTGAGCACAACCTCTTGAAAAGTTCCTCGGTAAACCTGGGTTGCTCCTTCAAATGCTGTATAGGTTCCCTGCGCATCCATAGGAGAATTTTACCCGGGTATAACAGGAATATCAATAACACCCGGGTAAATTAAGATTCGTGAACAGTATTGCCAAAAGGTGCGTCCAGCGAAGGCTGGCGCGTTCAGTGGGAGTCAGTCCCACCGGGGCAAGAGTCGGCGCCCCGTAGCAAGGTAGCAGGATCAGTAGGGTAACCGGGATTCTGAAGCCTACCGACAACGTCATCGTAGGGATGGCGGCGAGTAACCAGGCCGTAGCGCAAGCGAACGGGAGGTGGCCTCGAGAAATTCTTGTCCGGGAGGCCGAGCCGGCCTTTGAGTGGCGAAGGCAGCATGACTGACCGCGATGCGACTGAGGCGGTCAGCCACTCCGGCGGGGTGATTATCGACGGCATGGTTACAAGGACGCGTTGAGCAACTGGAGAGACCCTACTCGTCCCGGACAGCAATGGCCGGAGCAAGGTAGGCGGTATAACCGGTTCAACCGGGAAAGCGGCCGAAGGCGAGAGGGAGTCGGACGGGCTGGAAGTAGCGTTGAGGCGGGGTAATGCCCGCGGAGCGAAGCGGCCCTGCTGCGAGTGGTTCTTCCGTCAACATGGGAGGCAAGGGCGTCATGATAAAAGCGCCTGATGATTTGCAAGATCTGAGACGGAAGATATACGCCAAGGCGAAGGCTGAACCGCACTGGCGTTTCTGGGGTCTATACGTCCATATCTGCAAGTGGGAGACGCTGCACACCGCGTACATGGCAGCGAAATCGAACGACGGCGCACCGGGCATTGACGGGGTCACGTTCGAAGCCATCGAGGCACAGGGGGCGGAGGTCTTTCTTAAGCAGATTCAGGACGAGCTGGTTGAGCGACGGTACCCACCGCAAAGTAATCCCCAGAGATCCTGGGTGAAGTGACTCGAATGCTAGATCTGAACGAGGTAGCAGCTGCCCAGCGTCTCAAGTGACAGTATGGATGTCCCCAGACGTCCGAATAGATTCCGAAGTTCAACTTCCTTTCGGAACGGCAGTCTTTCCGGGTTGGCCGTCATCAGTCCATCGGTGCGCTCCCGCCCTCGGTATATCTTCTGCGTGTTGAACGCGACCACCTTCTCTTTGAAGGTCAAGAATATCCAGCAGTGCAGAGCTAGGGCCAAGGCACGCACCGGGCCTACGTCGGCTTTCTTTGCGATCCACCGCAAATTCGGAAGCGTCTTCAGTCGGTATAGTTCCATGGCTTCCCGGCAATAAAGAATGTTGTCTCTGAGTAACCCCAGCCTTGATGAAAATTGCTCCGAGGCGGCACTTATCTTGTAAAAGGCGACAAAGGTCTTTCCGGTTGGACTTTGTACGCGCTTTGCCTCGCTCAGCAGGGTTCTGATCAGTTCCTCATCATCCAGAAAGTCGACAACGCCGGTTGCAAAGATGACGGTCTCATAGCTCCCGGCTGCAAAGGGCAGTGCCCTGGCGTCTGCCTCTATTAGCGAAAGCCCGCGACGTTGCTTGGCGTACTGGATCATTTCGGGACTCAGGTCTACGCCGCCCGACGGATTTCTAATCGTGCGCGCCACCGCTCGGTTTGCGCTGTGCGGTCTTTTCCGGAGGCGAGAAGGCGATGCAGTTGAACAGATCCGCTCAGACAGTTCAGCGAATGGTGGGTTGGGAGCCCATCAAGAGGCATCCACAGCGCGTCCGCTCAAACAAGTTAGGGCGTGGCATCTGGCGCATGCCACGGTTTTTCTTGGGAGCCACATAGCGGCTGCTTCGCGAGGAACTTCTGATCGACGGCCATCAAATGATTCAGAAACTTCTCGAAAGCCGCCCGGTCTCCTGCATATTCCGCGGATCGGTGGATAGTTGTCTTTGGTCCAACGTAACCTGGTTCACAGACGAATCTAGGCTGCACGGTGGACTGGGATACTGCAGGAAAGGCGGGGCTCCCTTCCATGGCGAATGTCCAGATGCCATTCCCCCGCTGCTTCGCACACACGTATATCTTTGTGCTGCCTATGATCTGGCAATCAACGCCTGGAGTACTCTGCACCTCCGTCAAGACCGCTCGCCACCGATCTTCGGTAATTTGCCGTACCCCGGAAGAAGGTAATGGCAAGTCGTCCGCGTGTACCGAGAGCGTAACGATGCCTGCCGTAAGGGTCGCCCACCAAACTTTTGTCATATGCCCAGCCATGAGCGAACTCCAGCACTCGCGAGACCGGTAGTCAAATTGCCGTGCCGTCACAGAACTCCCATCCGACGATGGAGGTATTCAGATCTATCCTGGGGCGCGGGCGGCATTCTGTCACTGATCGGCCAAGGTGGCTATTCAGCGACTGGGTTCTGAGTGGCGTGTGAACAGATCTGCCTCATTGGGTTCAATTTTCGCGCGAATAAACTCAATTAAACATGGTCAGTGAGTTGGCGGCCGGCAACCGCAGATTCGGCCCTGCTTGACACATAAGGCGATATATGTAGACTTATAGGCATGAAACGGCACCGACGCGCATCAACGCACACTCTCGCAATGCTAGATGCTCTGATGCAGCGGCCGCGGGCCTGGCATTACGGCTACGACCTGTCGCGGGTCACCGAGCTCAAGTCCGGGACGCTGTACCCTATTTTGATGCGTTTGTGCGAGCGCGGCGTGCTTGAGTCGAAATGGCAGTCAGCAGCGCAGGAGGGACGCCCCCCCCGCCACATGTACCGATTGACGACCGCCGGTCTGGTCTTCGCCCGCGACTCACTGGAAGCGCAGCCTGCCGGACGCCGGGTTGGGTCACCAGGAGAATACGCGTGAGTCCGCGCACCGATCTGACGAGCAGGATCGCGCGATCCTTGGCCGCGCATGCAGTGCGTGTGGCAGCGCCGGACCACGCCGAGTGGACCAAGGCCATGATGCACGAGCAGGAGTACTTGCTACCCGAGGCGTCGGCGCTTTCGTGGGCGTTGGGCTGCGTGTCTGTCAGCTATCGAGGGAGGCTTCGCGCCATGATTAGATTGCCCGATCGGTTGCGCTGGGTGGCTCTTCTCGTGATATTCCTACTGTGCCTGGCACCACCCTCTTGGAACTTCATCTACATCGCTTTAAGTACGGCCCAGGGCTATCCACTCTCCCCTGGCGCGCGGCTGATATTCGGCTCTGCGACGTTGATCGGGCCCATGGGACTCGCGGCCGCCCTCTGGACCCTCTCGTCACCGTCCCATCGGCCGGGCACGATGTTCATGGTCGTCCTCTGGGCGCTCACCGCTTGGGCGATCACTATGCTGAGATTGCCCGTGCAATACCCATTCCTGGCTCACATGGCTCACGCTAAACCCGGTACCCAAATCCTGACGATCATTCTTAATTTCGTCGTCCTACCTGTCCTGGGGGTGGCACTGCTGCAAACGTTAGACGTGCGCAGGCGTCGGCCGGCCGATTGAACAGATAGCTGTTGCCAATGTCCCGATTGATGAAAATCATCTTCCTCTCGGTCTTCATCGTCCTGGTGCTGCTCGTCGTCATCAGCCGCTACCTGCCCCCGGGAATCCCCCCTCACCAGCACGTTGGACCCTAGTGCTGAATGCCCCGTTGGCCGTCTGCTGCTGCCTGTATCCCCCCGCTCCTAACTGGCCATCCAGCAGCATGCTTCTGAGTGGATGGTGAACAGTATTGCCAAAACTGTTCAATTTCCATCCGATCTGAAAGGAGTTTCGGCAGAAATTCGCCATCGTTCGTCCTCCGTGACCAACAAAAGCGAACAGATCGCCCGCGAACTGTTGACTGACCGCACGGACCTGCAGTATCAGGTCTCACGATCCCCTGACCCCAGGTCGGCGGGGTCGATCTCCAGGTTCCGCTCGGCGTCCTCGTGCACGTCCATGCGCTCTTCCTGTGTGGTAGCGCCACCCGCAGCGAGTTTGATCGCTGCGGTCGCGCGCAGCGCCGCCTCATCCACTCTTACGGTCCAGTTCTCCTTGGTGGCGCGCCTCACCGCGTACACGACCGCGTTGGGCGTAGGGAAGCCCAACTGGAAACGGCGGAACAGCGTCATCCCCAGGTGGTCCACCTTTTCAAAACCCCACATCTGCCAGAACAGCAGTGCCATCCACATGCCATGACCGAAAATCATCGTGCCATCTGCCAGCGATGGCAGGAAGTCGCGGCGCACCCGGACGACACGCTCGTGGAACTCGCGGAAGGTCTCGGCGGCGGGGCCGCTGCGCTGATCCGGATCCGACTTGCGCCAATAGCTGGCGACAGCGGCATCGCGTTCGGCAAACAGGCTGCCGCGCATCTGCACAGTGTCGATGGTTTCGAACTCACGCAGATCGTCGTGGCTGGCGGGAGTCTGGCCCATTCGCGCGCAGTAGGGAGCCGCTGTATCCAGCGCCCGCTTGAAGGGTGAGGACCAGATCGTGGCCGCGGTGGCCGGAAGTAACGGCGCCAGCGTCCGGGCCTGCAGCATCCCCAGGTCCGTCAGCGGAACAATCGGGTTCTCGAGGGTGATGCCGCCGACATTAGCCTGGCTTTGGCCGTGGCGGATCAGGAAAAGAGTGGCAGTCATAGGGGGATAGTAATGCACTCCCGCGGGAATTGCCGCGCCTCACAGCTGATCTTTGCGCCGCGCTTTCGCGGCGTTCACCCGCTCAACGAGCTGGCTGTTGCGTTCGTAAATTTCCAGGGCATTCGCTGCAGCAATGGCGAGCTTCGGTGTGCCGGTCCCGATGATGCTCAGCAGCCACGCGAATGCCGGCTCGCTGCGATGCAGGGCGGCGGCGCGGATCAAGGCACCCCGGCCTTCAGCGTCCACCACGTCGTCCCAGGCTTCGCGCAGCATTTGGAGGCCTTCCGCCTGGCGCGACTCCCCGAGCGCGAGCGCTGCGTACTCCTGCAGTGCCGGGTCCTTGCCGCGAAGATAATCCGCCACGAAGGGCAGGGAGTACTCAGGTTGAATGGCCAGCAAAGCGCTGAAGCACTCGCCAATCACCTCCGGTTCCACATCGCCGATCTTCACCTTCAGGCGCAGCACGGCCTCGGCCTCGTAAGGGTTGCCGCAGGAGATGGCACGCGCGGCACCGCTGCGCACCACCGGTTCCGGGTCATTCAACAACCCGGTCAACTCCGCGATGGCGCGCAGGCTCCCGGAGGCCGCCAATCCCATCGCACAGCTGCAGCGCACGTCTGTGGCCGTGTCGGCGCGGCCACCCCACACGGGTTCCAGCTGGCGGTAGTGAATGCCGGCCCGGTAGAAGCTGATGTCCTGGCACTGCAACCTCACCAGCGCGCGCGCAATGGTCTGCTTCGCCTTGCAACCCGGATCACGCTTGACGGGATTGAGTAGGAAGCGCGTATACGCGGCCAGCAGAGCGGCGATGAGTTCGGGCAGCAGCCGCTCGCCGGCCAGCATGGCCGCTCGGGCAACCACCAGGAAGTGTCCGTCCGCGAGGCCCTTCCTCACGGTGGCGATCTGCTCGGGGCGGGGTGCAACCGGATCCAGGGCGTTGAGGGTATCGAGTGCCGCCTGTGCCCGACTTTCAGCATTCTGTCGCGGCACTGCCATCATGAGCCGATCCGGCGGTTGTTACAGTCGAACCAGGCCGCGCTTGTGCGCGACGGCCACGGCCTCGGTGCGGCTGATGGCATCGAGTTTGGTGAGTATGGCTTTCACATGCGTCTTGGCGGTGCCCTCCGTGATGCTCAGCCGCCGGGCGATATCCTTGTTGCTGCGGCCCTCGGCCAGCAGCTGCAGCACACCCACTTCGCGCTGGGTGAGGCTGGGTTTGGCCATGCGCTGCAGCGCCTTGCTGGCCACCGAAGAGGAGGCGTAGGGACGGTCTTCGCTGACCGCCCGGATGGCAGAGAGGATCTCAGTGCGCGGGGAATCCTTGAGCAGGTAGCCCTTTGCGCCCTGGCTGAGGCAGCGGAAGATGTCCTCATCACCGTCGTAAGTGGTCATCACCAGCAATCGTGCATGCGGATCACTGGCCAACACCAGCTCCACCACAGCGACGCCGTCGCGTTTGGGCATGCGCAGGTCGAGCACCATGACATCGGGCCGATGCTGATTGTAGAGTTCGGTTGCCTCCTCGCCGTCGGCGGCTTCGGCCACCACTTCCATATCCGGCTGGCGATTGACGATGGCGGCAAGACCATCGCGCACCACGGGATGATCGTCGGCCAGGATGACGCGAATCTTGCGCGCCGGTGCCGCGCTGACGGCGCTCGGCGCTGCGCTCACGGGATATTCCTGCGCGGCAGGCGCACACACACTCGGGTGCCCTGGCCCTTCGCGGTCTGGATCTGCCAGGCGCCCCCGATTGCGGTGGCACGCTCGCGCATATTGGCGAGGCCAAAGCCATGCTGCGCGCAGTCATCGGGGGAGCCCGTCATGCCCTGGCCGTCATCTGCCACGGTCAGCAACCAATGGGCCGGTTCGCCTATCAGGCTGATGCGCACGTGCTCGGGATGACCGTGGCGCACCGCATTGCTCACCGCTTCCTGCGCGATCCGCAGCAGCGCGTGCTCGTGCTCCGGGGCCAGCCCCGTGGCCGGCGCGCGGCCCTCGAAACTGCACTCGGTACGTCCGGGAACCGAGGAGCGTTCGGCCAGCTGGCGCAGCGCCAGTTCCAGGCCGCCGCTGCGGGTCTGATCCGGTCGCAGCGCCATGACGGAGCGGCGCGCTTCGGTCAGTCCTTCACGCGCCAGATCACGGATGCGATCCGCAATCACACCCTGCGTGACGCACTGTTCGGCGCCCTCAAAATCCTCCGCAGCGGCCAGCTGCATGAGAATGCCGGTGAAGGCCTGCGCCAGACCGTCGTGGATTTCCCGGCCGATGCGATTGCGCTCCGTGAGCACCGCAGCTTCTTTGGCCGAATGTGCCAGGCGCATGATCTCGATGGCCAGGGTGGCCTGCTGCGCCAGCGCGACCAGCAGCTCGCTGTTGACCAGCGTTGCGGCCTCCGCATTCTTGAAGTCCAGGGTGATGAAGCCGACATTGCGGGCGCCGAACAGCAACGGGTACACCACCATGCCGACGTGTCCGGCGGCACGGTGATACTCCATGAGTCCCGGCCAGGCGCTGTCTGCATCACCGCTCACCAGGTCGCAGAACATCGGCTGATCGGTGCTGGAGAGCTTCTCGCCCAGAGTATCGCCAACGGCGGGGATGCTGGCGGTGAAGGTCGGCGGCACCAGCTGTTCTGCCTCTACGTGCGCCACGATTTCCCAGATCGCCGGGGCGTCGTGTCGGACAATGACGTTGCCGGCGGCCGCACCGAACTGCCGCGTCGCCTCCAGCAGTACATGACCTAGAAAATTGCGTGCGTCGGGCTCCTTGGCCAGCCGCTCCAGGTTGCCGCGGATGACGGCATTGGCCTTGGCCAGCTCCGTCATGCGCTGTTCGGCTGCATGCTCGCGTTCGCGCCGCACGGCCTCGATGAGCCGCTCGCGGTGTAATCCGGCGCCGATGACACCGGCGGCGGTTTCCAGGGCCGCGACCTCGGCCGGATCAATCGCGCGCCGCTGACGGGTGTTGTCGAACGTGAGGGCGCCAAAAAAAACATTGTCGACGAAAATGGGAACCACGGCCTTGGTCAACGTGCTGCCCTCAGCCGCCGCGGCACCGTGCTCGCGATGCAGCTGCGCGGGATTCATCAGCACGCTGCGGCCCGAGCGCAGTTCGCTGCAGGTGGCGGAAATGGTGCTCTCGGGACAGCCGCCCTTGTTGGGGTTGCCCAGATACGCGGTGATACCCGGCGCGGCCCATTCACCGGCCACCACCATCCAGGGGGTGCCCTCAGGACCTGGCTCGGAGCGGATGAGGTCGACGCGATCGGCGCCTGCGGCTTCGCCGAGTTCGCACAGCACGGCAGGGATCGCATCCATGACGTTGGTGGATTCCAGCAGCATGCGGCTGGCCCGGGCCGAGGCAGCCAGCAGACCCTCGCGATGCTGCAGTGACACGCTGATCTGCGCGAATTCGTCCGCACAGGAGCTGACCCCTGCGGCCCGCGCAGCCTCTTCGGCGATGTCCGCACAGTCCGGGCCGCAATCTGCGGCAAGGGCCGTAAGCTCAGCGTTCATGAAGTCCCCTGAAATCCCGCGCTGCCACGAGTCTACCGCCGTGGCGGCATGGCTGTCGTGATCCGGGCCACGGGTAGCGGTGCCCCCTGCCAACCCCCGCCCAGGGCCTTGTAGACCGCAATCAGGCTGGTCGCGGTATCGGTGCGGCTCTGCGCCAGCTGGTCCTGCGCAGTCAGCTGCTCCCGCTCGGCCTCCAGGACGTCCAGGAACCCGACCAGTCCGCCTTCATAGCGGGCGCGCGCAATCTGCGCGGCGGTGTCGCTTTCGCGGGCCGCGGCCGTAAGCTGGACCAGTCGGTCGCGTGCCCGCGCATGGGCCACCAGGGCATTCTCGGTTTCCTCCAGTGCCTGGAGCACCGTCTGCTGATAGGCCGCGAGGTCGGCGTCCGCCCCGGCCCGGGCACCGGCGATGCGCGCCCGCACCCTGCCCAGATCAAATGCCGGCCAGGAAATGGCCGGGCCGATCAGGAACGTCTTGCTGCCGGCGGTGCCCAGTGCGGCCAGGTCGCCTGCCGCGTAGCCGAAATTGCCATTGAAGGTCACCTTGGGGAACAGATCCCCCACCGCCACGCCGATTTGGGCCGTCGAGGCCGCCAGCCGTCGCTCGGCGATGCGGATGTCGGGTCGCCGACGCAGCAGCTCGGCCGGATCCCCGACCGCGGTGATCCGCGGCAGCTGCGGCAGCGTGCCGGGAGTGGCCAGTACCGCGCTCAGCGCGTCCGGCTCCCGCCCGGTCAGGACGCTCAACCGATGGATGGATTTCTCCACCGCCGCGCGCAGCGGTGGAATGGTGGCCAGCGTCGTATCCAACTGCGCCTTGGCGCGTGAGGTGTCCAGCTCCGTTGCGCGTCCCGCATCCAGGAGTGCTGCGGTGAGCTCCACGGTCTGCTGCTGGTTGGCGGCGTTACGCTGTAGCACGGCCAGTTCCGTCTGCTCACCGCGCAGTTCAAAGTAGGTGCTGGCCACTTCCGCGGTCACGCTGACCTGAACATCGTGCAGCGTGGCCTCCTGACCTTCCACCGTCGCGCGACTGGCTTCCACTTCCCGGCGCACGCGACCAAACAGGTCCAGCTCCCAGGATGCATCAAAGCCCGCGCTGTAATAGCGTTCGTCCAGACTGGTGCCGGCACCGAAGGTTTCCGACGCCGGATACTGCTGATTGGTGTAGCCGCCGGTGGCGGTGACGGTGGGCAGCAGGTCCAGTTTCGCCTGAGTGCGCAGGGCGCGTGCCTGCTGCAGATGCGCCAGCGCAATGCGCAAATCATGATTGGCGGCGAGCGCTTCAATCACCAGGCCATCCAGCAGATCGTCGTTGAACTGCCCCCAGAACGGACCGATGCTGTCGGCCGCGGAATAGACGGCCGGCTCCGCTTCGACAAAAGTGGGCGCCGTCTGCACCGTGGGCCGGTGATAGTCAGGCCCCACAGCGCAGGCCGCCAGGGTTGCGGTGACCACAGCTGCGATGGCTATTGCGATGAGCTTACGCACCATGCACCTCCGGGGCAGGACCGATGGCCAGCGGTACGGGTGCGGGTTCGGCTTCGGCTTCCTGCGCGTCGTGGCCGGTGAGCCTGCGCACCAGAACGTAGAACACCGGGGTCAGCAGCAGCCCGAACACGGTCACGCCGATCATGCCCGCGAACACGGTCACTCCCATGGCGTGCCGTACTTCGGCACCGGCCCCTTGCGCCAGCACCAGTGGAATGACGCCCATGATGAAGGCGAAGGAGGTCATGAGGATGGGTCGCAGCCGCAGCCGCGCGGCCTCCAGCACCGCTGACCGGGCGTCCATGCCGCGATCCTCCTGCAGATGCTTCGCGAATTCGATGATGAGGATGGCGTTCTTGCAGGCCAGGCCCACCAGCACCAGCAGACCGATCTGGGTGAACACATTGTTGTCGCCATGATCCAGCAGCACACCGGTGATGCCCGCCAGCAGGCACATCGGCACGATGAGGATGATGGCCAGCGGCAGGGTCAGACTCTCGTACTGCGCCGCCAGTACCAGGAACACAAACAGCACGCACAGCGGGAAGATGATCGTCGCGGTGTTGCCCGAGATCAGCTGCTGGTAGGCGAGATCCGTCCACTCAAAGGTCATGCCGCGCGGCAGGTTGGCCTTGAGGATGCCGGCGAGGGCCTCCTGGGCCTGGTCGGTGCTGTAGCCCGGAGCGGGACCGGCATTGATATCCGCGGAACGATAGGCGTTGTAACGCTGGGCGGCGTCCGGCCCGAAGGTCGGTGTGACGTTCAGCAGTGAGCCCAGAGGCACCATGGCACCCGCGGCATTGCGCGTCTTGAGCGTGCTGATGTCCTCGGCCTGGGCGCGGAACGGCCCGTCCGCCTGAGCCATGACCTGGAAGGTGCGGCCGAAGCGGTTGAAGTCGTTCACATAGGTGGAGCCCATATAGGTCTGCAGCGTGTCGAACACATCCGAAAGCTTCACGCCTTGCTGCTCGACCTTGTCGCGATCCACGTTGACATCCAGCTGCGGCACGTTGATCTGGTACGTGCTCAGCAGGCCCGCCAGCTGCGGGCTCTTCGCGGCCTTGCCCAAGGCATCCTGGACGGCCGCGTACAGCGCTTCCGGTCCCGCATCACCGCGGTCCTCCACCTGGGCCTTGAAGCCGCCCAGGGATCCCAGGCCGAGCACCGGTGGGGGTGTGAACACCACCACATAGGCATCCTGGATGCTGGCAAGCTCCGCGTTCAGCCGCGCGGCAATGGCCTTGCCCGAGAGCTTCGCGCCTCTGCGCTGGGCGGGCGGGTCCAGACAGAAGAACGCAATGCCGGAACTGGAACTTTGGGACCACCCGTTCACCGACATGCCCGCAAATTCCACCGCGTGCTGCACGCCGGGCGTCTTCAGTCCGATCGCGGACATGCGTCGCACCACCGCTTCGGTGCGGTCGATCGAGGAGGCCGGCGGCAGCTGCGCCACGGCGATCAGGTACTGCTTGTCCTGCTCGGGAATGAAGCCCCCGGGCACGGCATTGAAGCCGAACCAGGTGAGGGCGATCAGACCGGCATAGACGATCAGCGCGACGGCGCTGCGACGGATGGTCAGCCTCAGCGCCTTCGAATAGCCATTGCCCGCTGCGCTGAAGGCCCTGTTGAAGCGCCTAAAGAATCGCCCGAGGATCTGCTCCATCCAGCGGGCGAAAAGGTCAGGTCTGGCACCATGGGGTTTCAGCAGCACAGCTGCCAGGGCGGGGGACAACGTCAGGGAGTTGAAGGCGGAAATCACGGTCGAGATGGCAATCGTCAGGGCGAACTGGCGATAGAACTCCCCGGTCAGGCCGCTGATGAAGGCCACCGGCCCGAACACCGCGACCAGCACCAGGGTGATGGCGATGATGGGTCGACTGACCTCGCGCATCGCCATGCGGGCCGCTTCCTTCGGCGATTCGCCTGCGGCGATGTGCCGTTCCACGTTTTCGACCACGACGATGGCATCGTCGACCACGATGCCGATGGCCAGTACCAGGCCGAACAGCGACAGCGTGTTGATGGAGAAGCCGAACGCGAGGAGCACCGCGAACGTGCCGATGATCGATACCGGCACCGCGATCAGCGGGATCAGCGAGGCGCGCCAGGTCTGCAGGAAGACGATGACGACGATCACGACCAGCAGGATGGCTTCGAGCAGGGTATGCAGCACGGCCTCGATGGACTGGCGCACGAACTGGGTCGGGTCATAGGCAATGCGGTAGTCGACGCCGTCCGGGAAGTCCTTCTTGAGTTCTTCCATGGTCTTGCGGACGTTCGCCGAGAGCTGCAGCGCATTGGCACCGGGGGCCTGCATGATCGGCAGCGCGATGGCATTCTGGTTGTCCAGCATGCTGCGCATGCCGTAGTCCTGGGCGCCCATCTCCACGCGCGCCAGATCGCCTAGGCGCACCAGTTCGCCGTTGGGGCCGGTCTTCACGATGATGGCGCGGAACTGTTCCTCGGTCGTGAGCCGACCCGCAGCATTCAGCGCGACCTGGAACTCGGAGCCTTTCGAGGGCGGCGCGCCCAGCTGGCCCGCGGCCACATCGACGTTCTGCTCGCGGATGGCGCTGACGACATCATTCGCCGTGAGATTGCGGACGGCGAGTTTTTCCGGATCCAGCCAGATGCGCATGGCGTAATCGCCGCCGCCGAATACCTGGACCTGGCCCATGCCGGGCAGGCGCGCCAGCACATCGCGGATATTCAGTGCCGCGTAGTTGCGCAGGTACAGCGCGTCGTAGCGCCCATCCGGTGAGATCAGGTTCACCAGCATGGTCAGGTCCGAGGAACTCTTGACCGTGGTGACGCCGAGGTCGCGGACTTCCTGCGGCAGGCGCGGCTGGGCCTGTGCAACGCGGTTCTGCACCTGCACCTGGGCGCGGTCGACATCGGCGCCGAGTTTGAAGGTCACCGTCAGGCTCAGCGTGCCGTTCATGGTCGAGGTGGAGGACATGTACAGCATGTCATCGACCCCAACGATGGCCTGTTCCAGCGGCGCGGCCACGGTGTCCGCGATCACCTTGGGGTTCGCACCGGGGTAGTTTGCGGTCACGACGATCGAAGGTGGCACCACTTCCGGGTACTCGCCGACGGGCAGCTTGATCAGCGCCAGCGCGCCGGCGATGGTGATGAAGGTCGAGATGACGGCCGCGAAGATCGGCCGTTCGATGAAGAATTCGGAGAGTTTCATGGCGTGCCTGGGCCTCAGCGGCCGTTGCGCGCAACCAGCCCCGGAGCGGCAGGCGCGGCTTTGAGGTTTTCCTCACCCATGGCGACGCGCTGCGGCGTGATGGTCATGCCGGGGCGCACATGCTGCAGGCCGTTGACGACTATCGTGTCACCGACGTTCAGGCCTTCGCGCACCACGCGCAGGCCATCGACGACGGGACCGAGCTTCACCTGGCGGTACTCGATGGTGTTGTCGCTGCCGACGCGCAGCACGTATTTGAGGTCCTGGTCCGTACTGACCGCGCTTTGATTGATCAGGAGTGCGGGGAAGGTCTTCGCGCCGGTGACCTTCACGCGCGCGAACATGCCGGGCGTGAACTCGCGGTTGTGGTTGTCGAGCCGGCCGCGGGCACGCACCGTGCCGGTGGCTGCATCGATTTCGTTGTCTACGAAGGCGATGGTGCCCAGGTGCGGATAGCCCGCTTCGTTGGCGAGACCGACGAAGACGGGGTGGCTGACCTGTGCCTCGCCGCCCTTGCGGGCGTAGTTCATGAAGTTCAGGAATCCTTGTTCATCCCCCTGGAAGCTCACATAGATGGGATCCACGGACACCACGGTGGTCAGCAGGGTCTGGCCGCTGGTCACCAGATTCCCCGCGGTAATCTCCGCGCGGCTGACCACGCCCGTGATGGGTGCGGTGATGCGGGTGAAGCTCAGATTCAGCGCCGCGGTGTCGACCGCGGCCTGGGCGCCGGAGACGCTGGCATGGGCCTGCGCCAGGGCGGCTTCGCGGCTCTCCAGCTCTTCACGCGAGATGGCATGGGCGATGAGCAGCTTGTTGGCGCGATCCTGTTCGGACGTGGCCAGCGTCAGCTGCGAACGGGCCTCCTCCAGCTGCGCCTGCGCGCGCTTGAGGTCGGCCTCATAGGGTCGCGGATCAATCACGAACAGGACCTCGCCACGGGTGACTTCGCGGCCCTGAACGAAATTGACGGAAGCGATGTAGCCGGAAACCCGCGGCCTGATCTCTACCCGGTCCACGGCCTCGAAGCGGCCGGTGAACTCAGCGAAATCCGCGATCTGTCGCGATACCACGGTCGCCACGGACACTGCGGGCGCCGCGGGTGCGGTGGCTGGGGTGGCGGTCTCACCGCGGGTGCACCCGGCGAGTTGCACCAGGATGGTCAATGCAAAAACGACTGCGGCAAACCAAATGGAAATTGACTGGCGATTCATACCGGACTCCCCGTACCTGATGGGGGACATCATCGGTTTTGGGGCGCGCGGTGAACATTCACCTCATGCCCTAGACGCAGGTCACAAGGGTGGGGGGGTGGATCTACCCCTTTTGAGAGAGCTGCGGGTTAGTGCTCGCTGTCGAGGTGTTCCAGTGCGGCGGCGGGATAGCGTCCGCCCGCGGCCGCATCGGCCGGAATGGCCCGCGTGAGCGCTGCCAGCTGGGCGGAGGTCAGCTGCAGCGGCAATGCGCCCAGCGCCTCCTCGAGCCGGTCGCGCCGGCGTGCGCCAATGAGCGGAATGATGTCCTCGCCCTGGGCCGCGACCCAGGCGATGGCCACCTGCGCGACACTGGCACCGATCGACTGCGCGATTTCGCGCAACTTGTCCACCAGCGCCAGATTGTGGGCCAGGTTCTCGCCCTGGAACCGCGGGCTGAAGGCCCGGAAATCCTTGCCGGTCTTCGCTGTCGCATTCGACCAATGGCCGCTGATGAGCCCGCGCGACAGCACGCCGTAGGCGGTGATGTCGATACCCAGTTCGCGGCAGGTCGGCAGGATCTGCGCCTCGATGCCCCGGGAAATCAGTGAGTACTCGATCTGCAGATCCACGATCGGATGGACAGCGGCGGCTCGCCGTAGCGTGGCGGCGCCCACTTCGGAGAGGCCGACATGCCGCACGTAGCCTTCCTTGACGAGGTTCGCGATGGCGCCCACGGTCTCCTCGATGGGGACACCGGGATCCAGTCGTGCGGGCCGGTAGATGTCGATGTAGTCCGTGCCCAGCCGCTGCAGCGAGTAGGTCAGGAAGTTGCGCACCGCGGCCGGTCGACTGTCATAGCCCAGCCAGGCCCCGTCGGGACCGCGCAGGGCGCCGAACTTGACGCTGATCTGCAATTTGTCGCGCGGCTGTCCCACCAGCGCATCGCGGATCAGCAGCTCGTTGTGTCCCATGCCATAGAAGTCGCCGGTGTCCAGCAGCGTGACACCGGCCGCGATCGCCGCATGGATGGTGGCGATGCTCTCGGCGCGGTCACTGGGCCCGTACATGCCCGACATGCCCATGCAGCCCAGCCCCAGAGCTGAGACTTCCGGACCGTTCCTGCCGAGTTTGCGGGTCTTCACTGTTACGCCAGTGCCTTCTTGAACAGCACGAGCTGTCGTGCCCAGGCTTTTTCCGCCTGATCGTGGTCATACACATGTGAGTCCGTCGGGCACCAGCCATGCTTGGTGCCGGTGTAGACCTCGATTTCCGCCGGCAGCCCGGCGCTGTCGAAGGCCTGGCGCAGCAGAACCTTCGCGTTCGGATCGCTCATATCATCACTGGCGGCGATTGCGATCAGCGCCGAGGCCTTCATCTTCGGCACCAGCAGATGCGGGCTGTCCGGCGCTTTGGTGGCGAGTGCTGCGCCATGGAAAGTCGCGATGGCGCCGACCCGGTCTGGAAACTGCGCCGCCACGCGGAAGGTGAAGGGGCCGCCCATGCAGTAGCCGGTCGTGGCCATCTTGCGCTTGGTGTTCACGGACGCCTGGTGATCCAGCCAGGGCACGAAGGCGGCCGCATCCGTTGCCGCGGTGGCAGGCGTCAACGACTGCATCTGGCTGGTGAGCGATTTACGGGTCGCAGGATCCGAGAAGTCCGCGTTTTCGGGAGAAGTCGGCGCCTTCTGCAGCCGGTAGAAGGGGTTGATCACCAGCACCGAGTAGCCGGACTCGGCCAGACGCGTGGCCATCTGTTTGAACGCGGGGCGCAGGCCGAAGATATCCGGCCACATCAGCACGGCGGGATGCTTGCCCTTGGCCGGATGCACGAAGTAGGCATCGCAGGTGCCATCGGGGGTCTTGATTTCGACATCGGCACCGGTGGTCGCGGCTGCATAGGCGCCCGCCGGGACCAGGGACAGCAGGCCCGCGCCCACGCTCAGTGCTCCGAATTCGCGTCGCGACAGGGCCGCGGACCGGCGCTGGTACTGGACCATTGCATCGAAGTCGTCTTGGTCGCACATGCTCGCTCTCCTGATATCGCAGCGGATCCCGGGGCACAGAGTCTGGCGTTGCAGTGGCAACCGTGCAAGTCCTGGAATACAGTCGTCGCCAGTCGAAAAAGGGGTCATTAAAGTGCAATCAAAGCAAGGCCACGCGCAGACTGGCCGGATTTCGGGCGGCCAGTGGTGGGGATCGTTGGTGGCCGCAGTGCTGCTGCACTGCGCCTTGGTTCATGCGCAGGGTGCCGCGGCGGTGGATGGCGCACGTCTGGGCAAAGCTGCTTCAGAGCCTGGTCAATGGTTGACCGTTGGCCGCACCACGGACGAGCAGCGTTACAGCCCTCTGAAGCAGATCAACACGGACAACGTGAACCAGCTGTCGCTGGCCTGGTACCTGGATTTCGACAGCAATCGCGGCCAGGAGGCGACACCCCTGGCGATCGACGGGGTGCTGTACTTCTCGACGGCCTGGAGCAAGGTCAAGGCCGTTGATGCGCGCACCGGCAAGCTGCTGTGGGCCTACGATCCCAAGGTGCCCGGCGAGTTCGCCGGGCGCGGTTGCTGCGACCTGGTCAATCGGGGCGTGGCGGCCTGGAAGGGCCGCATTTACGTCTGCACCTACGATGGCCGCCTGGTGGCGCTGGATGCCAGAACCGGTGCGGTGGTCTGGAGTGTTTTGACCATTGATCATGACAAGCCGATGACCAGCACCGGCGCGCCGCGTATCGCCAATGGCAAGGTCATCATCGGCAACTCCGGCTCTGAATTCGGGGTACGCGGTTATATCTCCGCCTATGATGCCGAGACCGGCAAGCAGCTGTGGCGTTTCTATACGGTGCCCGGCAATCCTGCGGATGGCGCGGAGCCCACTTATCTCAAGGCAGCGGCAACCACCTGGAATGGGGATTTCTGGAAGTGGGGCGGCGGTGGCACGGTGTGGGACGGCATCGTCTATGACTCACGCCTGAACCTGCTGTTCATCGGCACCGGCAACGGTTCGCCCTGGAATCGCCAGTACCGCGGTACCGGTGGCGGCGACAATCTGTACATCGCCTCCATCATCGCGGTGAACCCGGATACCGGCAAGTACGTGTGGCACTACCAGGAGACCCCCGGGGATGAATGGGATTACGATGCCACCTCGCCGTTGATGTTGGCGGATCTGAAGATCGACGGCCGCTCGCGCCGCGTGGTCATGCAGGCTTCCAAGAACGGCGTGTACTACGTACTGGATGCGAAGACCGGGAAGGTCGTCTCGGCCAAGAATTTCGTTCCCGTGACCTGGAGCAGCGGCATCGACCCTGCCACAGGCCGGCCGCTGATGACCGCCATCGATCGCTACGAAATCACGCGCAAGGTCGCGATCGTCCAACCCGGTGGCCAGGGGGCGCATTCCTGGCATCCGTTCTCCTATGACCCGCAGACGGGCATGGTCTACTTCTCGGTCATCGAGACCAGCGGGCTGATGAAGGCGGCCGACACCTTCAACGGCAAGCCGATGTCCTCGATCACCGGACTGGCCAATGGGATATCGCCGTCCACCTACGATGAGATGCACTCCACGGCGCCGCGCACCGCGACCTCGCAGCTGATCGCCTGGGATCCGATCCACGAGCGCGAAGTGTGGCGCACGCCTCCCCACGGCACCATCGGTGACGGCACCCTGTCGACGGCAGGCGGCCTGGTCTTCCAGGGCACCAACAAGGGACAGTTCAGCGCCTACCGTGCGGACAATGGCCAGCAATTGTGGACCTTCGAAGCCCAGACGGGCGTGGTGGCCGCAGCCTCGGCCTTCGAAGTGGACGGCCAGGAGTACGTGGCCGTGGAAGCTGGCTATGGTCTGGTGCCCTTCGGCATGAGCAATCAGTCGCGGCTGCTGGTTTTCAAGTTGCACGGTGCCGCGACCCTGCCGCCGGCGCCGCCACCGCCGCCACCGAAGGTGCTGAACCCCCCGCCCTCGACGGCTTCAAAGGAGGTCATTGCGGCCGGTCAACAGGCCTTCGCGGACCATTGTGCGACCTGTCACGAGACCTCATACGCGAATCGCGGTGCGTTCCCGGACCTGCGCTACTCACCGGCGATCAACACTGCCGAAGTGATGCGCACCATCGTGATCGATGGGGCCATGCAGTCAGGCGGCATGGCTTCGTTCAAAGGCCAGGTCAGTCCCGAGGAGCTGGAGAGCATCCGCGCCTACCTGATCGAACGCGCCAATCAGGCCAAGGCGGCTGTGGCCGCGGGAGCCACCCGCCGGTAGACATCATTTCAGCGGCGTGGCCGCAGTCAGGGCGAACTCGACAGGGTGAACGCGGTGACCTTGGTGCCATTTGGTACCACCAGGAGCCCGTCCCCGGCCGCTAGTCCTGTGTAGATCGTGCCACGGTCTTCGAAGTTGGCGGGGATGGGGGCGCCGAGATTCTCGCTCCATACCTGTGCCCCAGTCGTCGCATCCAGCGCATACAGGTTGCCGCTGGCCGAGCCGACGAATACATAGGTATTGACCACGATCGGCGCACTGGAGAGCTGGCCATCGCCGGTGAAAGTCCACAACACCTGGTTGTTGCTGCTTGCCACTCCCTGAAGAGTGCCATTGCTGAGGAAGAACCCGGCAGTGGAGCTGATGGCCGGTATGACGCTCGCCGTATAGGTTCCCTCGGCTGTGCCGCTCTCGGCATCGAACATCATGCCGCTAGATAGGAACGGCGCGATGGGCGAATAGACCACGCCGTCGGCGACGACCGGTGTCGCGGTACCGCCGGCAGCACAGGTTGCGTAGTCGTTCCACAGCGCACTTCCGAGCAAGGGCTGCACGTCGTCGGCGGCACAGGGATAAGAACCATAGACTCCGTCGGCCGTCACGGCCACGATGCCGTACCCCCCAGCGATATCGGCGGTCCACAGCTGAGCGCCGCTGGTCTCATCGAAGGCTGTCACGGCACCGGATGTATTGGTGGTGTATACGATGCCATTGGCCGCCACCGGCGGGAACGTGGGCCCGATATTAGGGAGCGTAATCGTCCACAGAGAATTGCCCGTGGTCGGATCGAGCGCGCTAAGGACCTGGGTGGTGGCGGTGCCGTAGACCACCACGAACAGGCGGCCGACATCGTAGGTCACGTTCACCTGCCCGGCCAGCGCAATCGGTCCCCATAGAGTTGCGCCGCTGGTGGCGCTGAGCGCGAACAGCTGTGAGCCGCCGCCATTGGCCGCTGCCGTGACGAATACCCTGCCACCGACGATCAGGGCATACGATGCCGAACCCCCGAGGTCCACTGACCAGGTGCTGGCAGAGGGCAGCACGAGATTCTGGAAGCTCACCGCGCCGGTGTGGGCCGGGTTCATCTGATAAGCGGTCGCGTCCAGGCTCGGCGCGGCTATGGTCACGGTCTGCGCGTTCTGGACCGTCGGGTTGACCACGGTGACCGACGCGCTGCCGGTATTTGCAATCAAGTTAGCGGGCACCAACGCCCGCAGCACCGTGGGCGATACGTAGGTGGTCGCGAGGGCGGCGCCGTTCCAGTCGATGACGGAATAACTGTTAAAGCCAGTGCCGATAGCGGTGACGTAGAACGCGACACCGCCGGCGGTGACACTGGACGGAGAAACCTGGTTCAAGGCCACCGGCACCAGTTGGGTAATGTAGAACGGGTCCGGATCGGACTGTGCACTGCCGGTGGCTACCTGGACGTTGGTCGTACCGACCGCGGCAACGTCCGCCGCGCTGACCTGCGCGGTCAGCTGCGAAGCGCTCACGTAGGTGGTCGAAAGCGCACTTCCATTCCACAACACCTGCGAACTGCTCTGAAAGTAAGACCCAGACACAGTGAGCGTGAACGCGGCCGCCCCGGCGGTGACCGTATATGGAGTGAGGCTGACGATCTGCGGCGCCGCTTTGGTGACCACGTAAGTGACCGAGACCAGACTGGTGGCCATGGGCTCCGTACAGGCCTGGTCAACGCAGGATTCCAGGGTAAGTGTATCGGTGTAGGTGCCGATGCCCAGGGCTGCCGGGCTTTTGAATACGATGTTGAAGGAGGCCTCGCCTCCCGAAGCTATAGCGCTCACCAAATCCACACCGTTGTGGGTGGTGGAATCGCTGACATAAAACGGCAAGGTGCTGAGGCTCTCCGCCATGACCGTCACTTCCGCTGTGGGGGCATTCTGGTCAAGGGCAGCGGTTACGCTGATGGAACTCGGATACGGACTGAGGAGCGGCGATGCGCCAGTGTTGCCCGTGCTCTCACCGCCGCCGCCGCAGGCACTCAAGGTCGCCAGCATCATCGCCAGTATCAGCATTCGCCACGACGCGTGTGTCCGTGCTGCTGCGGCCCGTAGTCCAGAGGCTTTCACTATCGAAGCTTAGCAGTTCGATATATTCGCAGGGAGCACGTATTGAATCTGACAACTCAAGTGACGGGCATAGTTGCTGCGTTGCCGCACCAGGCCGGCGCGATTTCCCACTGCCGTTGATTATTCACATCATGAATGACTATCATTCACCATATGAAGACCCTGTCACGGCTGGTTGGCTCCGCCTTGGCGGCGCGTTTGCGCGTCATGCCGGCCGTCGTGGTCACGGGCGCCCGTCAGACCGGTAAGAGCACGCTCGTGGAACAGCTCGTGACCGGGGCACGGCGCTACGCCACGCTCGATGATCTTGACGTTCTCGATGCCGCACGGCGCGACCCTGAAACCCTGGTGGGCGGATCCGGAGCGGTGACCTTGGACGAGGTGCAGCGTGAGCCGCGGCTGCTACGGGCAGTAAAGCGGGCCATCGACCGCGATCGCAAACCGGGCCGCTTCCTGCTTACCGGGTCGGCCAATCTGCTGCTGATGCGGCAGGTCTTCGAGTCATTGGCGGGCCGCGCCAGCTATCTGACGCTCTGGCCCATGACTCGGCGCGAGCAGCAGGGTTTGGGACAGTGCGGTCGCTGGGAGACACTGTTGGACACGCCCGACGCCGGATGGCTGGACGTGTTGCGAGGCGAAAAAGAAAATTTCGAGGATTGGCGCGCACTGGCGTGGCGCGGAGGCTTTCCGACTCCCGCCCTGGAGCTCAAGACCGCTGCGGACCGGGGTATCTGGTTCGACGGTTATATCCGCACCTATCTGGAGCGCGATCTGCAGGATCTGGCTTCGATCAGCGCGCTGCCGGACTTTCGCCGTCTGATGCGGGCCGCCTGCCTGCGCATGGGCCAGCTTGTCAATCAAACTGAGCTCGGTCGCGATGTCGCGCTGCCACAGCCTACGGTGCACCGCTGGCTCAACCTGTTGGAAACCTCCTACCTGCTCGTGCGTCTGCCGGCCTACGCCGTGAATCGCACCAAGCGTCTCATCAAGACGCCGAAAATCTACTGGGGCGACACCGGTGTGGCGCTACACCTGGCCGCGGCGCAGGAACCCGGCGGCGCGCACTTGGAGAATCTCGTGCTGCAGGATCTGCTGGCCTGGCGCGACGCGCGTGCGGAACGGGCAGAGCTGGGCTACTGGCGCACCGCGATCGGCGAGGAAGTGGATTTCGTCATCGAGGTGGCCGGCAGGTTATTGCCGATCGAAGTGAAGGCCACGACGCGGCCCCGGTTGTCCGATGCGGTACACCTGCGAACGTTTCGTACCGAATACGGCAAGCAGGCACGTCCAGGGTTGCTGCTGCACACCGGAAGCATGCTTGAATGGCTGGCACCGGACGTCTTGGCCGCGCCTTGGTGGCGGGTGCTGTGAAAATGTGAGCCTAGCGCTGCATCTTCATCAGCTGGTCCATGGTCGGCATGGAGCTGGTGAGGTTGTGCATGATGATCATGGAGCCGAACACGACCAGGAACACGATGAATATGCCGAACCCCAGGGCCAGGACGGTGTTCTCGCCTTGCTCCGTGGCATTCACGTGCATGAAGAACACCAGGTGCACGCCCATCTGCGCGATCGCCAGCACGGCCAGGAACACGGGCAGGCCCGGGCCCCAGACGACCGGGAAGATCACCGCGCCAAAGGAGGCCAGCGTCAGGAGGATCGCCAGCGCCAGTCCGGTGAGATAGGTCTTCGGATTGGTGACCGCATCGTCCTCGAGACCCAGGTCCGTGTCACTGCCGTGATGAGTTTCTTCGTTAACCATGGACCGCACCCAGATAAACAATGGTGAACACGCCAATCCACACCAGGTCGAGGGCATGCCAGAACAGACTGAAGCAGAACAGGCGGCGGACCACCATGGTCCGAAGTCCCAGAGTGGCCACCTGGGCCATCATGACCAGCAGCCACAGCAGTCCCGAGGTGACGTGGCAGCCGTGCGTGCCGACCAGCGTGAAGAACGCTGACAGAAATGCACTGTGCGTCGGGCCGTACCCCTTGGCGACGAAGCCCGAAAACTCGGTGACTTCCATGCCGATGAACGCAGCGCCCAGCACCCAGGTCACGATTGCCCAGAGGTAGAAGTTCTGCAGCCGGCGGCGTTCGGCCGCGATCAGCATCAGGCCGCACGTGAAGCTCGAAGCCAGCAGGCAGCAGGTTTCGATGAAGACATTCTTCAGATCGAAAATATCGTGCCCCGACGGACCGCCCGCGGTCGCCTTGGACAGCACCGCATAAGTCGCGAACAGCGAGGCGAAGATCACGATATCGCTGAGCAGGAACAGCCAGAAGCCGAAGCTGATCATTGACCAGGTGGAGGCGGGACCCCGTTCTGACAGCGGAATGGGTCTGCCTTCCGAGTCGACCATGGCCACGGCTGCTCCCCCGCTCATCGCTGTGCCCCCAGGCCAGGATGACGGCGGTCGAAGTCTTCCAGCTCCGCGGCGCTGACGTATCTGTCGCGGTCGGTGTCCCAGGCCTGCCGCAGCAGCACACCGACGCAGCAGATCAGGGCCACGATGACCAGCCACCAGATGTGCCAGATCAGGCCGAACCCCAGGAACACGGCGAAGAACGCGCTGATGAAACCGGTGGCGCTGCGCTTGGGCATGTGGATGGTTTCGTAATGCGGCTGGTGCTCGGCCTCATAGCGGCTTTCGGCGATCTTGTGCAGCTCCTTGCCCTTGTGCTTGACGGCCCAGAAGGCGTCGACGCCATGCACATGCGGTTCCACCGCAAAGTTCCACGACGGGGGTGGCGAGGCAGTGCCCCATTCCAGGGTGCGGCCATCCCATGGGTCGCCCGTGAGGTCACGGCGCTGATCGCGCGTACGGATGCTCCAGAACAGTTGCACCACCATCAGGCTGATGCCGATGAAAATCAGCACTGCGCCGCCGAAGGCCGCGATCATGTACGGTTGCCACGACGGGTCCGCATAGTGCTGCATGCGGCGCGTGGCGCCCATGAGGCCCAGCGCGTACAGCGGCATGAAGGCCAGGTAGAAACCGATGAACCAGCACCAGAAGATGGCCTTGCCCAGCCTTTCATCCAGCGTGAAACCGAACGCCTTGGGGAACCAGTAGGTGTAGCCGGCCAGCACGCCGAACACCACGCCGCCAATGATGACATTGTGAAAATGGGCGATCAGGAACAGGCTGTTGTGCAGCACGAAGTCAGCCGGTGGGACCGCCAGCAGTACTCCGGTCAGTCCGCCAAGTAAGAAAGTCACCATGAAACCCAGCGCCCAGTAGACGGGCACGGTGAAACGAATGGAACCGCCGTACAGGGTGAACAGCCAGTTGAACACCTTCACGCCCGTGGGCACCGCGATGATCATGGTCGCGATGCCAAAGAAGCCGTTGACGTCGGCGCCTGCGCCCATGGTAAAGAAATGGTGCAGCCAGACGATGAACGACAGTACGCAGATCGCCATGGTCGCCACCACCATGGAGTGGTAGCCGAACAGCGGCTTGCTGGAAAAGGCCGAGATGACTTCGGAGAAGATGCCGAAGCAGGGCAGGATGAGAATGTAGACCTCCGGGTGCCCCCAGCACCAGATGAGGTTGATGTACATCATCGCGTTGCCGCCCAGCTCGGGGGTGAAGAAGTGGAAGCCGCAGTAGCGGTCCAGCAGCAGCATCGCGAAGGTCGCGGTGAGAATGGGGAAGGCCGCCACGATGAGCAGGTTGGCCGACAGTGCCGTCCAGCAGAACACCGGCATGCGCATGTAGCTCATGCCCGGAGCGCGCATTTTGAGGATGGTGGTCGTGAAATTGATGCCGGTGAGCAACGTGCCCAGGCCTGAGATCTGCAGGCTCCACAGGTAATAGTCCACGCCGACGCCGGGGGAGTAGGCGAGCTCGGACAGCGGCGGATAGGCGAGCCAACCGGTCTTTGCGAATTCACCGATCATCAGCGAGAGGTTGATCAGCAGCACGCCCGCGGCCGTGAGCCAGAAGCTCACGGAATTGAGCACCGGGAAGGCCACGTCGCGTACACCCAGCTGCAAGGGCACCGCGAAGTTCATGAGCCCGATCACGAAGGGCATCGCCACGAAGAAGATCATGATCGTGCCGTGCGCGGAGAAGATCTGATCGTAGTGCTCGGGCGGCAGGAAGCCCGGCGCGCCGCCCTGTGCGAGGGCCAGCTGGGCCCGCATCATGAGGGCATCCGCGAAGCCGCGGAACAGCATCACCAGGCCCAGCGCCATGTACATGACGCCAATGCGCTTATGGTCGGTGCTGGTGAACCACTCCTGCCATAGGTATGTCCACCAGCCCTTGATGGTGATCAGTGCCAGAATCGACACGATCGCCAGGATGACGACAATGGAGGTGACCAGCGGAATCGGCTGGTTCATAGGGATGGCGGCCCAGGTCAGTTTGCCCAGCATGTGCGAAAACTCAGTCAGCGGAATCAGTGTGTTCAATCTGCGCGGCGGTCGGTGCGGCGCCCGGATGCGCCAGGATCGCATCGAAGATGCCGGCGCTGACGGTACCGTACGTATGCTGCGCATCATGCGCGGTCGGATGCATGAGCGTTGCGTAGGCCTTCGCATCCAGGACGCCGCCACCGGTGCGGGTGGCGTCCACCCATTGCTCGAAGTCCTGCCGCGACAGCGCGGTGACATCGAATGTCATGTCGGAGAAGCCATCACCGCTGAATTGCGCGGACAGGCCGTGGTACATCCCGGGGTCGTCCACCAGCAGGTTCAGGCGGGTGTCCATGCCCGCCATCGTGTACAGCTGGCTGCCCAGCTGCGGGATGAAGAAGCTGTTCATGACGCCGGCTGAGGTCATGTGGAAGCGCACGGGTGTGCCGACGGGCAGCACCAGCTTGTTGACGCTGGCGACTCCGGCGTCGGGGTAGATGAACAGCCATTTCCAATCCAGCGCGACCACATTGACATCCAGCGGCGCGACGCTGGACTGGATGGCCTTGGGCGGATCCAGGTCATGCGAGCTGATCCAGGCGATGCCGCCCAGGAACAGGATCACCAGCACCGGGATGGCCCAGACCACGAACTCGATGCGTCCCGAATAATCCCAGTCCAGATGGCGCGTC
This sequence comes from Steroidobacteraceae bacterium, assembly GCA_036489445.1. Taxonomy (GTDB): domain Bacteria; phylum Pseudomonadota; class Gammaproteobacteria; order Steroidobacterales; family Steroidobacteraceae; genus DAIDKA01. Next base: position 561 of record DASXFV010000080.1, on the reverse strand, counting down.
GCCTTGGTGTTGCCGGCGCGAAACCACCAGGCGAAAACCAGCGTGGCGATGATCACCGGGATGACGATCGCGAGCATGATCGCGGTCGAGTCGATGAGAATCAGTTTTTCCTGGCGGCTGATGGGCCCATGCGGGTCCATCAAGGCGTAGCGGCAGCCGGCTAGGCCGCAGGCCAGCAGCGCACTACCAGAAATGCCCAAAAGGCGACGCGCAGTGCGCGTAAATGACACACAGCTCAAGATGCAGTCTCGTCAGATCAACCGGTGTTCACGCGGGGGGTACGCGTGCCAAAGATATGTCACAGAGTACGATTTTCAGGCCGGATTCGCCACCGTCTTGGATGCAACAGTGATCCCGGTCTCGGCACTGCTGCGGGACGCCTCAGGCGATCTGTGGGTGGCGACGGACGGGGGCCTCTACCGCTACGACGGCACGTCATTCACCCCTTATGGCAGGTCTCAGGGGATCCCCGCGGATGCCACGATGGCGATCGCCGAAAGCCCCTCGGGTCGGATTTTCGCCCGTGTCGATGCGGGGCTGTTTTCCGGAGATGCAGACCAC
>DASXFV010000060.1:0-5298 GCA_036489445.1 Steroidobacteraceae bacterium | reverse complement strand
AATACGGCGAACCCGCCGCTCACCGGCACGGTCGTCAACACGATACCGGGGCAGTCCATCACGGCCACCTACAGCACTACGGCTACGATCGCCAGTCCGGCGGGGAGCTACCCGATCATCCCTGCGTATCTCATGGGGCCGGGCGTCCAAGCTTCGAACTACACCATCATCGAGGTGAATGGAACACTCACCGTAACTTCGAGCGGCGGCGGATCGCCTCCAGGCGGCGGCGGTGGAGCGCCTCCCGGCGGTGGTGGCGGAGCGCCCCCCGGCGGCGGCGGTGGAACTCCTCCTGCCGGCGGCAATTTCACCCTTACCGCGACACCGCCAGAGCAGGAGATTGATCACACCGGTACGGTGAACTACCCCGTCGCTCTGACCTCGACCAGCGGCTTTGCCGGTCCGGTCACGCTTGCCTGCTCCGGATTGCCGCAAGGCGCGTCGTGTGCCTTCGCGCCTGCCAGCGTCACCCTGACTTCCGGCGCCACCGGGGCATCGACCATGACCATCACGGCCACGGCGGACGCCACCAACGTCCCGGCAGTCTTCGGGAAGATGCGCAATGCTCCGTTGACACCGACGGAAGGCGGATCACCGCTGCTTGCCTGGACCATGCTGCCGCTGGGTCTTTTTGGTTCCACCGGCGGATGGCTGCTGGGTGCGCGTCGCCGTCGCCGGTTCCTGCTGGCTCTGGTGCCGTTTGCGTTGCTTGCCGCAGCCCTTGGCATGTCAGGCTGCGCCGGGTCCAACAATTACAAGATCTACACCGTCACCGTCACCGGCAGTGCAACCAGCGGCGGCGTAACCATCACGAAGTCTTCCACTGTTGATTTTGTCCTGGCCCGGTGATGCTCATGCCTGACCTGCTGTCTCACTTGATCCCCCGAACCGCAAGCCGCGAACTGCGGACGGCCTGCATTTGCGCTCATCGGCGCATTCCGCTGCTGCTGAGGAATACTGTTCATGCGTGATCGCTCTAAAGCTCGAGCATTTTCGGTAATACGGTCGTTCGCGGAGACTCTGTCGACGTGGCTTTTCCCTCAAGAAAAGCCACAGGAGCGGCCGCTGGATCGTACACGCCAATACCGAAAATGCTCAACGCTGGGTCCGATCGTTCACGGCCTGCTGGCCGTGGGCCTCTGTACGCTGGTTGCAACAGCTCAGCAATCGGCGGCGCCCGCCGCGCCCGCCGGAGAGGCTGCGGCCACGCACGCTACGAGTGCAAAGGCGAAGGACGCGGCCGCCAGCGATACGCCCACAGCTTCGACACCGGCTGCTCAAACAAGCGATGCCACGAGCGATGACCACAGCACGGGGATCGCCAACCCGGAGCCTGTCACCCCGGAAACTTCGTCGACCGGCGCAGCGAGCGACCAGAGCACCACACCGCCTGCTGCGAATCCGGTGCCCGCAGAGACCTACATAGACAACAGCAACCCGCTGTCAGCCGGGGAAGCCGGCGATGGCTCTCTTCTGCAGGAAGGTGCCACGGGGAAACGGTTTGCCCCGGATCAGCCGGCACAACCGGTAACGCCCCAACTCGATACCGATAAACCAGCACCTCCCGATACCCCAGCTACGGTCCCGGCAGTTACAGATCCGGCAGCTACTGTCCCAGCCAGCTCCACGCCCCTGGGCGTGACCGTCGTCGCACCGCAGCAGCCTGCATCCGAAGCCGTTACGGCTCCGTCGTCGCAGATCACACCCGCGACACCGGACAACGCGACACAGCCTGCGCCGTCTCCGGCGGTGCCAGAGTCCTCCACTGCACAGCCATCTGCAACTGCTGCGGATACGAATACGCCGCAACAACCGGCCGCACCGGCAACACCGCCGGCGGACGCTTCCGCCGCGCCGCAGCAGAGCGCGCCGGCGACGCCAGCCAACGCGACTCCTGCCGCACAGTCTCCTGCGGCACAGTCTCCCGCCGCGGCAAGCTCATCCACGCCATCACCATCGGCACCTGATACAGCTACGCAGCAGCCGACTGCCCCAGCCACTCCTCCGGCTGCGGCGGATACTTCTGCGGCTCCGCAACAGAGCGCACCTGTAGCTCCGGCCACGCCGCCTGCTGCATCGGAGAGCGCACCCGCTCCAGGCACGCCCGCCGACACGGCTGCGCCTGCGCCCGACGGCGGCGCACCCGCATCTGCATCACAGGATCAGGCACCCGCGCCTGCCCCTGCGGATAACGCTGCAGTGAATCCCTCGCTGCCTGCGCCTCAGGTCAATGCGCCAGAGCCGCCGCCCGCTTCGCGGCTCGACATCTTCGGCGGCTACACCTATCTGCGCCCCAGCGGCAGCGTCGGAACCTGGAGCTTCCCCAGCAACAACACGCGTGGCTATATCGTCAGCGGCACCTACTATTTCAATCATCACTTCGGTGTGCAGGCTGAGTTCTCACACAGTGAATACCCGCTCGGCACCACTGGTCCGTCAGCCGCGCCGCCCGCTATCCAGCTTGGTGGCGTCACTGACTCGTTCTATACCGCGGAAGCGGGCCCGGTATATCGCTTCTTCGTCGGTCAGCATCTCATCCCGTTCGTGCACTTCACCGCCGGCGCCGCAAACGTGGCCGGACCGAAGTTTCAGCCGCTTACCTGGGGCTATGGCATCGCGGGGGGCGGCGGCGTGGATATCCTGCTGCCGCATACGGGTGAGCATGTTGCGTTTCGTCTGGTTCAGGCGGACTACGGGTACATGCACGCGGACCAGGGCGCGCTACAGCAATACGATCTGGCCGGTGGCACGCAGAGCGTGAGCGCACTGCGGCTTTCCGCGGGGCTGGTCTTCCGCCTTGGTGAAATGAACCCGGTTCAGTCCAAGAGCCTGGCCTGCGACGCCAGCCCGTCCGAGGTTTACGCGGGTGAACGTGTCACGCTGGCGGCCAACCTGCGCAATTACCGCGACAAATCCAAGACCCCGTTCTTCTTCCGCTGGGAGCTGAGCGCCGGCAAGCAGCAAGGCTTCGGCCCCGTCATCTTCGTCGATACCACCGGTCTGAGCGAGGGTACCTATCACGCGACGGCTCACATCTCGCTCAAGGAAAAGAGCAAGCAGTTCGCGCAGTGCTCCACCAACTTCGTCGTCAAGCCCTCGCCCGCTCCGACGCTCAAGTGCTCGGCCGATCCTTCCACCGTGACGCCAGGCCAGGTTTCCACCATTACCGCCTACGCCACCAGCATCGCGCAGCGGCAACTTACCTATAGCTACACCACATCCGAGGGGCAGATCGGCGGCAAAGACAACACGGCCGAACTGCACACCGATGGCCTGCCGCCCGGCGTAGCCAACGTCACCTGCCGCGTGGTGGACGATCTGGGTCAGACTGCGGTTTCCACGACGGAGGTCACCATTGCTCCGCCGTCGCTGCCGCCGGCGCCGAAGGCCCAACCGCTGTGCACGGTCTACTTCAATCGCGACATGCGCCGTCCAGCGCGCGTCGACAATGAAGGCCGCGCCTGCCTGGACGACGTCGCTCTCACTCTTGAACATCAGCCGGATGCGCGTCTGGTGCTGGTCGGTGAACACTCCGACAGCGAAGTGGACGGTCAGTTGACGGCTGCCGAGCGCGCCATGAACACGCGTGCGTACCTCGCCAACGAGAAGGGCATCGATCCGGCGCGTGTCGACGTCCGTACCAGCACGACGCCTGGCCGTCAGGTGCAGACCTTCCTGTTGGCCCCGGGAGCCGTCTTCGATCAGCCGACTGAAGGCCAGATCGACGAATCGAAGATCAAGATCCATGGCCAGCAGTACGCTCACCAGAAGATGCGCGCGCCCCAAAAGGGTCCAGTCGGTCATGGTGTCTCGCACCCGCCCAAAAACTAGCTGAGAGCCGCTGCGACCCTACCCTGCAGCGGCTTTAGCCCGGGCGCTCATTTTGTACGCAAAAAGTACCCATCACGGTGTCCGAAAGTGCTTAGAATGTGCAATAAGTAAACTTTCGTGATATTGAGGCGAGCCGCTGGGGAACGTTACCCTTGAATCATCCCCGGTTGCTGGCCGTCCTTGGTCCGCAAAGTTTGATCCGGTAACAGGTTGAGGATGAGCGGACTTCTGGATCTCCTATCATTGGGCTCGCTGGTGCTCCTCTTCACTTCCATTTACAGGAAGCGGCCGACGCTCCGTGTCCGCTATTGGCTCATCGGCTGGTGCTTGATTCTGGTCCACTTTGCGGGGCTGCTCCTGCGTCCTGTCACCGATCCGGGCCGCGCGGCCCAGGACTTCCTGATACTGGCTTCGCTGGTGCTCGGCGGGATCTTCTTTATCCTGTCCACCACATTCGTGCGGTATGTTCCTGGCCGCTGGGTGGCTGTTCTGGTCACGCTGAGTGTGCCCTGGCTGGCCACCACCGCTGCCGCATGCTTCCTGCCCGACGGAAGCCCCCTGCTTTCGCTGAGCGCCATCGCCGGCGAAGCGGCGACGCTCATGGTCGCCTGGCGCATCTCCCAGCGCCGGCCGCTGCTGTTCCTGACCCTGGGACTTTCGATTGTCGGATGTACGGGGTGGCTGAGCTACGGCATCGTGCATCATCATTACGGCACACCGCTCGACGTCATGCTGACGCAGGTATACGTGCTTCTTGCCCTGCTTTACAGCTTCGAGGTCACGCGTTTTACCGCCGGCGTCCGAACAGTGATCTTGAGTCTGTATGCATGGGCTGCGGTCTGGATCTCGGCCGCTGCGACGGAAGCTCTGTGGCCCGCGGTACACGTTCCCGAACAGCTTTGGAACCTGCCCAAGTACCTGGTTGCTGTCGGCATGATCCTTACCCTGCTCGAAGAAGAGATCATCAACGCCGAAGATGCCGGTGCGCATTACCGCGTTCTGTTCGAATCGAATCCGCACCCCATGTGGATGTTCGACACCGAGACGCTTGCCTTCCTGCATGTGAACGATGCGGCCGCGCAGCAATACGGCTACACCCATGAAGAATTTGCGCAGATGACGATGGCGGACATACGGCCGGGCGAGGAGTTTTCCAAGCTCGTCGCCGACCTGAAAAGCACCTGCGAGAACCCGCTGAACGGGCCGTGGCGCCATCAGCGCAAAGATGGCAGCTTCATGCTGGTGGATATCGCCTCGCACCAGCTCGAGCACGACGGGCATAAAGTCACGTTTGCCTTGATGCAGGATGTGACCGAGCGCGATCGACTGCACGAGCAGTTAGTGCACCAGGCAAATCACGACATCCTTACCGGGCTGCCCAACCGCGCGTTGCTCGAGGATCGCATAGCCCAGACCATCGCCCATGCCAGCCGTTATGGCCACAAAGCGGCCCTGCTGTGTCTGGAC
>DASXFV010000095.1:0-123544 GCA_036489445.1 Steroidobacteraceae bacterium | reverse complement strand
CTCGCCCAGGGCATTGGTCATCACATTGCGCAGGAACTCATCGACGCCGACGCCGACCGAAGTCTGGCGTGAGACGCCGTCGGAGAAGTCCAGCAGCACGCCGCTGACTTCCTCGCGTGAAACATTCTGCAGTTGTGCCATGGCAGCTCCGATTTTCTGTACCTCGCGGGCGCCCATGTGCTTGAGCACCTGGGCGGCCTCATGCTCTCCCAGAGTCAGCAGCAGGATCGCGGCACGCTGGGTGCCACTGCGATCCTCATCCTTGCTTGCCGGAGCCTCACTCATCGACGGATACCCAGTTGCGGACCACCTGCGCGACGCGCTTCGGATCCTGGTTCACGAGTGCCCGGGCGTTGGTGATCTGCTGGTCATAGGGAACGGCCGGGGCGGCCGGTGCGGCATAGGCGGCGCCGCTGCCGTCACCTGCGGCTTGATGCATGCCGCCGGCGAGTGCGCCAACGGAGCCGCCACCCGCGCCGCCGTGCGTGATCGTCTCACCCTGGCGAGCCAGGAGGCCCGAAGCTTGTGTCGCGGGCAGCAGGGCCTTGATCATCGGTCGCAGCACCACCAGCGCCAGCACCAGCAGCACGATGACCCCGGCGCCGAGTTTCGCCATGTCGCGGAAGAACGGGGTCTCCCACACGGGGACCTTTTCCAGTTGCGTATCAGGCGGCGCGGCCTCACTGCGAAACGAGGCGTTCACAACATTGACGCTGTCGCCCCGGGCCTGATCAAAGCCGACCGCATCCTTCACCAGGGTGGTGATGTGCGCCAGTTCAGCATCGGTGAGCGGGCGGCCCTTGGCGGGCTTGCCGTCCTTGCCGATGACCGGCATGTCATCCACCACCACCGCGACGGTGAGGCGCTTCAACTGTCCGGCCGGCTGGCGGGTATAGGCGACGGTGCGGTCGATCTCGTAGTTCTTGGTGCTCTGCGTGGCCACATTGTCGGGGGCGCTGCTGGCGGCCGCAGCGGCATCGGCGGTGGCCGCGGTCTGTGCTTGTGCCGAGGCCTGACCGGGTACCGGCGTTGCGGGGACCGGGGGCTTGTTCGGCGGCGGGGGCTGGGCGACACCGGAGGCGGGCGGCTGATTGCTCAATGCGCCGGGCACGCCGCCGCCTGCCGTGGCGTCGTGGCTGGAGGTCTCGGAGGTCTGTTCGCTGCGCACGATCTGACTGCCGGGCTTGTAGTCCTCGGTGGCCTGTTCGGTGGTTGAGCTGTCGACCTGCGCCACGACCTGCGCGCGCACCCGACCGATGCCGACGATTGGCGTCACAATGGATTCAATGCGCTGCTCGTAATCATCTTCCATGCGCTGCACGACCTGATAGCGCTCCTCGCGCAGTGATGAGTCGTCATTGCCCTGCGGTGCGGTCAGCAGGTGTCCTTGCTGATCGATCACCGTGACCTGGTTTGAGTGCAGGTCCGGAACACTGGAGGCCACCAGGTTGACGATGGCCTGGACCTGCTCCTGTTCGAGCCGGCGACCGGGCTTCAACTGCACGAATACGGAAGCGCTGCCGTCACGCTGTTCGCGGATAAAGGCGGACTGTCGCGGTACTGCCAGATGGACCCGGGCGCCGTCCACGGGGCGCAGACTCGCAATGGTGTGCGCCAGTTCGGTCTCCATTGCGTGCTGGTAGCGGGCGTTCTCGACGAATTGGCTGACACCCAGACCCGGGTCCTTGGTCATCAGTGAGTAGCCGCTGTCATTGTCGGGCAATCCCTGACCGGCGAGCTTCAGACGCGCTTCGCTCAGGCGCTCGGAGGGCACCATGATGGCATTGGAGTTGGGCTCGAGCCGATAGGGGATGGTAGCCGCATCCAGCGCCTGGGTGATCTGTGCCTGGTCTTCGGCAGCAAGGTTTGCATACAACATGCTGTAGCTGGGGCCGCGCGACCACAGCACCACGGTGACGCCGGCGGCAACCGCCGCGGCGATACCCACCAGCAGCAGCAGGGGGCGCAAGCCCGCGGTCCAACGCGGGTAAACCACTTCGGCAGTCGTCGCCGTACTCACGGTGTGCTCCGGGAATTATCAGTTGCGGTAGACATGAATTCGAAGTCGCTGCCCGTCACAGCTGCATATTCATGATGTCGGTGTAGGCGCTGATCAGGCGATTGCGAACCTGGGTCACCGCTTGGAAAGTCAGATTCGCCTTGTTGGCTTCGAGCATGACGGTGGGCAGGTCCACTCCCGGCACGCCGCGCTCGAACTTGTCAGCGAGGTCATTGGCGCGCAACTCCGTCTGATTGGCCTGCTCAAGGCCACTGCGCATCAGGGTTGCGAAGCTGTTGCCGGCACCGCTGGCCGCAGCGGTACCCGATGCGGCTTCGGCGCCCGCGGTGAGTCCGGCGGGTCTGATCCCCGGGGACTGTGTTTGCGCCGCGAGGCTGCGGATCTGGGACAGGACCTGGTCGATCTGAAGTTGGCTCATGGGGGAGGCTCCGCTGATCTCAAACGGCAGGAACATCGACGCCTGCCGCGCGCAGGCGGGCAAGCTTGTAACGCAGGGTACGGGGCGAGATTCCAAGGCGTTCCGCGATTTCGCGGCGCGTGCTGGCACCGCCGCGCAGGGCATCGAGGATCACATTGCGTTCCACCTGCCCCAAAGAATCAGCCAGCGAACCGCACGTGTTCTCGGTGACCGCGGGTTCACTCGCCGGCGCCGCGCTCGAGGCGGCGCAGGCGGCTGGCTCGCGAATCGGGGGCGGCGGGCTCAGGGGCACGTCCGGTGCCGGCTCGAATTGAATGTGATCCGGTCCGATCACCGGGCCATTGACCAGGATCAGTGCCCGCTGCAGCAGGTTGTCCAGTTCGCGCACGTTGCCGGGCCAAGGGTATGTGAGCAGCACCTGCGCCGCCTCGGCGCTGAGCGCAGGGATCAGTTCACCGGGGCGCGAGCGCAATCCCAGCAGCTGCATGGCGAGGGGCAGAATATCGTCGCGCCGCTGGCGCAGCGGCAGCAGGCCCAAGGGAAACACATTGAGGCGGTAGTACAGATCTTCGCGGAAGTGGCCGGCGGCGACTTCCTCGCGCAGGCGACGATTGGTGGTGGCCAGTACCCGCAGTTCCAGCGGGATCGCGCTGCGCCCTCCCAGACGCTCCACCTCACGCTCCTGCAGTACCCGCAGCAGTTTCGCCTGCAGGCTCAGGGGCATTTCGGTGATCTCATCGAGCAGGAGCGTGCCGCCCTGCGCCTGTTCAAACTTTCCCGGATGGGCAGTATGCGCGCCGGTGAAGGCGCCACGCTCGTAGCCGAACAAAATGGCCTCGAGCATGTTCTCGGGAATGGCCGCGCAGTTCACCGCTACGAAGGGGCCGCTGTTGCGCGGCGAGAAACGGTGGACGAAGCGCGCGAGCACTTCCTTGCCGGTGCCGGACTCCCCGACGATGAGCACGGTGCAGTCGGTGGCGGCGACACGGCGTGCCAGTTCCAGCAGACGCTGTGATGATGCGGCGGTGGCGACCGGCTGCGGCTCGAGCGCGCGCCTGGCGCTGGTTGAAACCGTGGTTGTGGAATCCTGGACCATGCAAACCCCGAACAGAAAAACTGTTGCGGGGGAACAGGTGCAAGAGGCGTGCCCGGAGGCGAATGCCCATCAAAGCGTGATGACGATCACAGGACGCGGCGCGAATCTGCCGCCTGCCGTCAATCTTCCGTCGCTTCAGTCTGCGTGGGTGGGGTCCGCAGCGTCGAGTTCTGCGCTCGCGAGGCCGAGCTTGCGCAGCTTCTCAACGAGGGTGGTCCGGCGCAGGCCCAGCAGCCGCGCCGCATGGGCTACGGTGCCCTTGGAGCGCTCGAGCGCCTGCTCGATGAGTCGGCGTTCAATCTGTGTCAGGTGTGCGCGCAGGTCGATGCCATCCGCCGGCAGGGTTGCCGCCTCGGCAGATTCGCGGTGTGCCCCGGCGCGCGGCAGAGTGTGCAGCGGCATCGGGGCGAGCAGCGTAAGTTTGGATTCGATGGGCTCCGCGGCTTCCAGCAGTGCCCCGGCGCTGAGCAGTTCGGGGGCACCGTCATCGCCAAACAGAAATTCCGGGGAAGCCGGCACATGTGAGTGCTGCTCAGTGGGTGAGATGTGAGGCGGTTCAGTGACCGCAGTCCAATCCGGCGGCCGGTACTTGGCCGGCAGGTCCCCGACATGCGCGACGCGTCCCGCACAGACGATGGACAGACGCTCGATCAGGTTGGCCAGTTCCCGGACATTACCCGTCCAGCGGTACAGCGACAGCGCGGCGAGGGACAGGGGCGAGAGCTGCACCTGGCCACGGCCCGCGGCGATGTTCTGGGCGATGAAATCGCGCACCAGCAGCGGCAGATCCTCGACGCGGCTGCGCAGCGCCGGCATCTCGATGGGGAACACGTTGAGCCGGTGGAACAGGTCTTCGCGGAAGCTGCCCCCGGCAATCGAGTCTTCCAGGTTGCGGTGGGTCGCGGCGATGATGCGTACATTGCAGCGCACCTGGACGTGGTTGCCCACGCGCTCGAACACCCGTTCCTGCAGCACCCGCAGCAGTTTCACCTGCATGGTGGGGCTCATGTCACCGATTTCATCGAGGAACAGGGTGCCGCCTTCGGCGATTTCGAAGCGCCCCTTGCGGGTGGCCACCGCGCCCGTGAAGGCGCCTTTTTCGTGGCCGAACAGCTCCGACTCCAGCAGCTCCGCGGGAATGGCGCCGCAATTGACCGCAACAAACGGCCGTTGGCGCCGTGGACTCAGATCGTGGACGGCCCGTGCCGCCACTTCCTTGCCGGTTCCGGACTCGCCGAGGATGAGGACGGTGGAGTCGTGCTCGGCGACCTGGCGGATCAGGCAGATCACGTCCCGAATGGCGAGGCTGGTGCCGGTCGGCAGCCGCACCCGTACGCGCTCTTCTGCGCGCGTCGTCGTTGGTGGTAGGCCGTCATCCCGTTGCAGTCCCGGGATCATGGCCATTTCAGGCGCCGCCATCAAATCTCCCAAAGTTGTTGGCCGCCAATATAGAGAACCGGCCACTCAGCTGAACATGTGCTACTACCAAGCCGTGACCCCAATCACACTTGATGCACTGCCGAATGTGAGGTGGCGCGGCCGCAGGGCGCAGCGTAGCACGCTGATCAGTCGCGGCGCGGCTGGCGGATGCCGGCGACCTGGCGGCGATGATGACGGAAAATCAGCCGCTCGAGCAGATCGCCCAAGGGCTCGCCAACGGGCGCAAAGCGTACCGTCACTTCACCTGCGGCACTGACGTTGGTCAGGGTACCCATCAGCCTTAGCGGCTCGGCCAGGAAATCCCGTAGGTGTATTTCCACGATGCCGGTCTCCCGCGCCCGCGGCAGGGGAGGTGCGGCGTGCCAGACGGCGCCCTGGGCATTGAAGCGGATGGGACTGGAGGCAGGGCGGGGCCGATTGGCCACCACCAGTTGCCCGACCAGGTCCAGCAACAGGTTGATCTTGAAATCCAGCCGCGTCAGGTCGGTCGCGGATTCGTCGGGTTTTTCCGAGATCCCATGATCTTCGATGGCCGCGAGGGCCTGCAGCAACCGGATGTTGCGTTCGATGAAACTGGCGGCAGCCGCGGCATCCGCCGAGTCGGCGCGGGGGCTCCAGCTGACGGGTAGAACCTCTTCGTAAGCCAGTTCGTCGTAGAGAACTACTGTATCGGAACCATCGAACATGGACCGGAGCTCCAGGTCTGCACGGCGGTGGAGGACGGGTTGCCGGGCTTCATGCGGGCAGCCATAGGCAGGGCGAACCAGGCAGCCCGCACTTCCTTGAGAAGGTGCCAGACCTCATGCAGCGGCTCCCCGCAGCGCCCATTGGCCGCGAGGCTCACTTTATGGGCAGCGTAATCGTACAGCTCCGCGAGATTGGCGGCGAGCGGATCGCCTCCCAGTACATCAACATTGTCACGCAGGGCCTGCAGCAGCTGGCAGGTGGCAAGAATTTGCCGCGCGGCCCGGCTCCACTGACCGGCTTCCAGTGATTCACGACCCAGCTCCAGGGCGGCAATGGCCCCGTCCAGGACCGCCACCATCACATCGGCACCGGCCTTGGCGGCATCGGCCGCCGCCTGCCGCAGCTGCCGGGGGGAGGACGGATTTGGAAATGCGACTGACATGAATGGCGCCATTGCGTGAGGGAGTTAACCCCTTAACGGCGCAGGCCTAGGCAACTTGAGACGGTCCGGAGGCCCATGGGGTGGCCATGGGTGGGGGGTGCGGATCCGGCCTCAGGCCGGGTGCTGGGTGGCGTCCCGCAGTGGCGCAAGGTCATCGGTGGTCTCATCCGCCAGAAACTTGCGCATCAGCAGTGCCTGCTGCAGGCGCCCGCGGCGCACGTAGGCCTCGTAGAGCAGATCCTTCATGACTTCCAGCACCACCGCTGCGTTGTTGGCATCCAGGGTCGGGGGCTCGGGGCGCGAATCAACCGGTGTGCCGAAGATCACCGCCTTGAGCAGCTGGAAGGTTTCCGGGTCGATGCCGACCAGGGCGCGCACCTCGTTCAATTGATCAAACATGCGCAGCTTGCCGGATTCTCCGAGGTCCGCGAAAGCGGCGCGCGCCGTCCGGCGGCACATGGAGGCGAAGGCGTTGTAGGCGCCGCTGGAGAAGCACAGCAGCGATTCGCGAAACAACTGTTCGACCTCGACGGGAAGATGCGTGAAGGTGAACTTCTCGCGCGGCCGTTCAACTTCTGTGAACTGTGAGGACAGCTCGATGCGATTGCTGCGATACATGCGCACGGGGAAACGCAGGAAGATGGGCGCCTGGCAGGCGTCGCAGCGACCGACGACCCCCACGGCGCGCGGCTTGTGCTGCTGCAATTGCGCGAAATCCGGAACGGCGCTGAGGGCGATGTGCGCCATGACATCACAATGCGGGCATTGCAGGGCGAGATTGCGCTCCTGCTCGAGAATCAGCTGGCCCGTCGCATCGATGTAAGTGGACATAAGTCCCGCGCGCCTTGGTTGCTATCGGATCTTGGCGCGTCCTTTATTGAGGCGATATTAACCCAAATACCGCGACTGGACAGGTGCAGTGCATTGAGTCCGGCCTTATGTAACGCCGCCGCGATGGCGGGGCGGATTCCAGGCCGCAGCGCGCCAAAGCTGAAGCTATTTGATGAAGAGTTCCTTGATGCCGCCGGCGATCAGCACCGACACGTCCACCAGGATCAGCGGCAGCGCGACCCCGCCGGGGGCCACCAGGTACTTGGGTTCCCAGGTGGGGTGGAATTTGGCCTTGTAGCGACGCAGGCCTTCAAAATTATAGAAATGCTCGCCATGGCGGAAAATGAAATTACCGATGCGATGCCAGGCCGGCGCCAGCGGGTGGCGCTCCAGGCCCGCAAGCGGCGCCACGCCGAGATTGAACCAGCCGAATCCCTGCTGACGCGCCCACAGCATCAGTTCCACGAACAGGAAATCCATGGCGCCCGGCGGCGCATCGGGGCTGAAGCGCATCAGATCGACCGCGAGTTCCTCGCGGGCCGCCGACGGCCACAGGTTCGCGAATGCGACCGGCTCCCCGTCACGCCGTACCACTGCGATCGGGAAGTTGCGCAGGTAGCGCTCGGAGTACGAGCCCACCGAGAAGCCCTTCTCGGCGGTGGCCTTGTCCTTCAACCATGAGTCGGAAATCGCGCGCAGCGCGGGCAGGATCTGCGCCAGATCGGCCGGCTGCACCACTTCAAAGGTTGCCCGATCACGCTCGCCGCGGCGCCGCGCGGTGCGCAGCTCCGCGCGGATGCTGCCTTCCAGGGAGAAGTTCGCCAGCGGGACGCGCGCCTCCTCACCAATTTTCATCGCCGCAAGACCCAGATCCACATACAGCGGCAGGCACTCGACGCTGGACTGGTAGAACACCACGCGGCCACCGTGTTCATCCGACAGCTCACGGAAGCGCCACACCAGTTCCTCCGCCTCGCTGCGCGGGCCCACCGGATCCCCGAGTGCGATCCAGCTGCGTCCTTGCACCTGGTACATGACGAATGAGCGCCCGCTGTCGCTGAACAGCACATGCTTGTCGCCCGTGAGCACGGCATTTGAAAGTGTCGAGGGGGATTGCGCGAGCACCCGCTTGATGTCATCCAGTTCGGGCTTGCGCGTCAGCTCCGGTACCGGTGGTGCGGGCCGCAGCAGCGTGACGAGCAGGATTCCGGCGGTGAGCACGCACACCAGGAGCGAGGCGCGCAGCATGCGGGGCGCATTCGCATCGAAGGCGAACGTCCACCACAGGTCATTGGAGTACTCGATATGCCGGTTGACCAGCAGGCCCACCCAGACACTGGCAATGATCACCCCGACGATGCTGGCGGCCCAGGTCGGAGTGAAGCGCTGCCGCACCAGGGATGCGGGCCGGTAGAAGGAGCTGCGCCCGAGCACCAGCACGCCCAGCACCGCCCACAGGAACAGGGCCTCCTTGAAGTTGCCGCCCTTGAGCACCGAGATCACGCCGCCGGCCAGCAGCAGCCAGAAGCTGATGTGGTACGCGGCGCGGATCCGGCGGAACAGCGCCCGTGCGAGGATCAGCAGTGCCAGTCCAATGGCGCTGCCGGCCAGATGGGAGAACTCCACGACCGGCAACGGCAGCAGCCGCACGAAGGAGGCGATGTCCCGATCCACATGGCGGCTGGCCCCGGAGAACAGCAGTTCGGCACCGGCGATGAAGATCAGCGCACCGACCACGGAGGGCGCCGCCGGGCCGATGAAGGCGGCGGCGCGGGAGCGGGCCTGGGACAGACGTGCCCGCTGCGCGCCCAGTTCCTCGCCGGCGAACAGCACTGTCGCGACGCCCAGCGGCGCCAGGTAGAACACCGCGCGATACGCCAGCAGCGAACCCAGCAGCGCATCGGCGGGAATCTGCGGCACCGCGAGCACCACCACAGTCTCAAAGACACCCAGTCCGCCCGGCACATGGCTGATGAGTCCGGCGGTGACACCGATGGCGTAGGCGCCTGCGAGCGCCACGAAGTCCACAGGCGCCGTAGCCGGCAGCATCAGCCACAGCACTGCGCAGGACAGCCCCAGATCGATGGTGCCGGCGATGACCTGGATGGCGCCGATGGTCGCCCCGGGAGGCCGCAGCAGCCAGCCGCGAAATTCCACGCGCGCCCGGGGTGAGCAGGTCCACGCGAAGTACGCCAGCACGCAACCCAGCAGCACGCTGCCGATCACCAGCGGCCATTCGGCATGACTGCGCAGGGCTTGCGATGCCTGTTCGGGGTAGATCAGGAAGGAGACGCCGGCCAGGACAGCAAGTCCCAGGCCCGTCGTGATGCTGGTGAAGCCTGTGACCGTGGCCACATCGATGGCGGTCAGGCGCGAGGAGGAATACAGCCGCAGGCGAAACGCGCCGCCGGTGAAGGCCGCGAAGCCCAAATTATGGCCGAAGGCATTGGCGATGAAGCTTGCGACCACGACCCTGCGCAGTGGCACCTTCTTGTGCACGTAGCGCAGCGCCAGAAAGTCATACAGGCACAGCGCCCCGTAGCTGCCACCGGTGAACAGCACGCCGATCAGCAGGCTCTCGCCGGGAATGGCCTCCAGGTGCGCGATGATGTCGTGCACATGAATCTGCGCCAGCGCCCGGTGCAGCAGCCACGCCATGGCCGAGAACACCAGCAGCGCAGCCACTGGTCCTGTCCACAGGCGTGATCCGTCGCGGGGCGAGGCAACTCGAGCGGCGGAATGCTTGCCGGACACGGCGCCCGCCGTCAGCGAGCCAGCGGTTTGTAGCGGATACGGTGGGGTTGGGCGGCGTCGTCGCCGCGCCGGCGCCGGTAGTCCTCGGTGTACTCCTGGTAGTTGCCTTCAAAGAAAACCACTTCGGAATTGCCTTCAAACGCGAGTATGTGGGTCGCGATCCGGTCCAGAAACCAGCGGTCATGCGAGATCACGACGGCGCAGCCCGGGAAGCTCAACAGAGCATCCTCCAGCGCGCGCAGCGTTTCCACGTCCAGATCATTGGTCGGCTCGTCCAGTAGCAGCACATTGCCACCGCTCTTGAGCACCTTGGCCAGGTGCACGCGGTTGCGTTCGCCTCCGGAGAGCTCACCGATCATCTGCTGCTGCTGGGTGCCCCGGAAATTGAACCGGCCCACGTAACCGCGCGAGGGTGTTTCGTAGTTGCCGACCTTGATGATGTCCAGGCCGCCGGAGATCTCCTGCCACACCGTCTTCTTGTCATCCAGCGATTGCCGGGACTGGTCCACATAGGCCAGCTGCACCGAGGGTCCCAGGCGGATTTCGCCCGCATCCGCCTGCTCCCCGCCCGTCAACATCCGGAACAGCGTGGTTTTGCCTGCGCCATTGGGTCCGATGATGCCCACGATGCCACCGGCGGGCAGGGTGAATGACAGATTGTCGATCAGCAGCCGCTCGCCGTAGGCCTTGCGCAGGCCCTTGACCTCGATGACCAGATCCCCGAGGCGCTCGCCGGGCGGAATGTAGATTTCATTGGTTTCGTTGCGTTCCTGGAACTCCCGCGAGGCCAGTTCCTCGTAGCGCTGCATCCGGGCCTTGCTCTTGGCCTGGCGCGCCTTGGGATTCTGGCGTACCCACTCCAGCTCACGCTCCAGCGTTTTGCGCAGTGCACCGCGTTCGCGCTCTTCAATGGCCAGGCGCTGCTCCTTCTGCTCCAGCCAGCTGGAGTAGTTGCCATGCCAGGGGATGCCGTGACCGCGGTCGAGCTCAAGGATCCACTCCGCCACGTTATCCAGGAAGTAGCGATCATGAGTGACGGCGATGACGGTGCTGGGGTATTCCTCCAAATAGCGCTCCAGCCAGCCGATGGACTCCGCGTCCAGGTGATTGGTGGGCTCATCCAGCAGCAGCATGTCCGGCGCCGACAGCAACAGCCGGCAGAGGGCGATGCGACGCTTCTCGCCACCGGACAGCTTGCCCACCAGGGCCTCCCAGGGCGGCAGGCGCAGCGCGTCCGCGGCGATATCCAGCTTGCGTTCCAGCTCCCAGCCGCCCCCGGCATCGATGGCATCCTGCAGCTTCGCCTGCTCTTCCAGCAGCCGGTTCATCTCCTCATCGGACATGGGTTCGGCAAACCGATCGCTGATCTCGTTGAAGCGTGCCACCTGACGGAAGGCCTCCCCGACACCCTCCATGACGACGCTGCGGACGGTCTTTTCCGGATCCAGCTCCGGCTCCTGGGACAGGTAGCCGACGCGGATTCCGCTTTGCGGCCGCGCTTCGCCGTCGATGTTCTGATCGATGCCTGCCATGATCTTCAACAGCGTGGATTTGCCCGACCCGTTCAGACCCAGGACGCCGATCTTGGCGCCTGGAAAGAATGACAGGCTGATGTCGCGCAGGATGGTGCGCTTCGGGGGTACCACCTTGGATACCCGATTCATGGTGTAGATGTACTGGGCCATAATGTGTTGGTTGGCTGAAAGCTCAAGTTTATCGCGAACGCTTGGGCGCCGTACGTTCGGGCGCTGCCCAGACGTCCTTGAAGGTCCCGGGGACGTGCTAGGCTCAACTTAGTTGGCAAGGGTCCGGAATCGCGCAATTGTCCCGATGAACAATCCGGTTGCAGTTGTGGTCGGTGAGCGGCTGGCCCGCTATGGGTTTCCGGATGGGCATCCGTTTGGCCCTGACCGACACGCGGCGTTCCTGCGGGAGTTTGAAACGCGCGGCCTGCAACGCAGCGTGCAACTGCTGGAACCGCGCGAAGCCACCTACGATGAATTGCTGGCCTTCCACACCCCCCGGTATGTGGACTTTGTGCGCGAGCGTTCCCACAGCGGCCAGGGATTCCTGGATGGCGGCGACACCCCGGCCTTCCGGGGCGTCTATGAAGCGGCGGCAACCGTGGTCGGCGCCAGCATCACCGCCGCTGAAGCCATCATGCGCGGCAGCGCCCGGGCCGCCTTCGTACCCATCGCGGGACTGCATCATGCGGGCCGGGACCACGCGGCCGGATTCTGTGTGTTCAATGATTGTGGCGTGGTCATCGAGCTGCTGCGGCGGCGGCATGGTCTGCGGCGCATTGGTTACGTGGATATCGATGCGCACCATGGGGACGGCGTGTACTTTGGCTTTGAGGATGACCCGGGCGTGATATTCGCGGACATCCATGAGGATGGCGAAAGCCTGTATCCGGGTACCGGCAGGGCCGAGGACTCGGGCCGGGCCGCGGCCGCCGGCACCAAGCTGAATCTGCCGCTGATGGCAGGTTCAGGCGATCGCGCCTTCCAAACCGCCTGGGCCCGGGTGCTGGAGCACATCGAGCACTTCGAGCCGCAATTCCTGCTGCTCCAGTGCGGCGCCGACAGCATCGAGGGGGATCCCATCACCCACCTGCGCTTCAGCCCGCAGATGCATGGGCGCGCCGCACAGGACCTGGTGCAGCTGGCCGCGCGCCTGGGCCATGGGCGGGTACTGGCCCTGGGTGGTGGCGGCTATAACCGCACCAACCTGGGAAATGCCTGGTCCGAAGTCGTCGCCGGCCTGATGTCGACTGACCTGGTCTGACCGCCGTCCACCCCACGTGGCCGGGGTACCCCCGGGCCGGTACAATAGCGGGCTTCCCGTCGGGTTCCCGCATTCAGCCTCAAGAGTACCGTGCATGTTTAAGAAGACGATGACCATCGCAGGTTTTGATCCGCAGCTGGCCGGCGCCATTGCCGGTGAGCAGCAGCGCCAGGAGGATCACATCGAACTCATCGCCTCGGAAAACTACACCAGCCCCAGGGTTCTGGAGGCGCAAGGCTCGGTGCTGACCAACAAGTACGCGGAAGGCTATCCCGGCAAACGCTACTACGGCGGCTGCGAGTATGTCGACATCGTCGAACAGCTCGCCATTGACCGCGCCAAGCAGTTGTTTGCTGCCGCCTACGTCAATGTGCAGCCGCACTCCGGTTCGCAGGCCAATGCCGCGGTGTATCTGGCGTTGGTACCGCTCGGCAGCACTATTCTGGGCATGAGCCTGGATCATGGCGGTCACCTGACGCATGGCGCGAAGGTCAATTTCTCCGGCAAGCTGTATCGCGCGGTGCAATACGGCGTGCGCGGCGAGACCGGTGAAATCGATTATGACGAGGTGCAACGACTGGCGAGCAGCGAAAAGCCGGCGATGATCGTTGCGGGTTTTTCGGCGTACTCCCGGGTCATCGACTGGGCCCGCTTCGCGGCGATCGCCAGGAGTGTCGGGGCGCTGTTGTTCGTGGACATGGCGCATGTCGCGGGCCTCGTGGCCACCGGGCACTATCCCAATCCGCTGCCGCACGCCGATGTGGTGACCACGACGACACACAAGACCCTGCGCGGGCCGCGGGGTGGCCTGATCCTGGCGCGCGAGAATCCCGAGATCGCCAGGAAGCTCAGTTCCATGGTGTTCCCCGGCACGCAGGGGGGTCCGCTGATGCATGTCATCGCGGGTAAGGCCGTCGCCTTCCAGGAGGCGCTGCAGCCGGAGTTCAAGACCTACCAGACGCAGGTGTTGGCCAATGCCCGTACGATGTGCGCACGGCTGTCACAGCGTGGCTTCCACATCGTGTCCGGCGGCACCGACAATCATCTGTTCCTGATGAGCCTGACCCACCGCGAGATCACCGGCAAGGAGGCGGACGCCGCGCTGGGGCGCGCCTTCATCACGGTGAACAAGAACGCGGTCCCCAATGATCCGCGTCCGCCCACCATCACCAGTGGACTGCGCATCGGTACCCCGGCCGCCACCACCCGCGGCTTCAAGGAGGCGGAGATCACCATGGTGGCGGATCTCATCGCCGATGTCCTGGAGGCCAACGGCAGCGCTGCCGTGGTCGATGCAACTCGGGCGAAGGTGCTGGAATTGTGCCGCGGTTTTCCGGTGTACGCGGCGTAAGGGATCGCCCGGGGACGCCTCATGTACTGTCCCTTCTGCAATCACATCGAGACCAAGGTCATCGATTCGCGCCTGGCGGGTGAAGGCCGCCAGATCCGGCGGCGGCGCGAGTGCCTGTCGTGTGGTGAGCGCTTCACGACGTTTGAAGCGGCCGAGCTCATCATGCCCATGGTGGTCAAGAGCGACCGCAACCGTGAGCCCTTCGATGAGGCCAAGCTGCGCTTGGGGATGTCCAAGGCGCTGGAGAAGCGCCCGGTATCCCTGGAGGCTTTGGAAGCGGCGGTGAGCCGCATCGGCCACAAGCTGCGCAGCCTCGGGGAGCGCGAGGTGCAATCGCGCGCCCTCGGCGAACTGGTCATGGACGAGTTGCGGCACCTGGATGAAGTCGCGTATGTGCGTTTCGCTTCGGTGTACCGCAGCTTCCAGGACCTGGATGCGTTCCGCGATGAGATCGACCGTCTGCGGCATCACCGACGCCGCCGGGATGCGGGCCGCGAAGTCGGCGGTGTCGATCAGTTGCCGCTGCTGACGGGCGAACCCCCACCGCCCAAGGCGGGAAAATGAGCCCCTTCGATGCCGCCGATCAGGCCTTCATGGCGCGCGCCCTGAGGCTGGCGGCCAATGGCCTTGCGACCTCGCAACCGAATCCGCGCGTGGGATGTGTCTTCGTACGCGACGGCCGCATCGTGGCGGAGGGCTGGCACGAGCGCGCCGGGGGCCCGCACGCCGAAGCGATGGCGCTCGCCGGAGCGATCGAGAGTGTGGCCGGAGCCACCGCCTATGTGACGCTTGAGCCCTGCAATCATCACGGCCGGACGCCGCCCTGCAGCGAGGCGCTGATCAAGGCGGGTGTGGTGCGCGTGGTGTATGCCGTGGGCGACCCGAACCCGCTGGTCAATGGCAGTGGCGCACGGCGGCTGCGGGAAGCCGGCGTGCAGGTGCAGTCCGGTTTGATGGAAGCGGAGGCGATCGCGCTCAACGCCGGCTTCATCAAACGGATGCGGCAGGGCCTGCCGTGGGTGCGGCTGAAACTGGCCATGAGTCTGGACGGGCGCACCGCCTTGAGCGATGGCCGCAGCAAGTGGATTACCGGTGAGGCCGCGCGCCTGGATGTGCAGTACTGGCGGGCACGCAGTTCGGCGGTGCTCACCGGTGTCGGCACGGTGCTGGCCGATGATCCTTCCCTGTCCGTGCGTCCATCGGGACCGGACGTGCGCCAGCCCCTGCGGGTCATTCTCGACAGCACGCTCAAGACGCCCCCCACTGCCCGGGTGTTTGATGGCACGGTGGGACAAGGCGTGTGGATCTTCACGGCGTGCACCGATCAGAGCCGGATCGCGGCGCTGGAAGCGCGCGGCGCGCGGGTGGTGCAGGCGAGCGCGATGGCGCAGGACGGCGGCGTGGCGCAGGTGGATCTGGCGCAGGTGCTGGCAGAGCTGGGAAAGTCCGGGATCAATGAGGTGCTGGTGGAAGCCGGTGCCACCCTGGCCGGTGCCTTGGTTCAGCAGCAATGTGTGGATGAGCTGTTGTTGTACGTGGCGCCGGTGGTGCTGGGCGAGGGCGCGCGCGGACTGTTCCGCTTGCCGCAGCCGCAGTCCTTGAGCCAGGCGCGGCGTTTTGCACTGCTTGAATCCGTGTCGGTGGGCACGGATCTGCGTATAAGGCTCACATGTTTACCGGGATAGTGCAGGCCCTCGGCAGGGTCGAGGCCGTGAGTCCGCGCGGCGGGGATGTGCGGCTGGCGATCCGCGCGGGTCGGCTGGATCTGTCGCGCACGGCGCTCGGCGACAGCATCTGTGTCCAGGGCTGCTGTGTCACGGCCGTCGCGCTGACCGCTGCGGGATTTGCAGCCGACCTGTCGCGGGAGACCTTGGGTCTGACCACGCTGGGTGGACTCGCGGTGGGCGCAGCGGTCAACCTGGAACCGGCCTTGCGTGCCGGGGATGCCCTGGGCGGGCACCTGGTGTCGGGGCACGTGGATGGGCTCGCCACCGTGATATCCGTGACCCCCGATGCCCGCTCGAGGCGGCTGGTGATCGAGGCGCCGGCGGCCCTGGCTCGCCTGATTGCCCGCAAGGGCTCGGTCGCAGTGGACGGGGTCAGCCTGACGGTCAATGAGGTGGCGGGGGCGCGTTTCGGCGTGAACCTGATCCCGCATACCCTGGAAGTGACCACCCTGGGGGGCTTGGGTAGCGGGGCCACCGTCAACCTGGAAATCGACCCTGTGGCGCGTTACGTGGAGCGCCTGCTCGCTCCCGGGTAGGATAGCCGGCTATGAGCAATATTCTGACCCTGCCGCCCCGTACCGGCGCGGAGCCCCCCGAGAGTGCTGGCGCCGGCGCCGGCCACAGCGAGTTCAGCAGCATCCCGACCATCCTGGAGGAGCTGCGGGCCGGACGCATGGTGCTGATCCTGGATGATGAGGACCGGGAAAACGAGGGCGATCTGATCATGGCGGCCGAGCATGCGACGCCGGAATCCATGGCCTTCATGATCCGTCATTCCAGCGGCATCATTTGTGTGCCCATGGAGGAGGAGCGGCTGCTGCGGCTGGAGCTGCCGCAGATGGTCAATGCCAACAACGACAACTACCGGACGGCCTTCACCATCTCCGTGGACTACCGTCACGGCACCAGCACCGGAGTCTCCGCAGCCGATCGCGCCGCGACCATCACGGCGCTGGCCAATCCCCAGACCGCCCCCGCGGACTTCGCGCGCCCCGGTCATATCTTTCCGCTGCGCCCGCGCCGCGGCGGCGTGCTGGTGCGCGCCGGGCACACCGAGGCCGCGGTGGACCTGTGCGTACTGGCCGGTTTGAAGCCGGCGGGCGTCCTGTGCGAACTCATGAACGATGATGGTTCCATGGCGCGGCGCGCCGAATGCGAAGTCTTTGCCCGCCGCCACAACCTGGCCGTCGGCACCATCGCGGATCTGATCCGCTATCGGCTGCGCAACGAGCGTTCGGTGGACCGGATTGCCGACCAACCGGTGCAGACCGAGTTCGGCGAGTTCCGCCTGTGTGCCTATCAGGACCGCAGCAGCCGTGCGGTGCACCTGGCCCTGGTGCGCGGTCACCTGGACGGTCCGGATGCGCCGCTGGTGCGCGTGCATGTCGCCGATACCCTGCGCGATGCGCTGGGCCTGTCGGGGGACGGCAGGACCTGGACCCTGCGCCGGGCGCTGGCGCGGGTCGCAGCCGCCCCCAATGGCGTCGTGGTGATCCTGCGCGAGACGGAAGTCGCCGGGGATCTGGCCGGTGCCCTGCATGCGCTGCAGCCATCGATCACGGGCGCCGCGGCCGACACCGGGGCGCACCCGCATTTGAATGCGCAGGCCATGGTGCTGCGAACCTTCGGCGTGGGCGCGCAGATCCTCAAGGATCTGGGTGTGTGCCGCATGCGGGTGCTGTCGCAGCCCAAGCAGATGCACGGCCTGGCGGCCTTTGGCCTGACCGTGGAAGCCTACGTCGGGACGGACTCCTGAGGTGGGTCCGGCAACAGGGCAGACGCCCACGCCACTGCATGTGGTCGAAGGGGAGCTGACGGCGCGCGGACGGCGGGTGGCCATTGCCGCCGCACGCTTCAACGATTTCATCGTCGCCAGTTTGCTGGAGGGGGCGAGCAATGCCTGGCGCTCGCATGGCGGCACGGCAGAGGACCTGCTGATTGCCCGTGTGCCGGGCGCCTTTGAATTGCCGGTGGCGGTGCGCAAGCTCGCCATCAGCGGACGGTTCGAGGCGGTCGTGGCCCTGGGCTGTGTGATCCGCGGCGACACCCCGCATTTTGATTACGTGGCCGGGGAGTGCGCCCGCGGCTTGACGCTTGCGGGCCTGGAAACCGGTGTACCGGTGGTGTTTGGCGTGCTGACCGTGAACACCACGGAGCAGGCCCTGGAGCGCGCCGCCATCAATGGCATGAACAAGGGTGGTGAGGCGCTGGAGACCGCACTGGAGATGGTCAGTCTGTTCCAGCGCCTGGAACAGCGGGTCTAGCGGCGGATGGATACCCCCCCAGACCGGCGGGCCACCAACGCCCGCTCGGTAGCCCGGCGTCTGGCACTGCAGGCGATCTACCGCTGGCAGATCAATGACGGGGCCTGGCAGGATGTGGTGCAGGAATTCGCGGATGCGCAGGACATGCCCAAGGCGGATCGCGAATATTTCCGCGAGCTGATCCAGGGGGTCTGTGGCACCCGCACGCAGCTGGACATCGATCTGGCGCAGTGGACGGATCGCCCGGCGGTGCAGCTGGATCCGGTGGAGCACGCCGTGCTGCTGGTGGCGGTGTTTGAACTGACCTCGCGCCCGGATGTCCCGTTCCGCGTCGTGCTGAACGAAGCAGTGAACCTCACGCGTCGTTATGGCGCCACGGACGGCCACAAGTTCGTGAACGCCGTACTGGATCGCGCCGCCCGCAGCCTGCGCAGCCACGAAATCTGACCCATGCCACTGTCCGAAGTTGAACTCATCGCCCGCTTCTTCAGCCGCTGCGGCAGGCAGCGCTCGGATGTGGTCCTGGGTGTGGGGGATGACGGGGCGGTGCTGGAGTGTCCGCCCGGATCACAGCTGGTCGCCGCCATCGACTCGGTGGTGGAGGGGATTCATTTTCCGCCCGGCTCTCCCGCGCGCTCCATCGGGCATCGCGCCTTGGCGGTGAACCTCTCGGATCTGGCGGCGATGGGTGCCCGGCCGGCCTGGGCGCTGCTGGCCCTGGCGCTGCCCGCCGCGGATGAAGCCTGGCTCACCCAGTTCAGCGCCGGGCTGGATGCGCTCGCCGCGCTGCATGAGGTGGCGCTGGTGGGGGGCGACACCACGGGCGGCAACCTGTGCGTCACGATCCAGGTGCTGGGCTTTGTGCCGCGGGGCACCGCGCTGACCCGCAGTGGCGGTGGGCCTGGGGATGCGGTGTTCGTGAGTGGTAGCCCCGGTGATGCCGCGGCGGGCCTGCTGCTCGAACAGGGTCGTCTTACGCTGACCGATGCCGCACAGGGCCAATGGTTGCTCGACCGGTTCCGTTATCCGACGCCGCGCCTGGCGCTGGGGCTGGCCTTGCGGGGCCTCGCGAGCGCCTGCATCGATGTATCCGATGGACTGCTGGGTGATTGTGCCCGCCTCGCCCAGGCCAGTGGCTGTGGCGTCCGCCTGGAGTGCGAGGCGCTGCCGTTGTCGGGTGCGCTGCGGGCCGCCGTGGGCGAGGAGCGCGCCTGGGAGCTGGCGCTGACCGGTGGCGAGGACTATGAACTGTGTTTCACCGTGCCCGAGGCGAAGCTCGAGGAATTCGCGAGCCGTTGCCCGGCAGCGCAGTTTGGTTGGACCCGGATCGGCGCGCTGACGCAGCAGCCCGGCCCGATCGTCTATCGTGGCGCGTCTGTGATGCGGGTCTCGCCTCGTGGATTTGACCATTTCGGCTGAGCGCAAGCGGCGCCCCAGCGCACCCGCAGTGCACGTCGCGTGCGTGTGAGGGGTGCATCACAGTAGGCCGGCCTGCCGTTCCTTATCCTCGCGCGGCATACATGCAATAGCCAGGATCGACGGTGCCGCAGAATTCACCCGCCAATCGCCCCCGTGCAACGCCTGAGAAGATCGGCAAGTACGTGATCATCAAGGAGGTTGGTCGCGGCAGCACGGGTACGGTGTATCTGTCGCACGACGCTTATTACGGGCGTGATGTTGCGATCAAGGTCTACAACATCGATACCGGCGGGGATGAGGATCGGGCGCGCATCGCGCGCAAGATGTTCCTCTCCGAAGCCCACCTGGTGGGGATGCTGCAGCATCCGAACATTCTGCCCATCTACGATGCCGGCGAGGAAAACGGTTACTGCTACATAGTCGCCGAACACGTGCACGGCGCACGCACGCTGGCGGCATATTGCCGCGCGGACAATCTGCTGCGCATCGATGATGCCGTGGAGATCATCTACAAGTGCGCCAAGGCGCTGCACTACGCGCATTCACGCGGTGTCATCCATCGCGATGTGAAGCCCTCGAACATCATGCTGACGCAGGACAGCGATGTGCGCATCATCGACTTCGGCATTGCATTGGTGTCGGATTCGGACATCTCCCGCATCGAGGGTATCGCCGGCAGCCCCTCGTACATGTCTCCCGAGCAGGTGCAGAGCCTGGAGCTCAGCAACCGCTCCGATCTTTATTCTCTGGGCGCGGTGATGTATGAGCTGCTGACCGGGTCGCGACCGTTTCGCGCCGGCAACTTGCAGAAGCTGCTGCACCAGATCGTGTACGCCACGGCGCCGCCCATCCACACCCTGCGTGCCGACATTCCCGAGGATCTGGAGAATGTGGTGGCGATGGCGCTGCAGAAGGAGCCTGCCAAGCGCTACAAGAGCGGCCTGGATTTCGCCGCCGAGCTCACCCGCGTCCATCAGAAGTTGCGCGAGCAGAACGCGCGGATCGATCGCCAGGAGCAGTTCGGTGTGCTGCGGCGGCTGAAGTTCTTCCATGAGTTCTCGCACGCCGAGATCTGGGAAGTGCTGCGCGCCAGTCACTGGCAGGCCTATTCCCTGGGCGAGGAGATCGTCAAGGAAGGGGAGATGGATGATCGGTTCTACGTGATCGTCTCCGGCACCTGCACGGTGGAGCGCCACGCGGTGCGGCTGGGCGCCATCGAGACCGGTGAATGCTTTGGCGAGGCCAGCTACGTGCCGGGCGCCAGACGCACGGCGACCATCCGTGCGCTCGAGGGGGTCACCGTGCTGAAGGTGAGTTCCACCCTCCTTGAACAGGTCTCGGCCTCGTGTCAGTTGCGCTTCAACCGTGTGTTCCTGCGCACCATGATCAACCGGCTGCAGGCCAGCGACATGGATTCGACCACCGCCACCTTCCCGCGCTTTCCCGCCTCGCGCTGACGCCTTGCCCCTGGAGGCCGTCAGGCCGGCACTGCGGCATCCTTGTCGCGCTCGATCAGCGCATAGGCGGAATGGTTGTGGATGGACTCGAAGTTCTCCGCCGACACCTCATAGGCGGATAACCGCTCCTCAGCATTCAAGCGCGCGGCGACATCGCGCACGATGTCTTCCACGAACTTGGGGTTCTCGTAGGCGCGCTCGGTGACGAACTTCTCATCGGTGCGCTTGAGAATGCCGTAGAGCTCGCTGGAGGCTTCGGACTCGGCAATGCCGATGAGTTCCTCGATCCAGATGTGCTCGCGCAGCTTCGCGGTGATGGTCACGTGCGAGCGCTGGTTGTGGGCGCCGTACTTGGAGATGTCGCGTGAACAGGGGCACAGGCTCGTCACCGGCACCACCACCCTGATCCAGATGCAGGTGCTGCCCGCGCGCCGTTCGCCGATCAGACTTGCCCGGTAATCCATCACGCTGGCGACGCCTGAAACCGGCGCGTGCTTGGTCATGAAGAAGGGGAACGTCATCTCGATGCGCCCGGCATCGGCCTCGAGCCTGACCGTCATGTCCTCCAGCATGGTCTGGAAGGATTCCACCGAGATCTCCCGCTCGTGCTGGTTCAGGATGCTCACGAAGCGGGACATGTGCGTGCCCTTGAAGTCATGGGGCAGGTTCACGTACATGTTGAACGTCGCAATCGTGTGCTGCTCGCCACTGGCGCGATCCTTGACCCGCACCGGGTGCGTGATGTCCTTGATGCCCACACGATTGATGGGAATGCGCCGGGTATCCGCGCGATTCTGCACATCCTCCACGCCCACACTCTTGTGGGCACTGTTGGCGGCAGGCTCTGTCGCATGCATGACTGCTTTGGAATTCATGTTCGGTGGGTGTTGCGAAAATTCGCTAGATGGCGCCGACCGAGCGGGTGCGGGTGGCCGAGTGGCGCACCCACCACAGCTCGATGGTGGCGTTCAGCGAAGCGGTATCCAGGCCGGCAAGATTCAGACACTCCTCGCGCGAGCCGTGCTCGATGAAGCGGTCCGGAATACCGATGTGCAGCAGGTTGATGAGGATGTCATGGGCCGCCAGCAATTCCCCGATGGCACTGCCGGCGCCGCCGGCGACGACATTCTCCTCCAGTGTCACGACGGCTCTGTGGCGCGAGGCGATCTCCAGCACCAGGTCCTCGTCCATGGGCTTGATGAACCGCAGGTTCACCAGCGTCGCATCCAGCCGCTCGGCGATCTTCTGGGCCGGGGCCACCATCGAACCGACGGCGATCAGCGCGAGTCCCGAACGACCGTGACGACGCAGTTCCGCACGGCCAATGGGCAGGGCGGTCATCTGGGACACCGTAGGCGTACCCGGCCCTGCACCCCGCGGATAGCGCACCGCGGCCGGCCCCTGCACGGTGGTGGCCGTGTAGAGCATCTGCCGGCATTCGTTCTCATCGGCGGGCGCCATGATCACCATGTTGGGGATGCAGCGCATGAAAGAAAGGTCGAAGCTGCCCTGATGGGTCGCCCCATCGCTGCCGACCATGCCGGCCCGGTCAATGGCAAAAGTCACCGGCAGTTTCTGTAAGGCGACGTCATGGATCAGCTGGTCGTAGCCGCGCTGCAGGAAG
This sequence comes from Steroidobacteraceae bacterium, assembly GCA_036489445.1. Classification (GTDB taxonomy): domain Bacteria; phylum Pseudomonadota; class Gammaproteobacteria; order Steroidobacterales; family Steroidobacteraceae; genus DAIDKA01. The sequence continues at coordinate 101,227 of DASXFV010000095.1, read as the reverse complement.
GTGGAGTAGATGGCCACCACGGGCTTCAGCCCCGCGGTCGCCAGTCCCGCGGCCAGGGTGACGGCGTGCTGCTCGGCAATGGCAACGTCAAAGTAGCGCTCGGGAAAGCGCTTCGAGTATTCGACCAGGCCGGAGCCCTCGCGCATCGCGGGGGTGATGGCGATGATCGCCGGGTCAGCCGCGGCGATGTCACACAGCCACTGGCCGAACACCTGCGAGTAGGTGGGGCCCTGGCTCTTTTCCTTGAAAATGGTGCCGCTGCGCGGATCGAATGGACCGGGTCCATGCCACTTGATGGGGTCGGCCTCGGCGGGGGCGTAGCCCTTGCCTTTGCGCGTCACCACATGCAGGAACTGCGGCCCCTTCAATTGCTTGACGTTCTTCAAGGTAGTCAGCAGCGCCTTGAGGTCGTGACCGTCGACGGGGCCGATGTAGTTGAACCCCATTTCCTCGAACATGGTGCCCGGCAGGACCATGCCCTTCATGTGTTCCTCCGAACGACGCGCCAGTTCCCACACCGTCGGCATGGGCGCCAGGACCTTCTTGCTGCCGGCGCGCAAGTGGGAATAGAACCGACCCGAGAGCACCCGGGCAAGATAGTTGGACAGCGCACCGACGTTCTCGGAGATCGACATTTCGTTGTCGTTGAGCACCACCAGGAGGTCATTGGGCAGGGAGCCGGCGTGGCACAGCGCCTCGAAGGCCAGACCGGCCGTCATGGCACCATCGCCGATGATGGCGACGGCGCGCCGTTCGCTGCCCTGGTGAGCGGCCGCGATGGCCATTCCCAAGGCGGCGCTGACCGAGGTGCTCGAATGCCCCACGCTGAACGTGTCATATTCGCTTTCCGCCGGGGTCGGGAAGGGCGCGAGGCCGTCGCGCTGCTTGATCGTGTGCAGCCGGTCGCGCCGGCCGGTCAGCACCTTGTGCGGATAGGCCTGGTGACCCACGTCCCAGACCAGCTTGTCCTGGGGAGTGTCATACACGTAGTGCAGGGCGATGGTCAGCTCCACCGTGCCCAAGCCGGCGGCGAAGTGACCGCCACGGGTGCTGACACTCTGGATCAGGAATTCGCGCAGTTCCACCGCCAGCTCGGGCAGCTTGCCAGCGGGCAGTTGGCGCAGGTCCGCCGGGGACTGGATGCTGCTCAGCAGGGGATAGGTGCCTTCAGGCTTGGGCATGGGGAAAACTTTATGACCTCTGTAGCGCGCCGTGCACAATGGGCAGGAGCTTCAGTCTAACGAGTGCAATCGGGATAAGGTATGGGAGGGGTCTGAAAGATGCCCGGCCAGGGCGTCCGGTAGGCTTAAGCCTAAGGGCTACTCCCCTGACGCCAGAACGGCTTCGACGTTTTCCGTGAACGGCTCCGGGACGGCGCCGGCATTGTTATTCAACAGGATCTCAACCTTCTGCTGAGCGGCTTTCAGGGCCCCCTGACACTGACGCGTCAGCGCAACACCCCGCTCGAAGGACCTCAGGGCCTCATCCAGCGGCAGGTCACCTTGCTCCAGGCGTGCCACGAGGCCCTCCAGCTCCGCGAGCGAGCGCTCGAAATCCACCGGGGTCTCCTCCACCGGTGCGTCCACAGGATTGCTGGCAGATTGGGCGGTTCGGGTCACAATTGCACCTTATACAGTGCGCGGGCGGCAGGTCAAAGCGGTTGACGATGCCGACCGACGCGAATAAAGTCATACGATATTAGACCAAGTCTAATTCGTACATCCCAAGATCATCGCACCACCTTCGCAGGAGACCACCGTGAACCTCAAGGGCAGCAAGACCGAAACCCATCTGAAGGAAGCATTTGCCGGGGAATCCCAGGCCAATCGCCGTTATCTGTATTTCGCATCAAAGGCGGACGTTGAAGGCTACAACGACGTGTCAGCGGTCTTCCGGTCCACTGCGGAAGGCGAGACCGGCCATGCGCACGGCCATCTGGAGTACCTGGAGGCCGTCGGCGACCCGGCCACCGGCCTGCCCATTGGCGACACCAAGCTGAACCTCAAATCCGCCATCGCCGGTGAGACCCACGAGTACTCGGACATGTATCCGGGTATGGCCAAGTCGGCCCGTGAAGAAGGCTTCGCGGAAATCGCGGACTGGTTCGAGACGCTCGCCAAGGCGGAGCGCTCACACGCCAATCGTTTCCAGAAGGCACTGGACTCGATGTGATCGCTTGAGTCCTGCTCAGGAACCGGCAGGAATCCGGTTCCTGGGCCCTGGGTCTGAAGGATATCGATGAGCAACGCTCCCACCGGCGGCCGGGAAGGCAGTCTCGAGGCGCCCACCCGTCACCCCATCGACTGGCGTAATCCTGATTTCTACAACGAAGCGGCGCTGACCAAGGAACTCGACCGCGTCTTTGATATCTGCCACGGCTGTCGACGCTGCTTCAGCCTGTGCCAGTCTTTTCCCACCCTGTTCGATGCCATCGACGCCACCCCCACCGGGGAGCTCGAGAGTGTCGACAAGCAGGTCTACTGGGAAGTCGTGGACCACTGTTACCTGTGTGACATGTGCTTCATGACCAAATGCCCCTATGTGCCGCCGCATCCCTGGGCCGTGGATTTTCCGCATCTGATGCTGCGCGGCAAGGCAACCCGTGCCGCCCGGGAAGGCTTCAGCCTGCGCGATCGCGTACTGGCCTCCACGGAGGCGGTGGGGCGCATCGCCGGCATCCCGGTGGTCGCCGAAGTGGTCAATGCCGTCAACCGATTCCAGCCGGCCCGTGTGCTGCTGGAGAAAACCTTGGGCGTGTCCCGCGCTGCGCCACTGCCGGAATTTCATTCCAGCACGGCCCGCAGCCGGCTGTCCGCACTGAATGGGCCGCTGCTGCCGCAGCCCGCCCAGGCCCCGCCCGGCTCCCGCGAGGACCTGCGCGGGCAGGTGGCATTGTTCACGACGTGCTACGGCAACCGCAACGAGCCGGATCTGGCGACCGACCTGGTGGCGGTGTTCAATCACAACAACATCCCGGTGCGGCTGGTCCCCCAGGAGCGCTGCTGCGGGATGCCGCGCCTGGAGCTGGGTGACCTCAAGACGGTCGCCGCCTACAAGGAGGAAAACATTCCGCAGCTGCTGGCGGTGATTGCGGCCGGTTACGACATCGTGGCGCCGATTCCCAGCTGCGTGCTGATGTTCAAGCAGGAGTTGCCGCTGATGTTCCCGGATGATCCGGAGGTGAAGGCGGTGGCCGCGCGCATCTATGACCCGTTCGAGTATCTGATGCTGCGTCACCGGGGCGGGGCGCTGAAGACTGAATTCAAGACCTCGCTGGGCAAGGTCAGCTACCATGTTCCGTGTCATCTGCGGGTGCAGAATATCGGCCTGAAGACGCGGGATCTGCTGCGGCTGGTTCCCGACACCACCGTGGATGTCATCGAGCGTTGCTCCGGACACGACGGCACCTACGCGGTCAAGCAGGAATTTCGCGCCGCCTCGGAGAAGATCGGCAAACCGGTGGCGACCCGGGTGCACAACGCCGCGCCTGCGCATTACACCAGCGATTGTCCCATGGCCGGCCACCAGATCGAGAGCCTGTTGCCGGCAGGCACGGCCACTGGCGCGGGCCCGGAGCACCCCATGAAGCTGCTGCGGCTCGCATACGGAATCTGAAGGATTCAGCATGGAAAAGCTCACCGCAGAACAACTCTTCGGCCTCGAGCAGTACTCGCGCAGGCGCAGCGAGTTGCGCGCGCAGGTTCTGGAGCACAAGAGTCGCCGGCGCCTGGCCGTGGGGCCCAACATGACATGGTGCTTCGAGGATCGTTTGACCATCCAGTACCAGATCCAGGAGATGCTGCGCGCCGAGCGCGTGTTCGAAGCCGAGGGCATCAATGATGAATTGGAAGTCTATAACCCGCTGATTCCCGACGGCAGCAACTGGAAGGCGACACTGCTGGTGGAGTTCCCCGACGGCGCAATACGCCGTGAACAGCTGATGCTGTTGCGCGGTGTCGAGGCGCGCTGCTGGATACAGGTGGCCGGCTTCGAGAAGGTGTTCGCGATTGCGGATGAAGACCTGGTGCGCGAGAACGAGGAGAAGACCTCCGCGGTGCATTTTCTGCGCTTTGAGCTCAGCGCTGCGATGGTCACGGCCCTCAAGGGCGGCGCCACCCTCAGCGCCGGAGTCGATCATGAGCATTACCGTCATGTCGTGGCGCCGGTTGCCGAGCGCATCCGTGCCTCGCTCCTGGGCGATCTGGATTGATGGATCAGGCGTCGGTGTAATCGTCTGATAAGATCGCGCCACTCCGGGCGGCGCCCTGCCGCTCCGCAATCCATTGTCCAAAGCGATGAGCCAAAGTTACACAGCCTCTGATATTGAAGTCCTGAGTGGTTTGGAGCCCGTGCGTCGCCGCCCGGGCATGTACACCCACACCTCGCGCCCCAATCACCTGGCCCACGAAGTCATCGACAACAGCGTCGATGAGGCGACGGCCGGCTACTGCACGCAGATCGATGTCACGCTCTTCAAGGACGGGTCATTGCAGGTCACCGACAACGGCCGGGGCATGCCGGTGGACATCCATCCGCAGGAGAAGGTGAGCGGTGTCGAGCTGATTCTCACGCGCCTGCACGCCGGCGGAAAGTTTTCCGACAAGGCGGCCTACAAATTCTCCGGCGGCCTGCACGGGGTCGGCGTCTCGGTGGTCAATGCACTGTCCAGCCGCCTGGACTGCACCATCCGTCGCGGGGGCAGGGAATACCGCATCTCCTTCAAGGACGGCAAGGTGCACGACAAGCTTGCCGCGAGCGGCACGGTCGGTCAGCGCAATACCGGCACCACCGTACATTTCTGGCCGGATCCAAAATTCTTTGATTCCGACAAGTTCTCCGTGCCCCAGCTGCGGCACATGCTCAAGGCGAAGGCGGTGCTCAGTGCAGGTCTGCGCATCACCTTCCGCAACGAGGCCACCGGCGAGCAGGATGAATGGTTCTACAGCGGGGACCTGGGCGCCTACCTGATGGAGGAGCTCGAGTCCACCGAGCGTCTGCCCGCCGAGCCCATCACCGCCGCACGCGAGACTGAGGCCGATGCGGTCGGTTATGCGCTGTTGTGGGCGCCGAATCTGCCGGCCGTGTTCGGCGAGAGCTATGTGAACCTGATTCCCACCAGCGAGGGCGGCACCCACATCAACGGTCTGCGTTCGGGACTTGCGCAGGCGGTGCGCGAGTTTTGCGAGTTCCGCAATCTCGTGCCGCGCGGCATCAAGCTCACGCCGGAGGATGTGTGGGACAAGTGCTGTTATGTACTGTCGGTGAAGATGCGCGAGCCGCAGTTCGCCGGACAGATGAAGGAGCGGCTGGCCTCGCGGGATGCCGCGGCGCTGGTTGAGGGTTTTGTCCGCGATTCGATGGCGTTGTGGCTGAACGGTCACGCCGATGCGGGTGAACGCATTGCGCAGTTTGCCATTGCCAATGCCCAGGAGCGCGCGCGCGCCGCGCAGCGCGTGGTGCGCAAGCGCATCTCCGGGGGGCCTGCCCTGCCGGGAAAGCTGGCCGATTGCACCAGCCAGGAGCCGCGCCGCTCGGAGCTGTTCCTGGTGGAAGGTGATTCCGCCGGCGGCAGCGCCAAGCAGGCGCGGGAACGCGAGTTCCAGGCCATCATGCCGCTGCGGGGCAAGATCCTGAACACCTGGGAGCTGGAGTCCAATTCCATCGCCTCATCCGAGGAAGTGCACAATATCAGCATTGCGCTGGGGGTCGAGCCGGGCTCGGCGGATATATCGCAGCTGCGCTACCACAAGGTCTGCATCCTCGCCGATGCGGACTCGGATGGTCTGCACATCGCAACCCTGCTGTGCGCGCTGTTCCTGCGCCACTTCCGACCACTGGTCACCGGTGGGCACATCTATGTCGCCATGCCGCCGCTGTATCGCATCGATGCGGGCAAGCAGATCCACTACGCCCTGGATGATGCCGAGCGTGACCAGATCCTCGCGCGCATCGCCAAGGAGAACGCGCGCACCAAACCCTCCGTGACCCGCTTCAAGGGTCTGGGCGAGATGAATCCCTCGCAACTGCGCGAGACCACCATCGATCCGCGCACCCGGCGGCTGGTACAGCTGACCGTGGATGCCGGGGACAACACCGATCAGCTCATGGACATGCTGCTCGCCAAGAAGCGCGCCGCGGATCGCCGTGAATGGCTGGAAACCAACGGCAATCTGGCCGAGGTGCAGGTATAAGGCATGCAGGACCAGGAACTGAATTTCGAAGGCGTCGAACGCCAGCCGCTGCGCACCTTCACCGAGAAGGCCTACCTCGACTACTCGATGTACGTGATTCTCGATCGCGCGCTGCCCTTCCTCGGCGATGGGCTGAAGCCGGTGCAGCGGCGCATCATCTACGCCATGAGCGAGCTGGGCCTGGCGGCGGCCAACAAGCACAAGAAATCGGCCCGTACGGTCGGCGATGTCATCGGCAAGTTCCACCCGCATGGGGACAGCGCCTGCTATGAGGCCATGGTGCTCATGGCGCAGCCGTTCGCCTACCGCTACCCCATCGTGGACGGGCAGGGCAACTGGGGCTCGCAGGATGATCCGAAGTCCTTTGCGGCCATGCGTTATACGGAATCCAAGCTCACCCGCTATGCCGATGTGCTGCTGGGCGAGCTCGGCAGCGGCACGGTGGACTGGTCGCTGAACTTCGATGGCACGCTCGAGGAGCCGGTGTTCCTGCCGGCGCGGCTGCCGAATCTGCTGTTGAATGGCACCACGGGGATCGCCGTGGGCATGGCCACGGACATCCCGCCGCACAACCTGCGCGAGGTTGCCAACGCCTGTATCCATCTGTTGGAGGAGCCGGAGGCGAGCGTCGCCCAGCTGATGAAGTTCATCAAGGGGCCGGATCTGCCGACCGGTGCCGAGATCATCTCGCCGCGAGCGGATCTGAAACAGTTCTACGAAACGGGACTGGGCAGCTTCAGGGCCCGCGCCACCTATGTGATCGAGGACGGCAATGTGGTCGTCAATGCCTTCCCCTGGCAGGTCTCGCCCACCAAGGTCATCGAACAGATCGCCGAGCAGATGCGGGCGAAGAAACTGCCGATGGTGGAGGACCTGCGGGATGAGTCCGACCATGAGAACGCGACGCGCCTGGTGATCGTGCCGCGCTCCAACCGGGTCGATGTGGATGAGGTGATGAAGCACCTGTTCGCCACCACGGACCTGGAGCGCAACTATCGCGTCAACCTGAACATCATCGGGCTGGACGGCCGCCCCCGCGTCATGGGATTGCGCGACGTGCTGACCGCGTGGCTGCAGTTCCGCACTGCGACCGTGACCCGGCGCCTGCAGTACCGATTGGACAAGGTCAGCCGACGGCTGCACATCCTGGAAGGCCTGCTGATCGCGTTCCTGAACCTGGACGAGGTGATCCGCATCATCCGCCGCGAGGATGAGCCCAAGCCGGTGCTGATCAAGCGCTTCAAACTGTCGGAAGAGCAGGCCGAGGAGATCCTCAACACCCGGTTGCGCCACCTGGCGAAGCTGGAAGAGATGAAGATCCGCGACGAGCAGCAGTCACTGGCGCAGGATCGCGCCGAGATCGAAGCGCTGCTGGCCAGCAAGGCCAAGCTGCGCCGCCTGGTCGCCGGCGAGATCCGCGCCGATGCGGATCAACATGGCGATGACCGGCGCACCAAACTGGTCGAACGCGAGGCGGCACAGGCGATTGATGAGAGCGCGCTGATCGCCAACGAGCCGGTCACGGTGGTGCTGTCCACCGGGGGCTATGCCCGCTCGGCGAAGGGCCATGACATCGACCCGCTGACGCTCTCGTACCGCAGCGGCGATGCCTGCCAGGCCCTGGCGCGCGGGCGCAGCCTGCAGAATGCCGTCTTCATCGACAGCACCGGGCGCACCTACACCTTGCCGGCGCATTCCCTGCCCTCGGCGCGCGGCCAGGGGGAGCCGTTGTCGGGCCGCCTGAATCCGCCGGACGGGGCCCGCTTCGCCGGTGTCATGCTGGGCGAGCCTGAGGACCTGTGGCTGCTCGCCAGCGATGCGGGCTATGGCTTCACAGCGCGATTCAAAGACCTGGTCACTGACCGGCGCGCCGGCAAGACCGTACTCAATGTCCCGGAGGCGGCCCTGGTGTTGCCGCCAGCCCTGGTGCCGGGACCGGATGCGCTGGTCGCCGCCGTCAGCAATGAGGGCAAGCTGCTGGTCTTTCCGGTGGCTGACGTCCCGGAAATGCCGCGCGGCAAGGGCAACAAGCTGTACGACATAAGTGCCAGGAAGCTGGCCACCCGGGAAGAGTTTCTGGCGGGCCTGGCCGTGGTACCCAAAGGCGGGGCCCTGCTGCTGTGGACGGGCGACCAGTGCAAGACCCTGGACTGGGCGGACCTCAAGGAATACCGGGGTCAACGGGCACAGCGCGGCAGCGTTTTGCGTCGGGGATGGCCGCGCAAGATTGACCGCCTCGAGGCGCGTCAACCCAGCGCCTGAGGACTTGGCCCGCACGGTGGTGGGCCTCCCTCGGGGGGTTGGTTTGGCAAAGCTACTTGAAACCAGTAGCCTTAGCGGCCAGTCACCACAAAGCCTGCCGCATCGGGCTACAACCGGCGCAAACTGCTCAGCTTTAATGATGGCCCGACAGATCAAACCCACAAGTCCGGACCATTCCGACGAGGCATACCAGGATCAGATCCTCCCGCATGTGTCGCGCACGTTTGCGTTGACCATTCCACAGCTGCCACCGGATCTGAGCCGCTCGGTCACCAACGCGTATCTGCTGTGCCGCGTCGCCGATACCATCGAGGACGAGCCGCAGATCGCCCCGCCGGACACCCTGCTGTACATGGAGCGTTTTTCGGACGCCGTGGCGGGGGTGGCCGATGCACAGGTGCTGGGGACTGAGCTGGCGGACAAACTGTCGCAGTGGACCTTGCCCGCCGAACGCGAGCTGATCATCAATCTGGCGCGTGTCATTCGCGTCACGCGCCAGCTGCCCCTGCGCCAGCAGGCCGCCATCCGCCGTTGTGTGGATGCCATGTGTCACGGGATGCATCAGTTCCAGCGCACCGCCAGCGTGCGAGGTCTGGGTACGCTGGAGGACCTCGACAGCTACTGCTACTACGTGGCCGGCGTGGTCGGTGAGATGCTCACGGAACTGTTCTGCAGTCACGCGCCGGAGATCGAGCAGCAGCGTGCCGCCTTGTTCCGGCTGGCCCCGTCCTTCGCGCAGGGCCTGCAGATGACCAACATTCTCAAGGATATCTGGGAGGATCGCAGTCGCGGCGCCTGCTGGCTGCCGCAGGAGGTGTTCTCACGCCATGGGGTCGACCTGTCGCACCTGAGCGCCGCGAGCGCCGGCAGCGGCTTTGCCGCCGGCATGCACGAGCTGGTCGGGATCGCACATGCGCACCTGCGCAACGCCCTGGAGTTCACCTTGCTGATACCGGCACGCGAGACCGGCATCCGCCGCTTCTGTCTGTGGGCCATCGGGCTTGCGGTGCTGACGCTGAAGCGGATCGCCGCGCACCCCGGCTTCACCCAGGGGTCGCAGGTCAAGGTTTCGCGCCGTACGGTCGCCGTGACCCTGGCGCTGTGCAATGCCGCGATGCGCAGCAACGGACTGCTGCGTTTGCTGTTCAATCGCGCCGCCTCCGGGCTGCCGCTGGCGCCGCTGGCGCAGGATTGGGAGCCGCGCAAACTGCAGCTGCCCGGCGCCGATGACGCTGAGCAGGCGGCGAGTGCCTATCACCGCACCCGCCGGGTGAATGTGCGCGGCGGGCAGGATGAGGTCGATGCCCTGCTGCGTCAGCCCGACCGCGGTGCCGTGCAGTGACGGCGGGACCTTTCACATTGCGGGATGCGCGCGTGGCGCGCGACAGCACGGCCCGCTCGGGGGCCGCCGTCAGCCGGCTGCCGGACGCGGACAGCGGCGAGGCTCTGGAACGTTCCATCGCGGCCGCGCGCGATGCCCTGATCGGGCTGCAGAGCGCGCAGGGATTCTGGCTGTTCGAGCTGGAGGCCGACTGCACGATCCCGGCGGAGTACATCATGATGATGCACTTCCTGGACGAGATCGATGTGGTGTTGCAGGAGAAGATCTCCGTCTACCTGCGCCGTCGTCAGGCCGAGCACGGCGGCTGGCCGCTGTACCTGGGCGGCGACCTGGATCTGAGCTGCACGGTGAAGGTGTACTACGCGCTCAAGCTCGCCGGTGACGATATCCGTGCGCCGCATATGCTGCGCGCCCGTGAGGCAATTCTGGCGCGCGGCGGAGCGGCGCGTGCCAATGTGTTTACGCGCATCGCGCTCGCGCTGTTCGGTCAGCTGCCGTGGCGTGGCGTGCCCTATATTCCGGTCGAGATCATGCTGCTGCCGAAGTGGTTCCCGTTCCACGTCGACAAGGTCTCGTACTGGTCGCGCACGGTGATGGTGCCGCTGTTCGTGCTGTGTACGATGAAACCCCTGGCACGCAATCCGTACGGGGTGGACATCCTGGAGCTGTTCACCACGCCGCCCTGGCAGGAGCACCATTACTTTGCGCGGCGCGGTTTTGCCAATCGGTTTTTCATGGCTCTGGACCGCATGGGCCGGGCCATCGATCCATTGATCCCGCGCGCCATGCGCCGCCGCGCCATGCGCAAGGCCCAGGAGTGGGTGCTGGAGCGTCTGAACGGCGAGGGCGGACTGGGCGCGATTTTCCCGGCCATGGTCAATGCCCTGGAAATGCTGGTTCTGATGGGGGTACCGCCACAGGATCCACGCCGCGTCACGGCCAAGCGGGCCATCGAGAAGCTGCTGGTGGTGAGCCCGGATGAGGCCTACTGCCAGCCCTGTGTCTCACCGGTGTGGGATTCGGCGCTGGCGGCCCTGGCGATGCAGGAGGCGGGGGATCCGCAGGCGCACGCGGCAGCCGAGCGCGCGCTCGATTGGCTGGTTCCCGAGCAGCTGCTCGACAATCCGCAGGACAGGCGGGTCCAGAGGCCCGATGTGCCCGGTGGCGGCTGGGCCTTCCAATTCACCAATACCCACTACCCGGACCTGGATGACACCGCGGTGGTCGCCTGGTGCATGTATCAGTCCCGCGATCCGCGCCAATACGCCACCAGTATCGCCCGGGCCTTGGACTGGCTGGTGGGCCTGCAGAGCCGCAATGGCGGCTTCGCGGCCTTCGATGCGGACAATACGCACACCATTTTGAACGAGATTCCGTTCGCCGATCACGGCGCGCTGCTGGATCCGCCGACCAGCGATGTGACCGCGCGCGTGGTCACCCTGCTGGCCAAGGTGGGGCGCCCCGAGGATGCCCCGGCCCTGAAGCGGGCACTGGCCTACCTGCGCGCCGAGCAGGAGACCGAGGGCGCCTGGTTTGGCCGCTGGGGCACCAACTACATCTACGGGACCTGGTCGGTACTCATTGCGCTGGAACAGGCTGGTGTCCCGCACGATGATCCGGCGGTGCGCCGCGCCGTGAACTGGCTGGCCTCGAAGCAGAATGCCGATGGCGGCTGGGGCGAACTCAACGACAGCTATCATCAGCCTCACCAGGCCGGAGGACCGGCGGCCAGTGCTCCATTCCAGACCTCCTGGGCGCTCCTGGGGCTGCTGTCGGCCGGTGCCGTGGATACCCAGGTGGTGCGCAACGGCATCCGTTACCTGCAGCGCACCCAGCAAAAGAGTGGGCTGTGGAGCGATTCGCGCTTCACAGCGCCGGGCTTCCCCCGGGTTTTCTATCTGAAGTACCACGGCTACTGCGCTTACTTTCCGCTGTGGGCGCTGGCCGCCTACCGCAACCGCGCCGGCGCCCGCCGGCTGAAGTGAGTGTCACGGGGATCGTCGCGGCCTTGACGGCCGAGGCGCGCACCCTCGGTCCAGCGCTGCAGACGATACCGGGAGGCGGCGCGCGCAGCTGCGACCTGCAGATGCTGCCTGGCGGCGATCTGCTGGCCACCAGCGGCATGGGGCCTGAGGCCGCCGCTCGGGCCGCCCTGGCGCTGGTGGCTGCGGGGGCGCGCAATCTGCTGAGCTTTGGCCTGGTGGGGGCCTTGGATCCGCAGCTCGCGGCCGGCACGGTGCTGCTGGCCGAGGCTGTCATCGACGGCTGCGGCACGGCGTACCCCACTTCCCATCCCTGGCGCGAGCGGCTCGCCCTGCGTGCGGCCTCGCGGGGCATCGCGGGCGGATCATTGCTGAGTGTCGGGCAACCCTTGAGCACGCCTGCGGCCAAGGCGCAGGCGCGGGAGCGCACCGGCGCCTGCGCGGTGGACATGGAGAGCTTCGCCATCGGCGGCATCGCCGTTCAACAGGGTCTGAACTTCGCGGTGGCGCGGGTCGTCATCGATACGGCGCTGGACACGGTGCCGCGCAGCATCCAACAGGCGACCGGCCCGCGCGGGCAGGTGAGCTGTGCGCGCCTGACCTGGGGGCTGATCCGCGCGCCCGCAGACATCCCGGCGCTGCTGCAACTGTCACGCCGCTACCGGCTGGCCATGGGTTCTCTGCGCTACCTCGGACAGCGGGTCGTGGGAAGCCCGTGAAGCGCGCTTTCGTCACTGGCGCAACCGGTTTCGTGGGCGCCGCCGTGGCCCGGGCCCTGGTGGCCTCGGGCTGGCAATTGCGCGCGCTGGCGCGTGCCGGTTCGGACCGGCGCAACCTCGCCGGCACACCTCTTGAGGTGGTGACCGGCGATCTGCGTGATCCGGCCTCGTACGCACCGGCCCTGGAGGGCTGCCAGGCCGTGTTTCATGTGGCGGCAGACTATCGCCTGTGGGCGCCCAATCCGGATGATCTGTACGCCATCAATGTGGAGGGCACGCGTGGTCTGCTGCAGGCCGCCGAGCGGGCCGGCGTGGAACGCATCGTCTACACCAGCAGTGTCGCGACGCTGCGTCTGGAGGGCCGTGACACCGTAGCCGATGAGAACAGCATCGCCACCGTGGGGGACATGATCGGTCACTACAAGCGCTCCAAGTTCCTGGCCGAGCAGGTCGTGCACGAATGGGCCAGCCAGAGCACAGGCGCGCGCTGGGTCGTGATCGTGAATCCCTCGACACCCGTGGGCCCCTGTGATGTGAAACCCACGCCCACCGGTCAGATCGTGCTGGATGCCGCCGCGGGGCGCACCCCCGCGTATGTGGATACGGGATTGAACGTTGCGCATGTGGATGACATTGCCCAAGGCCATCTGCTGGCTCTGGAACGGGGCCGCCCGGGCGAACGCTACATACTGGGCGGCGCGAATCTAACGCTGCTGGAGATCCTGACGCAGGTGACCCGGATCGCCGGGCGTCGTGCACCGCGGATCCGCCTACCCCATGGGGTGGTGCTGCCCATCGCCCATGTGGCGGAAGCCTTCGCGCGCCTGACGGGCGGCAGTACCCGCATCACGGTGGAAGGGGTGCGCATGGCCAGGAAGCGCATGTATTTCTCCAGCGACAAGGCGATGCGCGAGCTGGGTTACACCTGGCGCGATCCGGCGATCGCATTCCAGGACGCCGTGCGCTGGTTCCGCGATGCTGGATATCTGCGGCGCTGAGGGTAGGGCGTCCGGTTCGCCAGTCAGATGCTTTTGGGCAGCACGCGGTACATGCATCTGGCCAGCGCGGGCACCAGTCGCGGCCGCACCAGCCGCGCATCATAGGGTGCCAGGCGGGCAGCGTTCTCCCGCAGGCACAGACCCAGCAGCTTGTGCAGCGTCACGTTCTCTCCCAGATCCTGGTGCGCGCCGAGGGTAAAGTTCTCGCCCTCGGCGGCGGCCTGGTCCTGCCCGGACCCGCCCAGGGTGCGCGCGGTTTTCACGCGGCTCCAGACCTGTTTGATAATGATCCAGCCGCAGCGCAGGGAAAAGCCCGGACGCCGCCACCAGGGCAGTTGGGAGCGGCGGTACTTGACCCAGTTCACGAAGAACAGGATGTGCCGCGCCTCCTCCTGGACCACCGGTTCAAAGACCTGCACGAGTTGCGCTTCGAAGAAGCCGGACTCGCGCGCCAGGGCGAACAGTCCGAAGGCGAAAAAAGAATCGAAGCATTCGCCGAAGCCTGCGAACAGAAAGTCATGTTCCAGATCGCGCGGTTCGTAGGGCGGCGGATTCTCGATCCGGATGTTGTAATGCGTCGTGAGCGCCTGCAGCAATCGGGCATGACGGCCTTCCTCGAAACCCTGCAGCTCGATGGCCTTGCGCAGGGCCGGATCCGCCTCCAGCGCCGCGGCGGCCGCCACGGTGTGCGACGTGACATTCTCCGTGGCCACCGCCTCCTGCCAGAAAGGCAGCGACACCAGGCGTGTCCTGGATTCCGCGCTCAACAGCGGCCATTGGACCTGCTCGGGAACATAGTCCACGTAGCTATCCATGAAAAAATGCGCCAGCAGTTCGCGGTGCGCCGATGAGCCGATCTGAATTGCTGCAGTGGACATTCCCCGTACCCTTGCGAACTCATGCCAATTGCCAGTACACCAGGGCCGGCACACCAAACAGGATCTCCCGCATCCGCTTGGCAAGCGACAGGGCGATGCTGGCGTCGTTCCCCAGTCCCAGAAGATAACCAAATCCGACCAGCCCGGCCTCCTGGACTCCGAGCCCGGCCGGCACCACAAAAATGAAATGCCGGATCGCCTGCGTCAGGCTCTCCAGCGCCAGCGCGGTGGCGAAGCCCACCGGGTGCTGCAGCCAGCGCAGCGCCAACCAGGTCTCGAGGGCCCCGGCGACCAAGCCTGCCAACTGCCAGCCCACCGTGGCCAGCAGGGCCCGCGTATCCTGGAGCAACTCGCGCAGCCGGGCGTCCAGCGCCAGGGCCTGATCAAGAATGCCGTGCAGGTGCGCAGGTAGCGCCAGCATACCTTCCACGCCGCGCAGCAGGCGTTCAAAAACCGACCCCCGGTGCACCAGCAGGTACAGCGCGGCCACCGCCGGGATGGCCAGCATCAGTCCGATCAGCAGATCCGTGGCCGCCGCACTACCGGTCAGGCGCAGCAGGATCAGCACGCCTGCGGCGGCAAACAGCAGCTGGCTGATGATGGTCAGCAGCACCTCTGCGACCACGCTGGCCGCAATGCGCGGCGCATCGGCGCCGACCCGGTTCAACATGCGGATACCGACGATCTCGCCACCGATATTGGCGACCGGCAACAGGCGGTTGACAGCCTCCCGCACACTGGCGATGACCCACAGACGGGCCGGTGAGGTGGCCTGCGGTGCGATTCCTGTGGCGCGCAGCAGTGTGCGCCAGCCCAGCGCATCCAGCAGCAGCGGCAGCGCGTGCAGCGGTACCAGCCACAGCAAGGTCCAGCCGGCCGCGGCCAGCAGCGCGAGGATGGGCCCCAAGCCCTCGCGCAGCACCAGCACGATCGCGAGCGTGGTGCCCAGCAGCAGTGCAATCCGCATCGCCCACTTCAAGGCGCGCCCCTGAAAGCGACAATATCCGCGTAACCCCCCAGCTGAATACCGGGGTCCGATAACGCGGCGCGTACGGCGGGGCTCAGCAGCGCGTGCAGTTCATCGCGGTGACGATAGCCGTGCATGGCCGGGGCGATCGCGCTGCCGGACTGGGTGGCCGGATGCAGGTAGATCTCCGTGACGCCCGGCGGCAGCGCGCTCAGGGTCTGCAACAGCCGCGCCTCGTCCATCCGGCCGCTGTGGGCCAGTCCAAAAATGTGGTCATTGCAGGCCATGTCGGCGCGTCGCAGGCGGGCCCGCATCAGGGCAAGCCAGGGTGTCAACAGGCGGGTCATGATCAAGCCTGGTTCTGCGGGTACGCGTACCGCGCGCAGGCCGAAGTCACGGCCGATTTTTATTGCCAGCGACAGCACCGTGGGATGCAGGTGGAAATGCTTGTGGGCGTCCAGGTGATCCAATTCAAGCCCGAGGGCGGCGAAGGCTGCGTACTGGGCACGGATTTCCGCGGCCAGCTGGGCGCGCACGCGCGGCAGGGCGAAGAAGCGCAGCCCGGCGCTGACCATGTTGTCGTGGAAGCGATTGTCGCCGTCGACCAGATCCGGAATCTGCCGTTGCGGCAGTACGGCGCAGCCATCCGCCAGCGTCAGGTGCAACCCCACATGCAGGCCGGGCAGGGCGCGGGCCCGGTCCGCCGCGTCCTGCACTGCCGGAGCCCCGACCATGAGGCTGGTGGCCGTGAGTACGCCTGCCCGATGTGCCAGTTCCACCGCCTGGTTGACGGCCGGATCCAAGCCAAAATCGTCAGCGGTGATGATGCACAGGCGCCGATGAGCCTTCAGGCCCGCGATGGCATCCGGCACTTCATTCGTTCTCGAGCGTGGTCGCCAGGCGTTTGTCCAGGCCGGGCCGCAAGGCGTACACAGAACCGTCCTGGGCCAGATGAAAGCTGCTCTGGCGCCAGTTCACGCGCTGTCCCACGAAGGCCCAGCACCACACCCCGAACAGCACGCAGTCATGCAACGGCACGGCCCACAGTCGGGTCCAGGTCGAACGGTCCCGGGCGGGACTCCAGTACAGGTGCAAACCCAGGCGCAGCAGCGCGGTGATGCCCAGTGCCATCAAGGGGACCTGCGCGAGACCTGCCAGTACGCTGCCAAGCAATGCCACGGGCAGGGCAAAGGACACGAAGGCCAGACTGTAGCCGAGCGGGCGCACGGCCTTGATGGTCCGCAGCCAGCGCAGTTCATGGCCGATCAGGTCCTGCAGACTGCGCTCCTCCACCACGGTTTCCACCACCACTTCAGACAGCACGGTACGCAGACCGAGCTCGCGGGTAAGTTCTCCGAGCCGGTAGTCATCGGCGAGCTGATCGGCGATCGCGGGCAGCCCGCCGACGGCATCGAGGACCTCGCGGCGCAGCGCGATCGTGGCGCCGAACGCGAACGCGCGCGAACCAAACAAAGCCGCCACGAAGACCGAGGGCACGAACCAGCCGTTGATGAACTGGGCGCCCAGTTGCGACCACAGGTCCGGCAGCGGCCGTCCCACATACGGACAGGTCACGATGCCCACCGATGCCTCCAGGAGCGGTGCTACGACCTGTTCCACGTAACCGGGTCCAACGCGGATGTCGCTGTCGACGATGATCAGATAATCATGGCGGGCGACGGCCATGATGTTGATGAGATTGCTGACCTTCGCATTGCTGCCATGGTGGGTGCCATCCAGCACCAGGGCCAGCTCAAGTTCGGGGAACTCGTGCTGTAGTCGGCGCACGACCGCCACGGCAGGGTCGGCCGGATCACGCACCCCAAACACGATCTGCAGCTGCGGCCAGGTCTGGCTGCAGAAGCTGTGCAGACACTCGTACAGCTGCGGTTCGGCTCCGCACAGCGGCTTGAGAATGCTCACGCCGCAGCGCGGCACGGTGCCAGGCCAGGGTGTCGCGCGGCGTGGTCGCAGCAGCGTGCCCAGCAGTGCAATCAGCGTGTACAGCGCCGCGAGCCCCGCGAGCAGCGCACCGACCCAGCCCAGCAGGGGCAGGGCGGGCGTTAAGGCTGGCGCGGCTGTTTCCGAGGCGGTTATCATCTGAGGATTGGTGCTGAGGATTGAAGGTGCTGGTTGATGGATGATGGTCGAGTGGACGTTGCAATCAAGGGCGTAGATCCGTTAGCCGATGCCGATGCCCTCATCCTGGTCGATGAGGCTGACCGCGAGGTCGGGCATATGAGCAAAGCGCAGTGCCATGATGGCCGAGGCATCTTACACCGGGCTTTCTCTTTGCTCATTTTCAATGCACAAGGCGAACTCCTGCTGCAACAGCGCTCTGCGGGCAAACGGCTGTGGCCATTGTACTGGTCCAACAGCTGCTGCAGTCATCCGCGGCGGTTTGAGAGCATGGAGACGGCCATTCACCGGCGGCTTTACGAGGAATTAGGCGTGCGTTGCCCGCTGGAGTTCCTGTTCAAATTCCAATATCAGGCCCAATGGGACGCCAATGGGGCGGAAAACGAGCTCTGCTCAGTGTATATAGGGCACACCAACAGCCCCCTGCGGGTCGACCCGGCCGAGATCGCAGGGGTGCGCTGGGTGAGTCCCGAACGGCTGCAGGCGCAGCTCTCGCAGCGCGGCCCGGTGCCGTTTACGCCCTGGTTCATTATGGAATGGGAACGGGTCTGGAACGATCACCGCCCCGCATTGGTCTCAAGACGTTCATAATAGGCCTTCACTTCCGGCAGCCGGCCACAGTTTTCAGGAGTCCGCATGGGCATACCGCTCATCCAGCAAGTCAAGGTCGCCAGTTATATTTTCGGGCGCAAGCTGCGCCGTGACCGTCATTATCCGCTGGTGCTGATGCTGGAGCCCCTGTTCCAGTGCAATCTGGCCTGTGCCGGTTGCGGCAAGATCGATTATCCGAAGGAGATCCTGCAAAAACGGGTCGGTCTCGAAGATGCGCTCAAGGCGGTCGATGAATGCGGCGCCCCGATGGTCTCGATCCCCGGTGGCGAGCCGCTGATCCACAAGGAAATGCCACAAATCGTCGCCGGCATCGTGGCGCGCAAGAAGTTCGTGTACCTGTGCACCAATGCCATTCTGCTGGCCAAACATATCGACGACTACCAGCCCTCCAAGTACCTGACGTTCTCCATCCATCTGGATGGCAACAAAGAGCGTCACGATGAGTCGGTGTGTCTGGAAGGGGTGTACGAGAAGGCCGTGGCGGCGATCCAGCTGGCCCGCTCCAAGGGCTTCCGGGTCACCATCAACTGCACGTTGTTCAGCGGCGAGAATCCGGACGAGGTGGCGGAGTTCTTCGACACCTCCATGAAGCTGGGTATCGAAGGCATCACGGTGTCACCCGGTTTCAGCTATGAGCATGCGCCGCGCCAGGATGTATTCCTGGGCCGCAGCGCGAGCAAGCGCCTGTTCCGCGAAGTGTTCAAGCGGCAGAAGCAGGGCGATCGGCGCCGCACCTGGACGTTCAATCACTCCTCGCTGTTCCTGGACTTCCTGGCAGGCAACCAGTCCTATGCGTGCACGCCCTGGAGCAATCCCACCTACAACGTGTTCGGCTGGCAGCGTCCCTGCTACCTGCTCACGGACGAGGGTTATGCGAGCTCCTACAAGTCCCTGATCGAGGACACCGATTGGGACAAGTACGGCATCGGCAACAACGCCAAATGCAACAACTGCATGGCGCACTGCGGCTTTGAAGGCACGGCCGTCAACGATGCATTCCGTCATCCGCTGAAGGCATTGCTGACGTCGCTGCGCGGCCCGAAGGTGTTCGGACCCATGGCGCCAGACCCGGCGCTGAATTTTGAAAATGGCAGCGCCCCCGCCACTGAAATCCGCATCTCGGTGGATGCCATCAAGCGTCCCGATCGCAAGGCCGAGGGTGATTTGCTTTGACGACGCAGGGGCGCGGCGAACTCGCCGCCTTCGGTGAGCAGCTGACTCAATGGCAGACGCGCATGGAGCAGGCACTGGGCCGCCGCCTGCCGGGGGCTGATGAGGTCCCGACGCGCCTGCACGAGGCGATGCGCTACAGCGTACTGGGCGGTGGCAAGCGCATCCGCCCCGCCCTGGTTTTCGCCACCGGCCGCACGCTGGGTCTGGAAGAGGCTCAGGTGGAGGCTGCGGCCTGCGCCATCGAACTGGTGCACGTGTACTCCCTGGTCCACGATGACCTGCCGGCCATGGATGATGATGATCTGCGCCGCGGCCGCCCCACCTGCCACAAGGCCTACGATGAGGCCACCGCCGTCCTGGTGGGCGATGCGTTGCAGCCCCTGGCGTTTCAGCTGCTGGCGCGCGATCCGCAACTGCCGGCAGATCCGGCGATCCGCCTGAAACTCATTGACCTGCTGGCCGAAGCCAGCGGGACTTTCGGCATGGCCGGTGGCCAGGCCATTGATCTGTCCGTGCAGGGCCAGGCGATTGGCATCGCCGAGGTCGAACAGATGCATGCGCGCAAGACCGGTGCCTTGATCAAGGTGAGCGTGATGATGGCGGCCGCCTGCGTGCCGACATTGAGCGCCGCACTGTTGCAGCAGCTGAGGCATTTCGCGACTGCAATCGGGCTTGCCTTCCAGATCCAGGATGACCTGCTCGATGTGCTGGGGGATGTGTCCACACTGGGCAAGGCCACGGGAGCCGACAGCGCGCGCGCCAAACCCACTTATCCTGCCGTCCTGGGCGTAGCGGCCTCGCAGGCGCGCATGCAGAAGCTGCATAGCGAGGCGCTGGCAGCCCTGACGCCGTTCGGCGCGCAGGCCGAGCCGCTGCGGCTGCTGGCTGAATGGTTACTGAAGCGCCAGTCATAAGCCTATGAAGTTCGGTGTCATGGACCACCTCGATGACAGCGGCCGCGCACCGCACGAGCACTATGCCGCGCGCCTGAGCTTTACCGAGACCCTGGATCAACTGGGCTTTTATTCCTATCACGTTGCCGAACACCACGGCACACCGCTGGGGTTCGCGCCCTCCCCGAATGTGTATCTGTCCGCGGTGGCGCAGCGCACCCGCCGGCTGCGCTTCGGACCCATGGTCTATGTGGCCGCCTTGTACCACCCGATGCGACTGGCAGAGGAAATCTGCATGCTCGATCAGTTGAGCGGGGGGCGGCTGCAGGTGGGTATGGGCCGGGGTGCCGTGGCCATCGAGCAGGAGCTCTATGGTGTCGATCCGGCGACGACGGGCAAGCGGTACGAGGAGGCCCGCGACATCGTGCTGGCGGCGCTCACCTCTGCGAAGGTCGACTTCGTCGGGGAATATTTCCAGGTGCGCGATTTTCCCATGGTGCTGCAGTGTCTGCAGAAGCCGCGGCCACCGCTGTGGTACGGGCTGGGAAATCCGGATGCTGCGGTCTGGGCGGCAGCGGTGGCGGCCAATGTGATCTCGCTGCGACCCGCGGCATTGGCGCACGGGGCTCTGCAGCGCTTTCGGCAGGAGTGGGAGGCCCTCGGCAGGCTCAGCCAGGATCTGCCCTTCATGGGCGTGTGCCGCCATGTCGTGGTCGCCGAGACCGATGCGGAAGCCCTGGTCGCGGCCCGCGCGGCATTTCCCCGCTGGCGCGCGTCCTTGTCGGCGCTGTGGGACCGGCGCGGCATTGCCTTGCCCATGACCATACCGACGCAGTGGGATGAGATGGAAGCCAACGGCATGGGAATCGCCGGAACCGCGCAGCGGGTGGCCGAGTACGTGCGCGCGCAAACGGCAGCGGTGGGCGGGAATTTCTTCCTGTGCCAGATGATGTTCGGCGACATGCGGCTGGAATTCGCGCAGCACTCGGCGCGCCTGTTTGCGTTCGAGGTCGCCCCGCTGCTGGCCGGGTGACTAGCGTTCGGCCAGCACGATCTCTTCGGGCGC
The DNA here is from genome assembly GCA_036489445.1 of Steroidobacteraceae bacterium. Classification (GTDB taxonomy): domain Bacteria; phylum Pseudomonadota; class Gammaproteobacteria; order Steroidobacterales; family Steroidobacteraceae; genus DAIDKA01. The sequence goes on along the minus strand of DASXFV010000095.1, from coordinate 80,005 downwards.
GTGCACCAGGTAGCCCTGGATGTACTGCACGCCCAGCTGCCACAGCACCGCCATGGTGTTCGCATCCTCGACGCGCTCGGCAATGGTTTCGATGTTGTGTGACTTCGCCTGCTCCACCAGCGTGCGCACGCGCTGCTGCAGTTCCTGGTTGCTGGTGAGGCCCTGCACCAGGGCGCCGTCGATCTTCACGTAGTTGATGGGCAGGGAGTCCATGAGCCCCTGCGGATCGCGGCCGGACCCGAAGCGCTCGACGGCAAAGCGGAAGCCGCGATTGCGCAGTTCCATACTCAGCTTCTGCACGCGGTCCAGGTGGCTCGCCACCACGTCCTCTGGAGCCTGGAAGCACACCCTCTGGGGCTCCGAGCGGGTGGCGCGGACCTGGTTGTCCACCCAGCCCAGGAATGAGGCGTCCTTGATGGTGTCCTGCGACATGCGCACGAACAGACACCCGGGCTTGCGCTGCGCGGCGAAGGACAATGACGCTCCCACCACCCAGCGATCGACGTTTTTCAGCAGGTCATTGCGTTCGGCGGCGGGCATGAATTCCCCGGGCAGCACTTCCTTGCCGTTCACGTCCAGCATGCGCAACAGCACGTCATACATGGCGTGATCACCACCGTGGAGGCTCGCGATCGGCTGTTGCACCAGCCGGAAGCGGTTCTCCATGAGGGCCGCTTTGATGTGTTTGACCCACACCTGGTCGTACGCCTTCACGCGGCTATCGTTGTCCGACTTGTCGGAGAGGGCGACCTGGTTGCCGCCGCGCTGCTGAGCGTTGGCGCATGCATCGAGCGCATCGGCGATGGCCGCATCGGCATCGGCCTGGGGCGCCGGCTGATCGGGCTGCGCCACGATGGTTGGCACCAGACTCAGTCCCACCGAGCAGGTGATGGACAGGGACTTTTCCCCGACCGGCACGACATGGCGGGCCACGCGCGCCACCAGCTGCGCACCCCAGGCCTCGATGTCGTGATCGTTGCCGCGTTCCAGCAGCACCAGCACGCTGGTACCGCCCAGGCGGCCGATGATCTCATTGGCATGCAGACCTTCACGCAGCAGCGTGGTGAAGGCCGAGAGCACATCCTCGCTGGCGTACAGGCCCACATCGCGCTCCACGGTGGTGAAGCGGTCCGGTTTGACGACGGCGAAATAGCGCACGCCGCCCCGCACGGCTGTGGCGAGCTGTTCGTTGACGGCCTGGAGCATGGGCATTCGATACAGCAGCCCCGTGGTGGGATCGCGGCGCACCGCGTCCGCCAGTTCCTCCTCCAGCTTGTTCTCTTCGTGTTTGTGCGACGCGACGATCAATTGCACGCACGGCTCGCCGTCGTGTTCGCCCAGCGCCAGCACCAGGTCGAACTGGTGGTGGGTGCCGTCGGCGAAGCGGATCGCCGCACTCAAGGGGTGGTTGCTCCAGCGACCTTGCAGACAGGCGGCCAGCGCGCCTTTCAGCGCTGCGTGGGTGGTCTGCTCGAACAGATCCATGATGGGCTGCCCGGCGAGGCCCGCCAGCTCATAACCGAACAGCGTCAGCCAGGAAGAGTTGGCATCGACCAGGATGCCTTCCTGCACCTGGGCGATGGCGTCATTGGAATGCTGCAGTACCGAGGCCAGCTGGCGGCGCGCGTCCCGCGCCGTGCGCAGCGTGCCTTCCAGGGCGCGCTCCATGCGGTACGAGCGCAGCTCCCGTGACATCACCGCCTGCAGGCGCTCGGGGCTGCTGGATGACACGACATCGCGCGCACCCTTGAGCATGGCATCGGCGATGCGCGCCTCGGTCACGGAATCGTCTATGACAATCAGCGGCACGGAACTTGCGGTCTGATCGCGAATGGTGACCGCGGCCACCAGATCCTCTGCCGTCGGCTCGTAGTGCAGGATCAGTTCGGGGTTCAGCTGGGTGAGCGCATCGCCGAGGTCCCGCAGTGCCGGAATCCAGGTGCAATGCGCCGCATGACCCGCTCGCCGCAGCACGCCGTTGATCACCTCGACGGGATCACGCGTAGCGGACAGCACGATCAACGGCACTGCATTCTGTTCGGACAAAGGCACATCCTGAGGGCAGGCGCCGCGCGGCGCCGAGGTTATTCACGCGGCAGTTTAGCACCGGACCTGCAAGGCTCCGCGTGCGACGGGTCTCACATTTTCCAAGGCGGAAATTGCGGCGCCAGGGGCAGCTTCGCAGGTGCCCCGGGTACTTCGCGCACCAGGCGTGGCACCAGGTAGCCCGACAGGCTCGCCGCCAGTTCGCCCACCAATTGCTGCGCGGTCCCCTCGGACACTTCGAAGTGGGCGGCCCCGCGTACCCGATCGAGCATATGCAGGTAGTAAGGCAGCACGCCGGCTGCAAACAGCCGCTGCGACAGCTCCGACAGCGCGGCGACGGAGTCGTTGACCCCGCGCAGCAACACCGTCTGGTTGAGCAGCGTCGCCCCGGCGGCGCGCAACCGGGCGCATGCCGCCTGGAGGCTGGCATCGATTTCATTGCCGTGATTGCTGTGCAGAACCACGGCCACCGGCCACGGCAGGCTGCGCAGCCACTGCAGCAGTCCGGCATCCACGCGGGCGGGCAGCACCACCGGCAGCCGGGTATGCAGCCGCAGCCGACGCAGATGGGGAATCTGCGCCAGCCGGTCAGTCAGCGCCCGCAGCCGCGCATCGCTGAGGCTCAGGGGGTCCCCGCCGCTCAGGATCACCTCTTCCACGCTGGCATCCGCTGCGATGGCATCCAGGGCCTGCTGCAGGGCGTCGTTGCCGATCTGTTCGGGGTAGGGAAATTCACGCCGGAAGCAGTAGCGGCAGTGGACCGCACAGGCGCCGGTGGCGATGAGCAATGCCCGGCCCCGGTACTTCTGCAGCAGTCCCGGGGCCTTGAAGGCCTGACGCTCCGCCAGGGGATCGGGCCCGAAACCGGGCAGCTCGGCCAGTTCCGCCGCCACCGGCATGACCTGGCGCAGCAGGGGGTCTGCCGGGTCGCCGGGCCGCATGCGGTTGACGAAGCTCAGGGGGACGCGCAGCCGGAACAGTGCGCCAGCCTGGGCGGCAGCCGGAAACAGGCCCGGATCCAGGCCCAGGGCCTGCGCCAGTGCCAGCGGCTGCGTAATGGCGCCGGCGAGTTCATGCTGCCAGGTGCTGGTTGCGGCCGGCTGGCGGCCCAGGGTGGTTGCCGTTATCATTCGCCGCCCATTTTGGGGCCGGCACTGCGAGAAGGAAATGGCCAGTTACAGCACCAGCGAATTTAAATCCGGCATGAAGATTCTGCTGGACGGCGAACCCTTTTCCATTGTCGAGAACGAGATGGTCAAGCCCGGCAAGGGTCAGGCCTTCAATCGCGTCAAAGTGCGCAATCTGAAGACCGGGCGCACCATCGAGCGCACCTTCAAGTCGGGGGATTCCGTGGATGCGGCCGATGTGGTCGACATGGATATGCAGTACCTGTATCAGGACGGGGACTTCTGGATTTTCATGGTGCCGGAGAACTTCGAGCAGTACACCGCCGGCAAGGCTGCCGTGGCTGACAATGCCATCTGGCTCAAAGACGGCATCGTGTGCATCGTGACGCTGTGGAACAACGAGCCGCTGCAGGTCACGCCGCCCTCGCATATCGAGTTGAAGATCGTCGAGACCGATCCTGGCCTGCGCGGCGACACCGCCACCGGCGGGCAGAAGACCGCGAAGCTGGAAACCGGTGCCGTGGTACGCGTGCCGCTGTTCCTGAACGAGGGCGAAGTCATCCGCGTCGATACGCGCACCGGTGAGTACATCTCGCGCGCCAAGTCCTAGCGGTCATGCCGTTTCGGTAGGAAAGGGCAGCACTTCCCGGATGTGAGCGGCGCCAGCCGCCAGCATCAATACCCGGTCAAAGCCCACCGCGACTCCCGCGCACGCGGGCAGGCCAGCGGCCAGCGCCGCCAGCAGCCGCTCATCCATCCCGCGCACGGGCAGCGCCCGCTGCTCACGCTCACGCAGATCCTGCACGAAGCGCGCGCGTTGTTCGTCCGCCGCCGCCAGCTCATGAAAACCATTGGCCAGTTCCAGGCCGGCCACATAGAGTTCGAAGCGCTGCGCAGTGCGAGGATCGGTCGGATCCAGGCGTGCCAGCGCCGCCTGTGAGGCCGGGTAGCCGTGGATGAAGATCGGGGCCTCGTGGCCGAGCGCAGGTCCGATGACCGCGCCCATGATCAGGTCCAGGAGCGCATCGCGTGGCGCGGCATCGCGGTATCCCAGGTGGGCCACGACACCCAGCAATTCGGACGGCGTGGCCTGCAGGGGATCCAGCCCCGTGTGGCGACGAAACACCTCGCGATAGGACAGTCGCTCGGCGGGGTGCCGCAGTGCCGGATGGCCGGCGCACAACTCCTGCAGCAGCGCTGCCACCTCATCCATGAGTTGCGGCAGGTCAAAGCCCAGCCGATACCATTCAATGAGGGTGAATTCGGTGTTGTGCACCCGGCTTTGCTCGAAGCCGCGGGCGACATGGCAGATCTGGTAGATGTCACCGACGCCCGCTGCGAGCAGGCGTTTCATGGCGTACTCGGGGGAGGTGTGCAGGAACAGCGTCGGTGGCGCGGTCGCGGACCCCGGCACGCCACCGGTCACAGCCACCGACAAGGAGTGGATATGAGTGTCGGTGACCGCGGCGTTCACCAACACCGGCGTGTCCACCTCCATGACGTGGCGTGCGGCAAAGAAGGCGCGGGTGCGCGCCAGCAGCGCTGCGCGCAGGCCCAAGCGCTCGCGCGAGGCCGTGGGCCGCCAGTCCTCGGGCGGCAGACTCATGGGCGTGGCGGCTCGTGGGCCTGGATCTGGCCCAGGGGCTCACCGACGCGTACCGCCATGCCGGCCGCCAGTCCCGCCAGCCAGCGCACGCGGTCCTTGGGGAACAGCAGGATCACGGTGGAGCCCATGTTGAACCAGCCCATCTGGGCACCCAGCTCCAGGCGCGCGCCCGGTCCTGGCACCGGCGGCAACTCCCGGGCTGCGCGCCGGGTCGGTGGCGTGATCTCCCCGTGCCATACCGTGCTGATGCTGCCGACAAACAGCGCGCCCACCAGCACCATCGAGAAGGGCAGCTGCGAGTCGTCCCAGATGCACACCACGCGCTCATTGCGCGCAAACAGCCCAGCGACCGCCCCGGCCGTCACCGGATTGACGCTGAAGAGTCTGCCGGGTACATGCCGCGTCGTGCGCAAGCTCCCCGCCCAGGGCATATGGATGCGGTGATAGTTGTAGGGCGCCAGGTACAAAGTCGCAAAGGCCCCACCCGCAAACTCATCGACTTCCACAGCGGACCCGCCCAGCAGCGCCGCCAGGCTGAACGTGCGACCCTTCGCCTGCAGTATGGCCTGGTCGTCCAGGTAGCCGAGCTGGCTGATGGTGCCGTCGACCGGTGAGGCCACCGCCAGAGGATCCACGGGCAGCGGTCGAGCGGCGGCTGCCAGTTCGCGGGTAAAGAAGGCGTTGAAGCTTTCATAGGCCAGTGGATCCGGCTGCCGCGCCTCGGACATGTCGGGTTTGAAGCCACGGACGAATCCGCTGATCAATGCATTCTTGAAACCTCGCCAGCGCACCCGGGCAACGCCATGAATGAGCCGCGACAGCGCATGCTGCGGCAGCAGGCGCTGCAGCAGCACGAAGCCGCGCGCCGCGCGGGTGCCAGGGGTCATAGATCGCCGGCGGCGCGCCGCAGGTCCTGGCTCAGGGATTTCACGTCATAAGGCGGATTGAACACCGCGACATTGTGGCCCCGGCTGTCCATCAGGAACACCGTCGAGGAATGATCCATGCTGTAGTCGCCGCCGGGCAGATCGACCCGCAGGTAGGCGACCCCGAAGCGTCGTGCCACGGTCTTGAGCATCGCCGGGGTGCCCGTCAGACCGATGAAGTCCGGATCGAAGGCGTGGACATACTGCGCCAGCTGCGAGGGCGTATCGCGCGCCGGATCCACGCTGATGAACACCACACGCAACCCGGGCACCACTGCAGCCTTCACCACCTGCGCGAGTTCCAGCAGGGTGATCGGGCAGACATCCGGGCAGTGGGTGAAGCCAAAGTACACCAGCGTCGGGGCGCCCTTGAGGCGCGCGGCGGTAAACTGCGCGTTGTTCTGGTCGACCAGCGTGAATTGCCCCGGGTCGCGGGGAGTGGGCAGCCAGGTGCCACTTGTCAGCACTGGCGCGGAATGGTCAAGTCTGTGCGCCAGCCAGAAGCCCGTCAGGGCTGCAGCGGCCACCACCAGGATCATCAGGACGCGGGTTGATCGCAGATTCATGGACAAAGTATCCCACAAGCAACGCCGCTCACGGGCACCCAGGCCAGTCGCAGCAGCAGTGACCGTTCAGCAGCTGATCGAACGCGGCGCGCGCCGCCTGCATCGCGGGCAAATTTATTTTGGCCATGGCACCGACAACGCCTGGGATGAAGCCGCCACGCTGATCTGGCACGCCCTGGGGTTGCCCTCACCGACGGCGCGCATCTACGCCCGGGCGACCAGCCCCATACAGCAGCGGCAGGCGCGGGACCTGATCACGCGGCGCATCGCCGAGCGCACGCCAGCCGTGTACCTGACGGGTGAGACCTGGTTCGCGGGGCTGCAGTTCAAAATCGACCCGCGGGCGCTGATCCCGCGCTCGCCGCTGGCTGAGCTCATCGAGCGCGGTTATGCGCCGTGGGCCGATGCACGGCGGGTGCGACGCGTGCTGGACCTCGGCACGGGCAGCGGCTGCATCGCCATTGCCAGCGCCCGCATGCTGCCGCGGGCGACAGTGGATGCGGTCGATATCAGCTGCGATGCCCTGGCACTGGCCGCGGCCAATGTACGCCGCCACCGGTTGGGCAGGCGGGTGCGGCTGGTTGAGTCGGATTACTTCCGCGCCCTGAGCGGCGAGCGCTACGATATCATTGTCAGCAACCCGCCTTATGTCGGGGCCCGCGAGATGCGGTCGCTGCCGCCGGAATACCGCCACGAGCCGCCCCTGGCGCTGGCCTCGGGCCGGGACGGCCTGGACGCGGTACGGGCGATTCTGCACGGTGCCAGCCAGCATCTGAACCCCGGAGGCCTTCTCATCGTGGAAGTGGGCAATACTGAAGTCGCGGTGCGGCGCGCGTTTGCGCGCCTGCCCTTCACCTGGCTGACGTTTGAACGGGGCGGGGGCGGTGTGTTCCTGCTCACGGCCGAGCAGTTGCAACAGCGGAAACGCCCACAGCAGAAAGGCAAGTAATCATGTCCGGAAACACCTTTGGCAGGCTCTTCACGGTGACCAGCTTTGGCGAAAGCCACGGCCCGGCCCTCGGCTGCATCGTCGACGGCTGTCCTCCGGGCCTGGAACTGAGTGAGGCGGATCTGCAGCCGGATGTGGATCGCAGACGCACGGGGACCTCGAAATTTGTCAGCCAGCGGCATGAAAGTGACACGGTGCGCATCCTCTCCGGTGTCTTTGAAGGCCGCACCACCGGCACGCCGATCGGTCTGCTCATCGAGAACACCGATGCGCGCTCGCGCGACTATGAGAAGATCAAGGACCGGTTCCGGCCGGGACATGCGGACTACACCTATCAGCAGAAGTACGGTTTTCGCGACTATCGGGGGGGTGGCCGCTCGTCGGCCCGCGAGACGGTCATGCGGGTGGCCGCTGGCGCCATCGCCCGCAAGTACCTGGGCCAGCGCCTGGGTGCGCGGATCTACGGCTACGTGAGCCAGGTGGGGCCCCTGATACTGGAACCGGTCAGTCCCCCATTTGCCTATGAGAACCCGTTCTTCTGTCCCGACCCGTCGCGGATCGCGGAGCTCGAGGCGCTGTTATGGGAGATCCGTGCGGCCGGGGATTCAGTCGGCGCGAAAATCACCATCATTGCCAGCGGGATGCCGCCGGGGCTGGGGGAGCCGGTGTTTGAGCGCCTGGATGCGGATATCGCCAGTGCCATGATGGGCATCAACGCGGTGAAGGCGGTGGAGATCGGCGCCGGCACGCGCGCGGCGAGCCACAAGGGCAGTGAGCACCGCGATGAACTCACGCCGCAGGGTTTCCTGAGTAATCATGCGGGCGGGGTGCTGGGCGGCATCTCCTCCGGTCAGGACATCGTTGCGCACGTCACCTTGAAGCCGACCTCGAGCATCCAGGTGCCGGGCCGCACCATCAACCTGGCCGGCGAGCCGGTCGAAGTGATCACCACCGGTCGCCATGATCCATGCGTGGGGCTGCGTGCGGTGCCCATCGCGGAGGCGATGCTGGCCATCGTGCTCGTGGACCATTACCTGCGGCATCGTGGGCAGAACATGGATGTGAAGTCGGGAACACCGGTGTTGCGATCATGAGCGGCAGGGCAGCGGGGGACGGATTCAATGTCGCGGTGGTGGGTGCCACCGGACTGGTGGGTGAGACCCTGCTCACGGTGCTGGAGGAACGGGACTTTCCGGTCAAACAGCTGTTTGCACTCGCCAGCGAGCGCTCGCTGGGCAAGTCGGTGACGTTTCGTGGCAAGCGCCATGCGGTCGGGGATCTGGCGCAATTCGATTTCAGCCAGGTTGATATCGGCCTGTTCTCCCCCGGCGGGGAAGTGTCGCGCGAGTACGCGCCCAAGGCTGCGGCCGCCGGCTGCGTGGTCATCGACAATACCTCTGAGTTCCGCTATCTGGACGATGTGCCCCTGGTCGTGCCGGAGGTCAACCCGCAGACCATCGCGCAGTACACCAATCGCGGCATCATCGCCAACCCCAACTGTTCGACCATTCAATTGCTGGTGGTGCTCAAGCCCATTCATGATCTGGCCGGCATCGAGCACATCAATGTGGCGACCTACCAATCCGTCTCCGGGGCGGGCCGCGAGGCCATCGCGGAATTGGCCACGCAGTCAGCCAAGCTGCTCAGCGGGCAGGGCCCGGTCAAGGCCGGCGTGCTGCCCGCGCAGATTGCTTTCAACTGTGTGCCGCAGATCGATCGCTTCGAGGACAACGGCTACACACGTGAAGAGATGAAGATCGTGTGGGAAACCCGCAAAATCCTCAACGCGCCCGAGATCCGGGTGAATGCGACGGCGGTCCGGGTTCCGGTGTTCTTCGGGCACTCCGAGGCGGTGCATGTGACGACGCAGCGCAAGCTGACGGCTGCTGCAGCGCGGAAACTTCTGGCCAAGGCACCCGGTGTGACGGTCATGGACGAGCGCCGCGCGGGGGGATACCCCACGGCTGCCGTCGAGGCAGCGAACCGCGACACAGTTTATGTCGGGCGCATCAGGGAAGATATCTCGTCGGAGCGTGGACTCGACCTCTGGATCGTCGCTGACAATGTTCGCAAGGGAGCGGCTACGAACAGCGTCCAGATCGCCGAGATTTTGGCGCGCGACTATTTATAAGTTATATTGCCGTCCGTAGTGTGGATTTGCGCAATCCTGTCCATGCTTTTGTTTTTTAGGACATTTCTCTCGGCCGGTGTGGTGCGGAGTATCGTGAATGACTGCCAAATCCCTTAAGTGGACGCTGGCGGCGTTGATCGTTGGCTCACCAGCCGCGATGGCGCTTGGCCTGGGTGACATCCATCTGCATTCGTCACTTAATGCGCCACTTGACGCTGATATCGATCTGATCGGCGCCACGCCGGACGACCTCGTGGGTCTGAAGGCCCAGATGGCCTCGCGCGATGATTTCACCAAGAACGGCCTGGAGTGGCCGCCCTTCCTGTCTACCGTGACCTTGAAGCCCATGCACACCAGCGATGGGCGCGACATCATCAAAGTACAGTCCGGAGTGCCCATCACTGAGCCCTTCGTGACCCTGCTGGTGGAAATCAACTGGGCGCGGGGGCACGTCGCCCATGAATACACGGTATTGCTGGACCCGCCGGTGTACACCCCCGATCAGGGGCGGGCTGCGGCGCCCGTGGCGGCACCCGTAGCAGGCGCCGGCGTCCGTGGCGGTGCCATCCAGCGCGCTCCGGCCGCACCGCCGTCAGCCGAGCCTGCAGCGGCGCCCCCCCCACCGTCAGCGACGCCGACCCAGACACCCCCAGCGACTGCTGCGGCGACTTCCCCGGCAACCTCCGGGCAGACCTACCAGGTCCAACGCGGCGATACGCTGTCGCGCATTGCCACCCGTGAGTCGCCCAGTGGCTCGACGCCCGAAATGCGCCGCTGGATGGTGGCCGCGTACCAGGGCAACCTCGATGCCTTTGACAAGAACATGAATCTGCTGCGCGCGGGCGCGGTGCTGCGCCTGCCGGATGCGACTTCGCTGGGCGCGGTCAGCGCCGCCGATGCAGCGGCCGAAGTGCGCCGCCAGTATGCGGCCTGGCATTCAGGTGCCGCGGCGACTGCCCGTGCCACCGCGGCTCCCAGCGCCGCAGCGCCCGGCAATGATGCCGGTCGCCTGCGCCTGGTGACACCGGGCAGTGCCGCCACCGGCGCCGAATCGCGTGCGCTGCAGGGCAAGGTCCAGCAATTGCAGTCGCAGCTGGATGAATCGCAGCGCCTGCTGGCGGTGCGCAATGCGGAACTCGCAAAACTGCAGGCACAGCTGGCTGCGGCCAGAAGCAGCGCTACGCCAGCGCCAGCGCCAGCGCCGGTGCCGACCCCGGCCCCTGCGACGAGCCCGAATGTGGCCGCGAATTCAAGCCCGAGCGCAGCTCCCGCAGCGCCGCCCACCGCAGAGAATGTCCCGCCTGTCGCCTCCCAGCCCATCAAGCATCGCGTGCGTGTCGTCCCGGTGCCCACCGAGCGCAGCGGCAACTCCATCCTGGATCTGCTGCGGCAATACTGGTGGGCGCTGGTCGCGCTGCTGATCGCCGCTGCCTTGTTCCTTGGCCTGCGCGCCTGGCGCGAGCGCCGGCAGTCGAGCTTCGATGATTCGCTGGGGCGTTTGAATGCCGGCTCCGACACCATCACCGGCGAGCGCGAGGCGTCCTTTGATACCCAGCCCCTGGTGCCGTTGCGTGATGAGTCCATCCTGGTGGAGGAATCGGGCACGCACGCCAAGCCACGCTTTGATGGCGGCACCAGCACGCGCATGCCCCATGTCGCCGCCGACCAGACCATCAGTTCCGAAACCGCGGTCAACCTGGATCAGGGTGACCCGCTGGCCGAAGCCGACTTCCATATGGCCTATGGTCTGTACGATCAGGCCGCCGATCTGGTGCGTATTGCCATCCAGCGCGATCCCACGCGCCGGGATCTGAAACTGAAGCTGCTCGAGGTGTTCTTCGTCTGGGGCAACAAGGAGCAGTTCCTGCACAGCGCCCATGAGCTGGCTACCACCCGCGCTGAAGCGGCGCCGGGGGAGTGGGAAAAGATCCTCATCATGGGCAAGCAGCTGGCGCCCGAGGATCCGCTGTTCGCCGCAGGCGCTGCGGTGAGCGGTGCGGCTGCCGCGGGCGTGGATCTGGATCTGGAAGGCGGCCAGAGCAGCAGTCTCGATTTCGACATCGTGGGCTCGCCCTCCGGCGTGGTGCGCGCGGGCCATGATATTGATCTGGACATCGGCACCGCCATTGGCGAGCGTGATCCGACGGCCGAGTCTGCCGCGGCACAGGCCACCGACAAGAATCTCGCCCTGCACGGGGACACTGCTACCGGTTCGACTCAGGAGATGACCGCGGGCCGGATGGCGGCCGCACGCTTCGGCGGTTTGAATGATGGGATCACCTCCGAGTCCCCGACCATCGAGCAGCCCATCGGTGGTGCCACGAGCACCTCGACCGTGCGCCAGAAAGTCGAGAAGGCCCTGCGGCAGACCCCGCATGTCGATCAGACGGCGGAACTGGCCATCGATGATTTGGGCCTGGATCTGAATTCGCTGGACACGGTGGATCAGCCGGCGCTGGGTTCGGGCCCTGATGCGCCGACCATGGTCGCGGGCCTGGATGAGCATTCGCGCCGTCTGCTGGAGACTGCGGAACATCGCAGCCAGGGATTCGGTATGGACACCTCGGAGTCGCCCACCGGCTCCTGGCAGTTCGATGGGTCCACGGGCAGCGTTGAGGTCCCTGACATCGGCGCGACGGCGAGCCTCGCTGCGCTCTCAAGCGATCTGGACTTCAACCTCGGACTGCCCGAGCACACACCCGCCGCGGAGCCGGCCGCGGACCATGGCCTGGACCTAGATGTCGGGACGGCCACCGTTCCGGATGCGGCATTCACGCAGACTCAGCGGCTGGGTACCGAGGATCTGGCGCTGCCCGATCTGGAACCGGTCACCATGAGCGAGGTGGGCACCAAGCTCGACCTGGCGCGGGCGTACATGGACATGGGCGATCCGGAAGGCGCGCGCAATATCCTCGAGGAGGTCGTGACAGAGGGGTCGATGGCCCAGAAACAGGAAGCCCAGCGCCTCATTGAGTCGCTGCCTGGCTGAGCCTTAAGACCCTTGCCACGGATTGCCGTCGCGCTGGAATACGACGGCGCGCAGTTCGCCGGCTGGCAGACTCAGCAGCCCGGCGTCAGCAGCGTGCAGCAGACGGCTGAAGAGGCCTTCAGCCGCATCGCCGATGAGCCGGTGAGTCTGGTGTGCGCCGGTCGCACGGATGCCGGGGTGCACGCCCTGGGTCAGATCGCCCACTTCGACACTCGAGCCCTGCGCGCTGAGCGCAGCTGGGTGCTCGGCGCCAATTCCAATCTGCCCGACAGCATCAGTGTGCGCTGGGCCCGCGCGGTGCCCGGCCATTTTCACGCCCGCTACAGCGCTGAGGCGCGCACCTACCGCTACTTTGTGCTGAATCGGCTGGGCCGCTCGGCCCTCGCCGCGCACCGCGCGACGCTGATTTATCGTCCGCTCGAGGTTGAGCGGATGCGGGCTGCCGCCGCGCTGCTGGTGGGCGAGCATGACTTCAGCGCCTTTCGCGCCGCCGAATGCCAGGCGCGCTCCCCGATCCGGCGGCTGTATGCGCTTAACGTAGAGCGCTGTGATGACCGGGTCATCATCGAAGCCACCGCCAATGCGTTTCTGCATCACATGGTGCGCAACCTCGTCGGCCTGCTGCTGGACGTGGGGGTGGGCAAGGCCCCGCCCGCCTGGGCCGCCGCGGTGCTGGCCTCCCGCGACCGGACCCGCAGCTCCCCCACGGCACCCGCCGAGGGGCTGTATTTTTGGCAGGTCTGCTACCCCAAGGCCTTTGGGTTGCCCGAGGCGGCGGCCGGGCCGGTATCGGCTATCATCCCAGACCCGCCCTGAGGGGTTGGTCAAGTGGAAAGCACCCATGTCGTGGTTCGAAAAGATCATGCCTTCGCGCATCAAGACCGAGCGGCGCACGCGTTCGGTCCCCGAGGGCCTGTGGAGCAAGTGCCCGGCCTGTGATGCGGTGCTGTACCGAGCGGAGCTGGAGCGTAACCTTTACGTTTGTCCCAAGTGCAGTCATCACATGCGCATCGGCGCGCGGCAGCGGCTGCTGTGGTTTCTTGACGAGGGCGAACATGTGGAGATCGCCGCCGGGGTGGAACCGGAGGACATCCTGAAGTTCAAGGACACCAAGCGCTACAAGGATCGTTTGGCCCAGGCGCAGAAGACGACCGGAGAAAAGGACGCCCTGGTGGTACTCACCGGCCGTCTGCTGGGCAATCCGGTGGTGGCGAGTGCCTTTGAGTTCGAGTTTCTGGCCGGCTCGATGGGCTCGGTGGTCGGGGAGCGGTTCAGCCGCGGCGTTGCGTTCTGCATCGCCAATCGCATGCCCTTCGTCTGCTTCACCTCCAGCGGCGGTGCGCGGATGCAGGAAGCGCTGTTCTCATTGCAACAGATGGCCAAGACCAGCGCGGCGCTCGCCCGACTGGCCCGGGCGCGGCTGCCCTACGTGGCGGTCATGACCGACCCGACCACGGGCGGTGTTTCCGCGAGTCTGGCGATGCTGGGTGATCTGAATGTGGCTGAGCCGCGCGCGCTCATCGGCTTCACCGGCCCGCGCATCATTCAGCAGACCATGCGCGAGACGCTACCGGAAGGCTTCCAGCGCAGCGAGTTCCAGCTCGAGCACGGTGCAGTGGACATGATTGTGGATCGCCGCGATATGCGCGAGCGCATTGGCAGCATGCTCGCCATGCTGATGAAACTGCCGGCGCGCGCAGCCTAGATGAAGGCAAGTCAGCGCACGCTGGCCGAGTGGCTGACGTTGCAGGAGCGGGTGCATGCCCGCGCCATCGATCTGGGCTTAGGCCGGGTGGGCAGCGTGGCGCGCACTTTGGCTGTGCAGCGCCCGGCCTATCGCGTCATCACCGTGGGGGGCACCAACGGCAAAGGTTCCACGGTCGCGACCCTGGAGGCAATGCTGCTGGCGCTGGGGCTGCGTGTCGGGGCCCTCACTTCCCCGCATCTGCTGCGTTACCACGAGCGCATTCATGTCGAGGGCCGCGAGGCGACGGATGCGCAGCTGATCGATGCATTTGAGCGCATCGAGGCGGCCCGGGGCGCCACGACGCTGACGTTCTTCGAGTACAACACCCTGGCCGCGCTGCTGCTGTTTGCGGATCAACGGGTCGATGTGGCGGTTCTGGAGGTCGGACTCGGTGGGCGGCTGGATGCCACCAATCTGGTGGATGCGGATGTGGCCGTGCTGTGCTCGGTCGGTTTTGATCATCGCGACTGGCTCGGTGACACCCTGGATGCCATTGGCGCTGAGAAGGCCGGAATATTCCGCCAGGGACGTCCGGCTGTGCTGGGCACGCCGCAGATGCCCGCTAGTGTCTATGCCCAAATCGAGCGGCTGGGTGCCGAGGCGGTGGTCGCGGAGCGTGAGTTCAGCTGGCAGATCGCAGCGGACGCACAGCCGCCCAGCTGGACCTATCGCGGACTGCAAGGCGCGATCACCGGCTTGCCCGCGCCGCGGCTGCTCGGCGCCGTGCAGTATCGCAACACAGCGACGGCACTGGCCGCCACGCAAGCCCTGATGCGCAGCGCGGGCTCCGCCTGGCGCTGCGGCCCGCTGACGCGCGAGTCCATCACGAGGGCGCTGGCGAGCGTCGTGGTGGCGGGACGCTTCCAGGTGGTGCCGGGACCGGTGGAGTGGATTCTGGACGTGTCGCACAACGAGCCGGCCGCGCAGGTTCTGCGGGCGAACCTTGCGGCTCGGCCCGTCGCCGGCCGGACGCTTGCGGTATGTGGCATCCTGCAGGATAAGGATGCCGGGGAAATTGCCCGCGTGCTCGGGGATTGCGCGCAGGTGTGGATTGCCTGCGCAGTGCCGGGGCCGCGTGGCAGCTCAGCTGCTGAACTCGCGCGGCGCCTCGCGCCCCACATCCGGGTGACGGAGCAGGCGGCCTCGGTGGCCGAGGGCTGCGAACGGGCGGCCGCGCTCGCGCGCCCCGGGGATCGGGTGCTGGTGTTCGGCAGTTTCAGCACGGTGACCGCGGCGCTGGAATGGCTGCACTTGTCCTGATGCCATATTGAGGCCGATTTGGAACAGCAAGCCAAAGAGCGACTCACCGGTGGGGCGATACTGGTGCTACTGCTGGTGCTGCTGGTACCGGAACTGCTGACCGGTCCCCGGCCGCCACTGCAGCCGACTGCCGCGCAACCGGACCAGGCGCCGATGCGCTCCTACACCATGGATCTTGGCGAATCCCCGCACGCCAACAGCGCGCCAGTGGCCGCTTCCACCACCGCGCCGGTCAGCGGCGAGTCCGCGGTGCCGGTGCCGCGCGCCACGGTACCCCCTGCGAAGTCCCCTGGGGCCGCGATCGTGGCGCCGCCGGCCAGCACTGAACCTCTTGCCACGACCCCGCGGCCGAAGTCGGGCAAGCCCCCTGCTGCCACAGCTACGGTGTGGACCGTGCAGCTTGGCACCTTCACCAACCGCGAGAACGCCGCGCGCTTGGACAGCAGGCTCAAGGCGCATGGCTTTAGCGCGACCCTTTCCGAGGCGACCCGCAACGGGCATAAGCTGTATCGGGTGCGGGTGGGGGCGGAGCGGGAGCGCGCCGCTGCACAGAAGCTGCTGGGGCGGCTGAAGGCCGCGGGAGAAAAGGGCGCGGAAATCGTTTCCCGGTGAAAATCCTGAGCTCGGCTGCACGTTTGCAGGGCACCTCTAGTACAATACGCGGCGCCATTCCGGCGCTGCGCAGGCATTGATGCACCCCTCATTGCACTTCACCACCGCCGACTACCTGATTATCGCAACCGTGGTCATCTCGGGCACCGTAGGCCTGTTGCGAGGTCTGTTGCGCGAAGTCATCGCCGTCTTCACCTGGATCATTGCCGCCTTCGCGGCGTGGCATTTCGCGCCGGCACTGGAGCCGCATCTGGGCGGCCTGCTGGCGCAGGACGCCGTGCGCCCCTGGGCGGCCAGATTGATCGTGTTTGTCGCGGTGCTGCTGCTGGGGCATGCGCTCGGTTTGATCATCGGGCACTTTGTGCGTCTGACCCTCTTTACCGGCATGGATCGCTTCCTCGGGCTGGTGTTCGGCCTGCTGCGCGGGGTGCTGATCGTGGGTGCCGCGGTGATCGTGTGCGAGACCGTACGCCTTGATAATGAGCCCTGGTGGCACAATTCAGTGCTCGTGCCCTATGGTCAGGACGCAGCCGCCCTGCTGTGGTCACTGGGCGGAAGCCGGTTCAAACATCGTGAGGTTGCCGCGGCAAATCTCGCGGTGCAGTAAGCCAACCAGGAGATCGGCATGTGCGGAATAGTTGGGATCGTCGGGACCAGTCCCGTCAATCAGCGTCTGTACGATGCGCTCACGGTGCTGCAGCATCGCGGGCAGGATGCCGCCGGCATCGCCACCGCCTCCGGTGGCGCGCTGTCCATCCGCAAGGGCAGTGGCCTGGTGCGCGATGCCTTCCAGCAGCACGACATGCTGGAACTGCGCGGTGATATGGGTGTCGGCCATGTGCGCTACCCCACCGCCGGTGCGGATGGCGCCACCGAAGCGCAACCCTTCTATGTGAATGCGCCCTACGGCATCTGCCTGGCGCACAACGGCAACCTGACCAACGCCTCGGAACTGGCGGATGTCTTGATCCGCGAAGATCGTCGTCACCTGAACACGACCTCGGACTCCGAGGTGCTGCTGAATGTGTTTGCCTCCGAGCTGCAGCGCGTCGGGACACCGCGGGTCACCGCCGGGGATATCTTCGCGGCGCTGACCGCCGTGTATCGCCGCTGTCGCGGCGGCTATGCAGTCGTCGCCATGGTCATCGGCCACGGCATCCTCGGCTTTCGTGATCCCAACGGTATCCGGCCGTTGGTGCTGGGACGGCGCGACACGGCCAAGGGTCCGGAATGGATGCTGGCGTCGGAAAGCGTGGCACTGGACACGCTGTCTTTCCAGCTGGTGCGCGATGTCGGTCCGGGTGAGGCCGTATTCATCGATGAGCAGGGCAGGCTGCATTCCCAGCAGCTGGTTGCCAGCGTCCAGCACCGGCCCTGCATCTTCGAGTATGTGTACTTCGCGCGTCCGGACTCCATCATGGACAATATCTCCGTGTACCGCGCCCGCATGCGCATGGGCGATCGGCTGGCGGAGAAAATTCTGCGTGCGCGACCCGACCACGATATTGATGTGGTCATTCCCATCCCCGACACCAGCCGCACCGCTGCTTTGCAGCTCGCCCACCGGCTGGGTCTCAAATATCGCGAAGGATTCACCAAGAATCGCTACATCGGCCGCACCTTCATCATGCCCGGACAGGAAATGCGCGAGAAGTCCGTGCGCCGCAAGTTGAACGCTGTGGACATGGAGTTTCGCGGCAAGACGGTGCTGCTGGTGGATGACTCCATCGTGCGCGGCACCACCTCCGCGCAGATCGTCGAGCTGGCGCGCGAGGCCGGTGCGCGCAAGGTGTATTTCGCCTCCGCGGCGCCGCCGGTGCGCTTCCCGAACGTCTACGGCATCGACATGCCCGCCGCCAGTGAGCTGGTCGCCAGTGGCCGCACGGATCAGGAAATCGAAGCCGTCATCGGCGCGGACTGGCTGATCTACCAGGATCTGCCGGACCTGGTCGCCGCCTGTCAGCATGACAATGCAAAGATCACTGAGTTTGATACGTCCTGCTTCTCGGGAAACTACGTCACCGGGGATGTGACGCCTGAGTATCTGCAGCGCCTGCAGCATGAGCGCTCCGACGCCGCCCGGGCGCAGCGCCGAGATGAGCGCCGCGGGCCGTTGCGAGTTGTCCGTCGAACGTGACGGGGATCGATCCGCGTCGTCAGCTTTTATTGGAACTGCTGCAGGCGGGTCTTGCAGCGGTCGATGGGCGGCGGCGCACCGCGGCCAGCCTGTCACGGATCGCTGCGGGCGACACCGGGGCGCGTTACCACGTGGCCGCGGTGGGCAAGGCGGCCTGCGCCATGGCCCTGGGGGCGCAAGATGCCTTGGGAGCGCGGGTGCTGCGCATGCTGATCATTGCCAAGGACGGTCATCTGCAGGCCGGTGTCGCGGATCTGCGCGGCGTGGAGGTGATCGAAAGCAGCCATCCCCTGCCCGATGAGCGCTCGCTGCTGGCGGGTCAGCGACTGTGCGAGTTCGTCGCCGGCATCCCGGCAGATGTGGTGCCGGTCTTCCTGATTTCCGGCGGTGCTTCCAGCTTGGTGGACGTGCTGGCACCCGGCTTCACTTTGCAGGATCTGCGGCAATTGAATGCCACAGGCCTGGCCAGCGGTGAAGATATCGGCGCATTGAACGCGCGGCGGCGCACGATCTCGGCCCTCAAGGGCGGCGGCCTGACCGTGCGGCTGAACGGTCGTCCGGCACTGGCGCTGTTTGTATCGGATGTTCCCGGGGATGATCCCGCCGTCATCGGCAGCGGCATCCTGGGTCCGGCCGCGGCAGCAGACCCGGTGCCCGCCGATCGGGTGACCCGTCACGTCATCGCGCGCATCGAGGACGCCATGCAGGCGGTGGCGGCAAGAACCCGCGATCTGCGCACCTGGGTCAGCGACACGCGGTTTAGCGGGGATGCCGATCGGTTGGCGGTGCGCTTGACCCATGAGCTGTGGCTCAGTGAGGCGCAGGTGTGCGTCTGGGGTGGTGAGTCCGTGGTGCGCCTGCCGGCACGGCCCGGGCGCGGCGGCCGCAATCAGCACCTGGCGCTGGCCGCAGCGCGACTGATCGCAGGAGTCGATGATCTGCTGTTCCTGGCGGTGGGGACCGATGGCACGGATGGCCCGACGGATGATGCGGGTGCGCTGGTGGACGGGGAGACCTGCGGCCGGGTGACGGTGGCGGGACTGGACGTGGAGCGGTGCCTCGCCACTGCGGATTCCCAGCCCGCCCTCGAGGCCGCGGGCGATCTGGTGCACACCGGGCCCACGGGCACGAATGTCGGGGACCTGGCGGTCGGACTGAAGCTCTCCACTGCACAGGCGCAGGCCTGGTACCAGCGCCACGGCGCTCGGGCGGATGATGCATGCGGCTCATGCTGATCGGCAATGACCCTGCATGGCAAGCGCGGTTGCGCAGCAGCGTGGAGATCCGCTGGCTGCAGTCGCAGGTGGTCGATTACGATCCGCGCGATCGCGGCAACCTGGCGCGGGACATTCGTGCGCAGGGATTTGATGCAGTGGTGCTGGATCACGCCTGGTGTGATGTGGCGGGACCGGCGCGCAGTATCGAGGAGCTGCGGCAGCTGACGGTGCGCGCGGGATTCGCGCCGGTGATTTTCCTGGGTGAGCACTCCGGTGATGAGCTGTGTGAGGCCGCCCTGACTGCGGGTGCCTGTGCCGCGGTGGGCCGCAACGATGCCTCCTCCGAGTCGCTGTTCGCGGCGCTCGCCAGCGCCGCCGCGATCCAGGCCGGCGCGCGGGCGCGCCGGCATCTGTCGGGGCAGTTCGCGCGGGAGCAGCGCTTCAATGGGGTGCGTATTCCTGGTTACCGACGCATCCGCACGCTCGCCGTCGGGCACTTCGCCGAGCTGCATGTGGCGGAAAGCGATCTGCGCGGCGAGCTGGTGGCCATAAAAGTGGCGCGCGATGTCACGACGGAGCCGGAACTGGATCACGCCTTTCGGCGGCTCTTGCAGGAGCACGACATGGCGCAACGCGTGGCTCGCGAGTTCGCCGTGAAGGTCTATGACCTGGGGATCAGCGACGAACACGCCTACATGGTCATGGAGTATTTCGACGCGGGGGATCTGCGCCGCCATCTGCGCTCTGCGTTGCGTGAGATCGACGCGCTGCAGCTGGCGCAGGCCATTGCGCTGGGACTGGCCGCGGTGCATGCGACGGGGGTACTGCACCGGGATCTGAAGCCCGCCAATGTCATGCTGCGGCGGGGCGGCGGCGTGGCCCTGATCGATTTCGGTCTCGCCAAGGACGCAGCTTTAGCCGCCGACATCACCGATGCCGGCCAGATCATCGGCACGCCTCATTATATGAGCCCCGAACAAGGTCATGGCGAACCCATCGATGCGCGCAGCGACCTGTACAGCCTGGGAGTCATCCTGTTTGAAATGCTCACCGGACGTAAGCCCTACACGGCCGAGAATCCGATGGCCATCATCTATATGCATCGCAAGTCACCGCTGCCGCAGTTGCCCGAGGCGCAGGCCGCTCTGCAACCCCTGATGCAGAAGCTGCTCGCCAAGGAGCCGGTGGACCGCTTCGAATCGGCGGCTGATGCAGCCGCGGCCATTGGCCAGGCGCTGGCGCAATTGCGGGCCCGGGAGCCGGTGGCATGAGCGTTGCGGGCGTGGCGTCAGTCCCGGAGCAGATCCTGCTGGCGGCGACTCCTGATGCCTGGGTGCGGGCAGCGTGCGTACATTGGCAGGAACTGCTGGTGGATCATCTGGCCTGCGAGAAGAAGGCGGCCTCTACGGCAGTGGCGTTGATTTTCGCGTATCCGGAAGATGCTGCCCTGACTCTGGCGCTGTCGCGACTCGCCCGCGAGGAGTTGCGGCATTTTGAACAGGTGCAGGCGCTGATGCAGGAGCTGCGCGTCCCCTATGTGCGTGCCAAGCCGGGTCGCTATGCCGCAGGCTTGCGCGCGGTGTCCCGCACTGCAGAGCCGCACCGCAAACTGGATCTGTTGCTGACCGGTGCGTTGATCGAGGCGCGCTCCGCCGAGCGCTTTGCGCAGCTGGCGCCGCAGCTGCACGCACCACTGGATCGCTTCTACGGCCAGTTGCAGCGCTCCGAGGCGCGTCACTTCCAGCTGTATCTGCGCCTGGCGATCGCGGCATCGCGCGCGTGCGGTCTGGATTGGCAGGAGCGCCTCAGGGTACTCGCGAGCCGGGAAGCACAGCTTGCCACCGAGCCGGATGACCAGTTGCGCTTCCACTCCGGACCGCCGTCAGGTGTCTCTCAGGGCCTGACGTGATCGTATTCCAGGGTGTACTGGAAGTCGTAGATGCCGGAGTTGCTGATGGTGGAAATCACCGAGAGCGTCCCATCTCTATCCAGGCTGTAGCGCACGTCTGACTGCGGACCCTTGTCTCCCGCCTTGGTGCGGATCAGGAAATCTTTGCCATCCCAGCCCAGGGTGCGATTGGCAGGGCCCCGTGTGGTGCTCACCACGCTCTTCTCGCCCGCGGTGTAGGAGTTGATGACATGCTTGCCGTCGGGCATCGTAATGTTGACTGTCACGCCGGTCGCACTCTGGCTGATCGACAGGTGCGGTGGCATGGCGAAGTGATGTTCGGGGGAACCGGCGCGACCGGGGCCCTCCCGCCCGCCGCCTTGTGGCATGCCGCCGCCCATGCCACGGTTGCGGCCCCCACGGCTGCGTCCGCTGCCGCTGCCGCTGCCGCTACCCGTGCCACTGGTGGTATCCGGCAATCCCGTCAGGGGACTCTGCACCGGCACGGCTTCCTGCGGGAAATCGCTGAGCGGCAGATCGATTTGCCATTCACCGTTCAGATCCACGCCACGCGGCGCCCGTTTTCCCAGCGTCGTCGAGCAGCCGCTGAGCGCCGTGCCGGCAGTAATCACAAATAAAGCTGACAGGATGCAACTCAGTCGCGACAATTGTTGTCTCCGTTTACGCGGGTCGTGCGTTGGACGTGAAGCGCAGACCTAAGGTTCGTTGAATGCCTCGTCTTGAACAATTTTTTACAAACACTCAGCTCCGGCGGCGCGTCGGGGCAGGATGCATGAGCCATGACTGATCAGCCACATATTCTGATTGTCGATGATGATCGTGAGATCCGTGCATTGCTGGCCAAATATCTGGAGACCAATGGGTTTCGGACCACGGCCGTGGCCGATGGTAAAGCGATGACCGCCGCAATGCAGCAATCTCATTTTGATCTGATCGTCCTGGATCTGATGCTGCCGGGGGATGACGGGCTGGCGCTGTGCCGGGAACTGCGCCGGCACTCCCAGGTGCCCATCATCATGCTCACCGCGCGCGGGGAGGATGTGGACCGCATTGTCGGTCTGGAAGTCGGTGCGGATGATTACCTGCCCAAGCCGTTCAACCCCCGCGAATTGCTGGTGCGGATCAAGGCGGTGTTGCGCCGGGCGGCGCACGCGCCGCGGGATCCGGACACCGCGGTGGTGCGAACCTTCCGCTTCGGTGGTTGGCAGCTGAACACGACTACCCGTACCCTGACGGACACCGAAGGCGGTTCGGTGGCGCTGAGCGGTGCTGAGTATCGGCTGCTGACAGTCCTGTTAGGCTCGCCCAGTCGGGTGCTGTCACGCTCGCAGCTGGCAACGTTGCTGCGGGGCCGGGAAGCAGACCCTCAGGATCGCAGCATCGATGTGCGCGTGAGCCGGCTACGCCAGCTGCTGGGTGATGATGCGCGGGCATCGCAGATCATCAAGACGGTCTACGGAGAGGGGTACGTCATTGGGGTTGGTGTCGAGACCGCCTGAGTCCGCACTGCGGCCATGGGGCTGGCGTGTGTCCCTTTGGCCGCGTTCCCTGTTCGGTCAGCTGTTCGTCGCCGTGCTCATCGGCGTGCTGACTGCGACCCTGATTTCCCTGTTCCTGGTCTCTCGCGAGCGCGACCGCACCCTGGTGCAGGCGTCGGTGCGCGAATGGTCCCGGCGCGTGGTCGACATGACCGCCTCCATGCAGCTATTGCAGCCCGAGGAGCGGATCGAGGCCAGCTCGTTGCTGCAGAACTGGCCGCGGTCACAGAGCCGCCGGCCACGATCACCGCCCGGACCGCTGCTCGGGCCGCTGCTGGAGCCGCCCGGCACACCCGCACCCATTCCGGATTTCCGGCAGTCGCTGGAGCAGCAGCTGCGGCTGGTGTTCGGCCCGGCATACCAGGTCGCGGTGACGCCCACCGCAGATCCGCACACGCCCGCCATGACCCTGGGCAGACCCGGGGCTGAATCCTTTGAACGCGGGGGCCAGCTCTTTGATGTCAAGGTGGGCATGCCGGGCGGGGATTCGCTGCTCTTCAGACTGGCGCAGGGGCAACGCGGTGCGCCCCTGCCGCGATCCCTGCTCTTCAACCTGATCCTGCTCGCGGTGCTGGTCGCCATCGCGATCTACGCTGTGACCCGCGGCATTACCCGACCGCTGTCCGAGCTGGCCCGCGCCGCCGAGGCCGTGGGCCGCGATCTGCGCCAGCCGCCACTGGTGGAGCGCGGCTCCCTGGAGCTGCGCGATGCGGCCCGCGCATTCAATACCATGCAGGAGCGTATGCAGCGGCATGTGGACAGCCGCACGCGTGTGCTCGCGGCGATGTCGCATGATCTGAAGACGCCGCTGACGCGGCTGCGGTTGCGCATGGCGACGCTCAACGATTCGGATGTGCAGACGCGCGCCGAGCATGACCTGGATGAAATGGAAAGCATGGTGCACGGCGCGCTGACGCTGCTGCGGGGGCTGAATGATGATGAACCGGCCGAGGCCGTCGACATCAACGAGCTGCTCTCGAATCTGCAGCGGGAATTCATTGAAATGGGAACCCCGTTCGAGGTGCTCGGCCGGGCCCGGGCGCTGTATGCCGGCAAGCCCATGGCCCTCAAACGTTGCCTCACCAACCTGATTTCCAACGCCATCAAATTCGGCGGCGGCGTGAGCGTGCACGTGGAGGACGGCGCCGCCGTGGTCATCAAGGTGTGCGATCAGGGCCCCGGAATTCCGGTGGAGCACCTGGCGCGGGTGTTTGAACCCTTCTATCGGGTAGAATCATCCCGCAACCGGGACACCGGTGGCACGGGGCTGGGCCTGTGCATCGCCCGCGATATTGCGCAGGCTCATGGTGGCGCGCTGGTGCTCGCGAATCTGCCGAAACGCGGCCTGCAGGTGACCTTGACCCTGCCGCGCTCCACCTAGAATCGATCGAATTGACCTACTGTCTTACAGTCTGGAGACCTCAGGAAACATGAAGAAGCCATTCGCAACAATTTGTGTGCTGATCGCGTGCACCACGGGCGCGGCCGTCGCGCTGGCCCAGGCACCCCCGACCGGTGCGCCGCCGGATCCGCAGGCGCGCATGGCGACCCTCGCCAAGGAGCTGGCACTGACCGATGCGCAGAAGCCGCAGTTCCAGCAGGTGGTGGAGGAGGAGCGCGCCCAGCTCACGGCCTCCATGAAGCAGGAGCGCGAGCAGCACACTGATCTTCAGGCGGCGCATCAGAACCATCAGAAAATCGAAGATGCTGCGATGGCGAAGTTGCAGCCCATTCTCAGCGCCGAGCAGTACAAGAAGTACCAGGGCATTGTGGAGGCCGAGGCCTACGCCCGGCATCATCGGGCGCCAGCGGCCGCGTCCGCCCCCGCGGCCGGCACCGTCAACTGAGCTGGCGCAGCTCGTAGCGTCCGTTATCGCGCAGCAGGTAGCTGCCCTGCTCGTACCAGGCGCCCAGAACGATACGCTGCACCGACCGACCGTCGAAAGTCGCCGCATGGATGCCTGGACGGTGGGTATGACCGTGGATGATCCGGCTGATGCCGGTGCGCCAGACGGCACTGACCGCGGCCTCGTTGACATCCATGACATCGGGGATGGTGCGGGAGGTGTGCGCCTGACTGCCGCGGCGGGCCTGCTGGGCGAGCAGCCCGCGGGTGGCCAGCGGCAGGCGCAGGAACCGCTGCTGCCAGGACGGCGTGCGCACGGTGGTGCGCAGTTCCTGGTACGGGTGATCATCCACGCACAGCGCATCCCCGTGCGTCAGCAGCACCGTCTCCGTATCGAAGGTGGCCATCACCGGATCCGGCAGCAGGCGGCAACCCGTGCGCGCCGCGAATTGCTCGCCCAAGAGAAAATCCCGATTGCCGTGCAACACGAAGCAGGCGACATCCCGATCCGTCAATCGCCGCAGCCCCTCACAGATATGACCTTTCACGGGGTCCGGATCATCATCACCCAGCCACGCTTCAAACAGGTCCCCCAGGATGTACAGCACCCGGGCCTGCAGCGCCTCGTGGGCCAGAAACGCCAGAAAGCGCTCATTGGCGGCGCCGGATTGCGCGTCCAGATGCAGGTCGGAGACGAACAATTCGGTCATGGAGGCTTCAGGTCAGTTGGGCGACTGCACCTCTGCGGCGGTGGGGGCTGGCGCCAGCGGCAGGGCGGCCTGCGGCTTGATGCCACCGGGACCCACCAGTTCGATCTTCTGGATGACGATGTGGCTGAGGGGGGCATCGGATTTGAATATGCCTTCGGGGCCGGTGGGCACCGTACCCATGCGATCGACTACATCCATCCCGTCAATGACCCGACCGAATACCGCGAAACCCCAGCGAACGGGCAGCGGGTCGAGTTCGGCGTTGTCGGCCAGATTGATGTAGAACTGACAATTGCCGCTGTGCGGGGCGCTGTTACGGGCGAGACCCACCCAGCCGCGCTTGTTCAGCAGACCGTTGCCTGACTCATTGACGACGGGCGCGTGGGTGGGCTTGACGATTTCATCGACCCCAAAGCCACCGCCCTGGACCACGAATCCCGCAATCACCCGATGAAACAGCGTCTGGGTGTACTGGCCCTCATTGACGTAGCGGAGGAACTCGGCCACGGTGAGCGGGGCGCGATCCGGATACAGCTCGATGACAAAGTTGCCCATGCTGGTGATCACGCGGACCTGCGGATGGACCGCGCTGGGGGCGGGTTCCGGGGCCGGCGTGGCAGCGACCGCAGTGCCGGCGGTCCAGGGGTTCCCCAGCGTGACGGCGAGAGCGGCCACCGCCAGGAGTGCAACGAAGCGTCTGCTGATCATCATGTATCTTTCTTCGTAACGTCGATTCTTGGAAGACGGATTCTAGCAATTGGACCGTCGTGACCCGACAGTGTTTCGTCGGCCATCAGTGTTTTCATCGTAAAATCTGCCCATGACTGAGACCTACGACCGGGCCGCCATCGCCCCATCGGCCCAGGCGCCCACCGTTACACGCTTTGCGCCCAGCCCCAGCGGCAACTTGCATCTGGGTAATGCCCGCACGGCGCTGTTCAGCTATCTGCTGGCGCGACGGGCTGGCGGGCGCTTTATCCTGCGTATCGAGGACACCGATGCGCTCCGCAGCAGCGAGGAGTTCTGCCGTCATCAGCAGGAGGATCTGACCTGGCTGGGCCTGAATTGGGACGCCGGTCCTGGTCGGGAGGATGATCGCGGACCGTACCGCCAGTCGCAGCGGGTGGCCCTGTATGCGGGGCACTTTCTGACCCTGGAACACAGCGACCGGGTCTATGAGTGCTTCTGCACGCCGCTGGAGCTGGAGGTATCGCGCAAGTCCCAGCTGGCGGCGGGCAATCCACCGCGCTATCCCGGCACCTGCCGACACCTGACAGCCGCCCAGCGGGCCGCCAAGCGCGCCGCAGGGCTCACCGCGACGCTGCGCTTCCGGGTTCCGGCAGGCGAGCCGGTCGAATTTGTCGACTTCGTGCGCGGACCACAGAATTTTCTGAGCGATGAAATCGGCGATTTCATCGTGCGCCGCGCCGATGGCTCCGCGGCCTACTTTTTCAGCAACGCGGTGGACGATGCCGCCATGGGCATCACCCATGTGGTGCGCGGCGAGGACCACCTCACCAATACACCGCGGCAGATCCTGATTCTCAAAGCGCTGGACCTGCCGGCACCGCGGTACGGACATGTCTCGCTGCTGGTGGGGCCGGATGGCGCGAAGCTGTCCAAACGGCACGGCGCCACCACGGTGCGTGAGTACCGGGAGCAGGGATTCACTGCCACCGCCCTGTGCAATCACCTGTTCCGCCTCGGACACTCCAGCCCCGAGAATGGCCTGCTGGATCTGACGGCCATGGCCAAGGCCTTCGATCCGGCACATCTGGGTCGGGCCAGCGCACATTTTGACGCAGCGCAGCTGCGGGTATGGCAGAAGGAGTCTGTCATGCAGATGTCAACCGACGAAGTACTGGAATGGCTGGCGCCTCAGCTGCCCGCGGATCTCACGCAGCCCACGCGAAGGGCATTCATCGAAGCCATACGAGCCAATGTGGTGCTGCCGCAGGATGCGCTGGAGTGGCGCGAGATCGTTTTTGGCAGCCCGCCGCCCGTGGCGGCACCCGAGCAGGCGGTGATCGATGCGGCCGGCAAAGACTTCTTTGCCGCCGCCGCACAGGCGGCCACAGCCCACCCCGGCGACTTCAAGGCCATCGCGACGCTGACCGGCAGCGCCACGGGACGCAAGGGTAAGGGGCTGTACCAGCCGCTGCGCATTGCACTCACCGGCTTGACACACGGGCCTGAACTGGCGCCCCTGTTACGCGCGATGCCGGAAGGTACGGCGCGGGCCCGACTGGCTCGCTTCGCGTAAGCTATCGCGATGATTCGTATCTTCAATTCGATGTCGGGGCAGAAGGAAGATCTGCAGCCGCTGCAACCGGGCCGGATCAGCATGTACGTGTGCGGCGACACGGTCTATGACCTGTGCCACATGGGGCATGCGCGTTCCAAGATCGCCTTCGATGTGGTGCGCCGTTATCTGACGTTCAGTGGTTTTGCCGTCACTTTTGTCCGCAACATCACGGACATCGATGACCGGATCATCAAGCGGGCGGCGGAGCGCCGGGAGCACATCGACACCTTCACCGAGCGCTATATCGCCTTCATGCACCGCGACTACGACGCGCTGGGCATCCTGCGACCGGATCACGAGCCGCGGGCGACAGCCCATGTGGCGGGCATGATCGATCTGACCTCGCGCCTGATCGCCAGGGGCTATGCCTATGTCTCGAGCAGCGGCGATGTCATGTATTCCGTGCGCAAGTTCGCGGCGTACGGCGCGCTCTCCGGCGAGCGCCTCGAGGACCTGTGTGCCGGGGAACGGGTGGCGGTGGACGCGACCAAGCTCGATCCGCTGGATTTCGTGCTGTGGAAAATGGCCAAGCCCGATGAGCCTTCCTGGCCCTCTCCCTGGGGCCCGGGTCGACCGGGGTGGCATATTGAATGTTCGGTCATGTCCGAGGCGCTGCTGGGCTCCCGTTTCGATATCCATGGCGGCGGCATGGACCTGAAATTTCCGCACCATGAGAACGAGATCGCCCAATCGTGCGCCGCCAGCGATGACGGCTTCGCGCGCGTGTGGATGCACAACGGTTTCCTGAACATCGACAATGAGAAGATGTCGAAGTCCTTGGGCAACTCCTTCGCGATCGTCGAGGCGCTCAAGCGGGTGCGCCATCCGGAAGTGATCCGCTACTTTGTGCTCTCCAGCCACTACCGCGGCCCGGTCAACTACAACTTGGAGCAACTGACCCAGGCCAGCGCCGCGCTGGAGCGCATCTACAGTGCGCTGCGCGAGGTGGAACCGGTGCAGCCGGCTCCCGTAACGGCGTACACGCAGGCTTTCCGCGCGGCCATGGACGATGACTTCAATACGCCTGAGGCCGTCGCCGTACTGCAGGCCATGACGCGGGACCTGAATGTGGTCAAGCGCGAGGGCCAGCCCTTGCTGGCAGGCCAGATTGCCGCCGAGTTGCGCGTCCTGTCCGCAGTGCTGGGCATCGCCCAGTTGCCGGCCGAGCAGTGGGCTCGGCTGCGCACACCCCCTGTGGAGGGGGAGGAAGCGGTCGCGAGCGCGCCGGATTCACAGGATGCGATGATCGATGAACTCGTGGCCCAGCGGCTCGCGGCGCGCAAGAACAAGGACTTCAAGGAAGCGGACCGCATCCGCGACGAACTGGCGGCGCAGAGCGTGATCCTGGAAGACCGCCCGGACGGCCGTACCGAATGGCGCCGGGCCTGATTTGGGTGGGTTGCCAGGTAAATTGACGGTTCGAGGGGGGCTCCGTATCATGCCGGCCCCCGTTGGTCGGGTCCTGAAGGTATAGTCCGGGGGGATCCGCGGTCGCGGTGGGGCGGGGCATGGCGCAGTCTGGTAGCGCATCTGCTTTGGGAGCAGAGGGTCGCAGGTTCAAATCCTGCTGCCCCGACCAGTAACAGCTGGATCCGGCGCGTACTTGCGGCGAAGTCGCAGATTTGCAGTGCGCCCGTAGCTCAGTGGATAGAGCATCGGCCTTCTAAGCCGAGGGTCGCAGGTTCGAGTCCTGCCGGGCGCGCCATCTGGCGCCAACACGGGCGGGACCCAGAGTTTCGATGGTGGACGTAGCTCAGTTGGTAGAGCCCCGGGTTGTGATCCCGGCCGTCGTGGGTTCGAGTCCCATCGTCCACCCCAATTTGCGGCTGTAGGCTCCCCAAAAAATGCTGCATCCGAGGCCCGGATCGGTCTGGATTTGCCCTGCGCCGGCCTGAGCCCTATCATACACATACGGAGGTGTATAGATGAGGACCAACATCGTGCTCGATGACCGTCTAGTCAAGGAGGCTATGCGGTTGTCCAAGACCCGCACCAAGAGGGAGGCGGTCGATCACGCACTGCGTGAGTTCGTGGCTCGCAAGAAGCAGCGGGATGTTCTCGCCCTCATCGGCAAGGACATGATCGCCCCGGATTACGATGTTCGTGCTGTCCGCGAGCGAATGACCCGTGATCCTGGTTGATTCGACTGTCTGGATAGACCTGCTATGCAATGCCTCGACGCTGCCAGTGGTCCGACTGAGGAAACTTCTCGATGGCGGCGAGGCGGCCGTCAGTCCGGTCATCGTGCAGGAGGTTCTTCAGGGTGCGGCGGATGCCTCGGCATTCGCCAAACTTCAAGCCTACTTCGCAGCCCTGCCGATCTTTGGTGCCGCCGATCCGCTTGGATTGCATATCGCTGCCGGTCGGCTTTATGCTCGCGCACGCTGGCAAGGTATTATGCCGCGCAGCGCAAATGACTGCGTGGTCGCGGCGGTGGCTGTGGAGGCGCGCATACCCCTTCTCCACGATGACAGGGATTTCGAGCAATTGGTGGCGGTCGAGACCAGACTGCGTCTGGTGCCACGGCACTGATTCATCTGTCGGCGATTGCGGCAAGTCCACAGTCCATTGTTGTCCGGCGTTGCCCCGCATGCAGCGAAACTCCGCACCTGCGTCGCACACGGGCGGTGGAAATCGCGTAACTGATTGATGTTCGGGTATCATTGCGCGTTTTGTGGGCCAGGGCCCAGCCGCGGGAACGAAGGCATGTCGCTGACGGCACAATTCGCCCATGATTTCGACAGCGCGATCCAACATCGCGGTGCCGATTACTTCCGCCGCGGCCGGGCGATCATCGACTCGGCTTCCGCTGCCCGCGTCGTGGCTACCGTGAAAGGCTCGCGCCATTATCGTGTGGAGCTGGAACGCGAAGGCCGGAAGATTCGCGCGTCCTGCACCTGTCCTTACTTCGACATCGATCTGTGCAAGCACATCTGGGCGGTCATCCTGGCGGCCGAGAAGCGGCAACTGCTGCAAGGCAAGGGTCTCGAACTGGTGCACCCGGGCATCGACGATGACGATCCTGATAACGAATTCGATGCAGACGATGATGATGACTACGAGGAATACGATGGGGACCGCGAGGAGGAGTCGCGGTATCCGCCGCCGGGCCCCACCCGCGCCCGGCAGGTGATGAAATCGCCCGCACCACGCCGCCCCAGCAGTCCCAGGACGCCAAGCTGGCGCAAACAGCTGGCCGGGCTTCATTCCAGGCTGATGCCCGCCTATTCGCCCTCGTCCGAGCCCTGGTCGCCGACACGTGAACTGATCTACGTGATCGACGTCGCGAATGCACAGGCCGCCGGTGACCTGTACCTCGATATCCTCTGCCGCGATCTCAAGATGGACGGCGGCTGGAGCAAACCGAAGCCGCGATATCTGCGACGTGAGTGGCAGCAACAGCTTCCCAATGTCAATGATCGGCATATCCTCGCCTTTCTCGCGGGTGCGACGCCGGTGGAGAGCCACGCTTACCATGCCTACGCGTACACTCCCTCGCACGGCGCCACGCTGCCGTATCGTTACGGCCTGAGCGATCCGCAACCACGGCTGATTTTGCCGCTGCTGTGTCGAACCGGACGTTGCCATCTGCGCCTGCAAACGCAAGACGAGGATGACCGGCACAGCCCACCCTTGAGGTGGCAGGACGGTGAGCCGTGGCAATTCCGGCTCGAGGTACGCCGTTGCCAGGAGGGCGAGCAGTATGAGGTGGCCGGTGTGCTGTGGCGGGGCGGGGAGCGGCTGGATTTGACCTCGCCGCTCATGCTGCACGATGCGGGCATCTTTTTTACGCAGGAATGGGCCGCACTTTATGAACACCACGGTGCGTTCAATTGGATTGCCTTGCTGCGCGAACAGGGGCCGCTGCGGGTACCCATGGTGCAGCGCGAGGAATTTCTGGCCGAGTTGCTGTGCCAATCGCGGTTGCCGCCGCTGGACCTGCCGGAAGAACTGCGCTACGAAGAGGTGGTTCTCACCCCGCGCCCCCGGCTCACCATCAAGCCCGACAGGAGCAGCCCGCGCATCGATCAGCTGCGTGGCGAGCTGAGCTTCGATTACAACGGCATCATCATCGCCAGCGGCCAGTCGGAGCGACGTACGGTTCAAGTCGCCGGGCGGCGGGCGCTGTTGCGTGACTTTACCGCCGAGAGCGCCGCCGAGCAGCGGTTGCCTCTGCTGGGCTGGCGGCAGGCAGTGTCCGGCTACCGGGAAAGCAAGCCCAGTTTCGAGCTGCCGGCACGCTCTTTGCCTGCCGTGGTACGCGAACTGACGGCCGCGGGCTGGTACGTCGAAGCGCAGGGCAAGGTGTATCGCTCCCCTGGCAAGATCGAGATCCAAGTCAGTTCCGGCGTCGATTGGTTCGAACTGCACGGTGCGGTGGATTTCGGCGGCACGATGGTGCAGTTGCCCGAATTGCTGGCCGCCATGCGGCGCGGCGAGAACATGGTGAAGCTCGGCGACGGCAACTTCGGTTTGCTGCCGCAGGAGTGGTTGCAGCAATATGGCCTGCTCGCCGGACTTGGCGCTGCACACGGCGATCACTTGCGATTCAAGCGCAGCCAGGCGGGCCTGCTGGATGCGCTGCTGGCGGCCCAACCCGCAGCCCGGTGCGATGCGCTGTTCACGCAGGTGCGCGATGAGCTGCGCAGCTTCGCCGGCATTCAGGCGCTCGAGGCGCCCGCCGGATTCAAGGGTGAGCTGCGTCCCTATCAACGCGACGCGCTGGGTTGGTTTGATTTTCTGCGGCGGTTCGGCTTCGGCGGTTGTCTGGCCGATGACATGGGTCTGGGTAAAACCGTGCAGGTACTGGCCTTGCTGGAAGCGCGGCGTGACCTGCGCAGGCGCGGCAAAGTGGCCGCACCGTCGCTGGCCGTCGTCCCAAAATCACTGATCTTCAATTGGAAACAGGAGGCCGCGCGTTTCGCCCCGCGCCTGCGGGTGCTCGATCACACCGGTACCCTGCGCCTGAGAGGCTTCGGGCATTTCGAGGATTATGATCTCGTTCTGACCACCTACGGCACGTTGCGCAACGATGCGGCGGATTTCAGGGATGTGAGATTCGATTACCTCATTCTCGATGAGGCGCAGGCCATCAAGAACGCCGGCTCGGTATCGGCCAAGTCCGCGCGGCTGCTCCAGGCGGATCACCGCCTCGCGCTGAGCGGCACACCCATCGAAAATCACCTGGGCGAGCTGTGGAGTCTGTTCGAGTTCCTGAATCCCGGCATGCTCGGTGCGGCGTCGGTTTTCAAGATGGCCCACGGCGCCGCGCGCAATCCCGATGAGAGTACGCGCACGCTCCTGGCGCGCGCGCTGCGCCCGTTTCTCCTGCGCCGGACCAAGGAGCAGGTGGCGCGGGATCTGCCGCCCAAAGTCGAACAAACACTCTACTGCGAACTCGATACCCGGCAACGCAGGCTCTACGACCAATTGCGCGACCATTACCGCGCGGCGCTCCTGAAACGCGTGCAAACCGGCGGCATGGGGAGAGCGAAGATTCAGATCCTCGAGGCGCTGCTGCGCCTGCGTCAGGCGGCGATCCATCCTGGCCTGCTCGACAAGGGGCAGGTTGCGGAGCCCTCCGCCAAGCTCGACGTGTTGCTGCCCCGGGTGCTGGAGGTGATCGGGGAGGGCCACAAGACACTGGTGTTCTCGCAATTCACCGGGATGCTGTCGATCCTGCGGCAGCATCTCGACCGCGAAGAGATCCCCTACGAGTACCTCGACGGCAAGACCCGCGACCGTCAATCCTGTGTCGAGCACTTCCAGACCAACCCGGAATGCAAACTCTTCCTGATCAGCCTGAAAGCCGGCGGCATTGGCCTGAACCTGACGGCGGCGCAGTATGTCTTCCTGCTCGACCCCTGGTGGAACCCGGCGGTAGAGGCGCAGGCCATCGATCGCGCCCACCGTATCGGCCAAACCAACCAGGTCTTCGCCTACCGCCTCATCGCACGCGGCACAGTGGAGGAAAAGGTGCTGGAGCTGCAGAACACCAAGCGCGATCTCGCCGATGCCATCGTGGGGGCCAATGAGGGGTTGCTGCGCAATCTGGGGAGGGAGGATCTGGAATTGCTGCTGTCGTGAGTTGGAGCTTGCAGGAGGTCTTCGGCGAGGCACCCTATGGCGCGGCCGGCATCGAGGCTTCTCGACGCGGGAGCCTCGACACATGAGCAAGCGCATCAATATCATGTTCGACGAGGACACTTGGCGGATCCTCGGGAAGATCCCTGCCGGCGCGCGCAGCCGTGCCGTCAATGAGGCATTGCGCGCGTGGGTCCTGCGCCGTCGTCGAAACAGCGCAGCACAGGAACTCGACGGACTTCGCAGCCGTCTGCCCGACGCCAGCTCGGCGGAAGTCGCGCAATGGATTCGAGAGGACCGAGAGCGGAGGCACTGATTCATGGTGATCGTGGTGCCGGACGCGTCCGTCATCCTCAAGTGGGCGCTTCCGGCAGGCACGGAGCCTGACGCGGACCAGGCGCTGCTGCTGCGCAAGGCAATATGCGACGACCTTGTGCGCGCCATCGTACCGAGCCTTTGGCTCTACGAGGTGGGCAATACCGTGGGCCGCCGCTTCCAGGTTCTGCGAAAGTCAGGCGATGATCCGCAGCGATCGCACGCGTGAGAAGTCACGGTCATGCGTGACCAGAGCGGCAGCGTTGACCGCGAGCGCGCTGGCAGCCTGGACGGCATCGGGAAGTTTAAGCCGCAGTGTTGCGCGCAAACGCGCCGCACTTTCAGCCGTCGCGACGTCGAGTTCGAGCGGCGACCAGGATTCGAGAATGGCGCGATACCGTCTGACCAGCGCTTCGTCACGCGCTTGGAGCGGACCTGTCAGGACCTCGGCAACCGTAATCGTCGTGATGATGAAGCGAATCTTCCCGGCGGCGTGAGCGTCGAAAAGCGGCTTGAATCGCGGGCCCAGTGCCGGGTGCCCATCCAGGAAATAGATGATGGGTGCCGAGTCCACCAGAACCAGGGCCTGTGCCGGCAGGCCGGACAGGTCTAGGGATTCCATTCGTCGCGTAGGTGCTTCACGGTACGCGTGACATCCTCGCCCCACATTCCGCGGCCGGATCCAGCAACAGGGATGAGCGGCTGCTGTTTTCCGCCCGCCTCGTAGGCATCTACTGGGACCAGCGCCGCCACGGGACGCCCGTGCCTGGTGATAATCGTCGACCTGCCCTTTTCGGCCGCGGCGAGCAGATCGGGCAACTGGTTGCGCGCTTCCTCTGCGCCTTTGTGTGGTGCTTTCATACGCAAAACTGTACGGCGCCGTACGGTTGGTGTCAACTCCGGGCCTTGCCCACATGCACATTGCCTGACCCACGCCCAGACCGCCGCGCGCCTGGGAATCTCTCAGCCCAACACCTGTCGCAAAGGCCAACGGCCGTTGACGCCGCAGCCAATTTGCGGCTGTGGCCCATTGCATCACTCCGGAAAGCTGTCAGGCCTCAGCGCCAGCAGGAATTCCTCACAAGGCATGCACAGTACGCCGTCGCGCTTCAGCCGATCCTCGCCGCGATAGAGCAGGTAACGGCGGCTCTGCGGGTAATCCTCGGCGAAATGCTGCAGGGCCGTGAGATCGCTGGAATCGACCCGCCGCGAATTCTTGACTTCGATCGCATAGAGCCCGGATTCGCCATAAATGACAAAATCCACCTCGGTTCGCGATCGAGTCTGCCAGTAGTGCAAGCTGTGCTTGCCGCCTGAGTAGCCCCGCCAGGCATGGAGGTGCTGCGCGACCAGTCCCTCGAGCGCTGCACCGTCGAGTTCGGATGTCGCATCGAGAGGCCCGGCAGGTCGGTTGGCGCGAAAGACACCGGCATCAAAAAAGTAAAATTTGGGATGAGCTGCGAGTTCTCGCTTGGCGCGGCGGTTGAAGACATCGATCCGGAATCCGAGCAGCAGATCCTCGAGGACTTCCAGATAGCCTTCGACAGTCTTGCGACTGACCTGAGCCTCACGCGAGACATTGGCCAGATTGAGCACCGCGGCGTGACTGAAGCTCATGGCCTGCAGGAAGCGGGAGAAGGCCCCGATGTTGCGCACGAGCCCTTCCATTTGCACTTCCTCGTGCAGATAGAGCGCATTGTATGCCTCTAGGACAGCGTTGGGATCTGCCGCTGCCCATACGACCGGAAGCATTCCCTGCCGCAGCGCCGTGTCCAGTTTGAAGCGCTTGCCGAGTTCTGCGGCCATGTAAGGGTACATGAGCTTCTGGCGGGCGCGACCGCCGAGCAAATTGACTCCCTGGCGGCGTAGTTTGCGAGCGCTCGATCCGGTAAGTATGAATGGCTGCCCTGTCTTGCGCTCGATCAGCAGATGTACGACTTCGAGCAGGGCGGGGAGCTTCTGAATCTCATCGATGATGTTGTGTCGGGCCTTGGTATTGGCCTCGACGAGGTTGATGAGATACTCGGGCTCGACGGAATACCGCCGTAGAACCGCGGGATTGAGGAGGTCGACACGCAAAGCGTCGGGATACTGGTGCGCACACCAGGATGTCTTGCCGGTCCCGCGTGGCCCGAGGAGAAAGAAATGGTCCTTGCCGGGGGTCAGCAGGCGTTGGATGAATTCCATAGGTGATCAGCAATATGGCGACTGTTCCGCCATTTTGCGCCTCATAATGGCGACTTCACCGCCATTTTGCAAGACCGATCGCCAATCCAGACAATGCGGTAACCGCGCCTCGATCACCGGGTCCCCGCCATTGCGGCATCGCACGACACGCCGGAATGGCGCGTGCGCATCGCGATCGCCGGCCCACCCCAATTAGGCTTGCGCACGGGCGGGTCAGTTCGGATAGAATCGCCGCCCACCCACGGGGTGGACAATCAGGGCCGTTAGCTCAGCTGGTAGAGCAGTTGACTCTTAATCAATTGGTCGTAGGTTCGATCCCTACACGGCCCACCAATCCATAGCGTTGCAACGCTGCGACCATCCCGAAGCTGATCGCAATGCGCATGCGAATTGAGACGCCGCCCGCCGTCTTACCCCGCGAATGGCAGATCCTCATACGGCGCCCACACCCCGTGCACCTGCCCGGCGGTGGGGAAGGGCAGGATGACTCGCGCCAGTTCCTGCATGCGCCGGGCATCGATCACCAGCAGCTCCGAGCGCCGCTCGACCAGGTTGCTGAACACGGCCACCAGGTAGCCCTCGCCCTCGGCCGCGCCGCGGCCCTTTGGCACGAAGCACGCCTCCTGCAGAGTGCCTCCATCGCCCACGAACAGGGTCTCGCTCGTGCCCGCCGCCACATCGAAGCGGCCGAGACTGTTGGTGAGCGGGAAGGAGGGTGGGCCGTCCAGTTTTACGCTCGGCGGGCGGCTGAAATCGGTGTGACCCAGGTAGCCGTAACGATAGGGGTGTGTCAAGAATCGGTCGTCGATGCGCGGCAGGCCCCCGAAGAACTGGGGGAAGGGCGCCTGCTCTTCCCAGCCATCGCTCTTCGATCCCAAGTCCACGATCCAGCGGCGGATGGTGGCCATGCCGGTCTGCGGCGTCCACGGCGCTCCGGAGCGGTTGGGGAAGAACGGATACGGGTTCGCGTCCGACACCGTGCCGTCGATCACCAGTTTGTTGCCCTCGGATCTGGCGTTCAGCGTATGCCCCATGGCGTGCGGCGGCCCCTTGATCCAGCGTGCATCCTTGGCGTCGCCATCGCGCGGTAATACCAGCAGATATCCGGGCAGCTGCTCGTCCCAGTACCAGTGGAGGTTCTCGGGGGATGCGGCCAGCCACTCCTTGCTCGTGGTCAGTGGGAAATGCGGGATCACGACATGGGTGCGGGTGATCGCCATGTCGTGGTTCTCACTCACGTAGGGCACCTGCAGACGCACCTCGCGCTTCACCTGGCCGCCCTTGTCGATGAAGTAGACGAACAGGTCCGTGGAGGCTTCGCCGGTTGCCTCGAAGCCGAAGGCGATCATCTCGCCGGTCACGGGATCGATCTTCGGATGTGCCGTGAACGTCAGGCTCGAAAGCTTGCCGCCGAAGTCGTACTCGCCCTTCGTCTCGAGCGTATGGGGGTCGATCTCGTAGGGTCGCGCGTCCTCCTTGGTCGCAAACAGGCGGCCGGCGTGGACTACCGGCGTCGTGTTCGTGACGGTGCCGCTCAAGCCCCGCACCGAAGGATCGTCGCCGCCGCGGTTGCGGTAATTGCCGAAAAGCTGCCGTCCGGCCTTGCGGTTCGCCAGGTAGCGCGGCGTGCGCACGAAGCGTCCCTTGTAGTCCACGCGTCCGTCGTGGAACCGAAACATCGAGATGTAGCCGTCCGCGCTGAAGGGCACCTCGTTCGGGTATTTCGGCGGGTACAACCAGTCACCGCCCAGGCGGTAGAACGTCCCACGGATGTCGCGCGGGATCTCGCCCTCAACCTCGCAATCGAAGATCTCCCCTTCGAACCGCAGGGTCGCGAAGAAGTCGCCGCCCAGGTGCTTGTCGCCGAATCGCTGAACCATGTGAATGCCCCGTGATGTGAATGCCCCGTGCATTTCCCCGCGCATCGAAACGAGCGTGATGGTCGTCGTCTACGGAGGCCGCTCCAGCTTCTAAAGGCTAGGTACCGGATTCCAAAAAAGGATTGAAAACACTGATTCCGGGCCGGCTAAAGTCCCGAACGTTTCCCGTCGCGACAGTTAGATCATGACGTTTCGCAATAGCGGCAATATAGCTGTCCTCCACCGGCATGGGCGTTCCAGCGGTTTGCAGTTGATGTTGCTGTTCCGCCCAAACGTGGGCGACTGACACATTGAAACCGAGAATGCGTCCCTGCATGGCGTCGATAAGAGTTGTTAACCACTTTTGCAGAGCGACACGTTGCTTTCCCCGCTTGGTTCGAACCCAAAATGCCAGTTGCGCGATCACGATCGAGCTGGTGTAACAGTGATCCTGTTGGGCTTCCAGCCATGAAATGACGCGGATGTCACCGGCTTTCTTTGCTGGTTGACTCAACACGTCGGCATCAAGCAGCCAACTCATAGCTTCAGTTGCTTGGGGTATTCGCGGCCCCGAGGTGGGAGATCGTCCATCTTCACCGGACATTCCTTGAGAACGTTGAGCCAGTTGGCATGCTTGGCTATGCGGCGGAACACGAGAGCGTCTTCCTCGGGGTCAAATTCCGCCTTGAAATGATCGCCCGGTCGAGCCGGCGACAGACTTGCCGGAAGCGTCAGACGGCGTTTTGAATCCAGGGTGAGAATCATCTGTGGGATTATCCCACCGCCGGGCTGACAGTCAACTGGCCGATGTCAGCCCGGGACAGCGGGGGGTTCGGAGAGGGGTGCGCTCTGCAGGGATGGAGCGGCCGCAACATCAGCCGGTGACGGATCGTCGGCTGCGTGTATTGGCAGTGAAATGCCAACGACGCCCAAGAGGACGAAACAGCGCCAGCTTGGCCGGCTCCAAGGCTCCCTGCGCAAGATTAGCGGCTTCATGGACTTGCCCTCGTGCGAGTCGCCGGTGTCTTCGTGCGCCGACCGGTACCAGGCATCGAGCGCAAGACGTAACGCTTCCCGAGTAACGTATCAAGCTGCAAGCCGTGCACAGATGCACTATTGCGCCATCCCCGTTGGCGCCGGCAGCTTGAACACCCATAAGGTCGTGCCCGCGGGCGGATCGATGATTTCCGGCGTCAGGCTGCGGGTGCCGGAGTCGAAGGCGCCGCCGCCGCCTGCAACGACGACCAGATACTGGACGCCGTTGACACTGTAGGTCGCCGGGGAGGAACTGGGCGATGCGTTCAAGACCACCTGCCATAACAGCTTGCCGCTCGCCGCGTCATACGCCCGGAAGCGACGATCGCGCGCTCCGCCGAAGACCAGGCCGCCTGCTGAAGTCAGGAGGGAACTGGCAGGGGGCGCGCGTTGACGCTTCGACCACACAATTTGCCGGGTCTTGAGGTCAATGGCCTCGATGCGACCGAAATTGCCGTCATTACCCGGTTTCGGGCGCCCCCTGAGGCGCATATCCTGGCCGCCGGTGGCGGTCTGCGTGGCGTCGCGTTCGACCCAGCTGTAATCCATGCAGTTGTTATCGACCAGCGGTACGTAAAGATAATCGGAAATCGGGTCAAACGCCGTGGTGGGCCAGCTGCGCGCGCCCGTCGGGGAGGGGCAGATCAGATCGGTTCG
Source organism: Steroidobacteraceae bacterium (assembly GCA_036489445.1). Classification (GTDB taxonomy): domain Bacteria; phylum Pseudomonadota; class Gammaproteobacteria; order Steroidobacterales; family Steroidobacteraceae; genus DAIDKA01. The sequence continues at coordinate 40,247 of DASXFV010000095.1, read as the reverse complement.
ACCTGACTGCGGCTCAAGCGCAGGCTTGATGTTTTTCCTGCCGGAGTTCGGATCGATGCTGGCCACCAGATTCTGCAGGCCCAGATCCTTGGAGAACGCATACTGGCCGTTCACCCGGTTGAGGGCATCGAAGATTGCGATCTTGCCACCGGTTACCAGCAGCTTGGTGGGCTTGCCGTTGAGGGGCAGGGTAACCAGCGACTGTTCGAATGCCCAGTCCAGATCCCACACGTCACGGTTCATGTGCTGGTAGTACCAGGAGAGCTTGCCGGTGTCGGCATCGAGGGCCAGCGTCGAATCGGTGTAGAGCGCGTCGTTATTCGCAAGACCCTGAGGTGCGCGCGGGCTCAGCAAGGTGCCCACGTCGTAAGTGTTGCCGGTCCCGAAATACACCAGGTTCAAGTCCGGATCATAGCTGCCGATCGACCAGACTCCGGAACCGAAGCGTTGGTTGACGGGGGCGCCGTTCCAGCTCTCGCCACCGGGCTGACCCGGCCGAGCGATGGTATTGAAACGCCATTTCTCGCTGCCCGTTTGCGCGTCCAGGCCGACGATGTAGTCGCCCCCTCCGGTATCGATCGCCAGGCTGACACCGACGATCACCTTGCCGTGGACGAGCAGTGGGCCACCGGAAATGTGGAAGTAGGCACCATCGAACTGTCCGGGGTGAACACCCTGTTCAGCCGTCACCACCGCGCGATCCCAGCGCAGCTCGCCGCTCTTGAGGTCCAGCGCGACGATATGCCCATCGGCCGTGGGTGCGTAGAGTTCGTCCCCGTAAATCGCCAAACCCTTCATCCGCGCATCGCGCCCGCTGTGCAGCGCTTCCGGCAGCGCGCGGATGTATTGCCACAGAATGGTGCCGTCGGTGGCGTTGATGGCTTCCACGGTGTTGCCGCTTTCGATGAACAGCACGCCGTCATGGACCAAGGGCGCCGCCTCATTCGCGCTGGGCGGTAACGCCAATGTCCAGGCAACGCCAAGATTGTGCACCGTGCTCCTGTTGATCTGATCGAGCGGGCTGTAGCCGAGCGTGGCGTAGGTGCCGCGCCACATCAGCCAATCGGCGGCGGGAGGGACTCGCAGCATCGCATCCGAGACCGGTGTGAGCCTGGCGAGCAGGGCCGTTCTGTTGGCCATCGCGGCATGATAAGCGGCGTCCTCGTTATCAAGGCGGGGCGCTGCAGCTGCGGCAGGCGTCGTCGCCGTCACCAGTGTGCTCGCGGCCGCGAGCGCTGCAGTTCCCGGCTTCTCGCCGTTTTCCCGCAGCAAGTAAGCTTCGACGTCGGTATAGGCCCGGCTGCCGAGACTGGCTGGACTCGCAGGCGGCATGCGCTTGAAGATCACCGCCCACAGGGCCTCGGGCGATTGATCGTGCCAGAGCGCTTTGAATGCAGCCCCCTTCACGGGCGGGCCGAACTGTCCGTCATCCAGATTGCGGCCGTGACAGCGCGCACAACTCTCCACGTAAACCACCTGGCCGCGCCTGGCCTGTTGAGCAGTGAAGCCAACAGGGCCGCGGTCGAACAGGGAATGCCCACCCGTGGCACCCACGCAGCAGACAGCCGCCGCCAGCCATCCTAAGCGGACCTGCCAACTGCACTGCGTCACCCACTGCATCGATGTTCTGTGCCGCTCGGCGCGCATAGTGTTTCTCCCTGGCCCCCAATTTAAGCAGTCGGCCGGGGAAATGTCCTCTCCCGGGCGCAGGGAGTAAGCTGCGCAGACTGGTGCAGGCCAGGAGTAGCCGGTGACTTTCCAGATCAAACGTATTTACGACCGGGCCCAACCCTCGGACGGGATCCGCGTGCTTGTTGACCGGCTGTGGCCACGCGGCGTCAAAAAAACCGACGCGCGCCTTGATTACTGGTTGAAAGACGTTGCGCCCAGCACCCAACTGCGGCGCTGGTTCGATCACCTGCCAGCGAGGTTTGGCGAGTTTCGCCGCAAGTACCGGACAGAACTGGCCGGCAACCCGGGCATCGGCGACCTGCGCAAACTGGGCAGGGGCAAACAGGTCACGCTGCTGTACGCGGCTCAGGATCCGGAGGTCAATCATGCTCTGGTCTTACGTGATGTTCTCAAGCGCGGAGCGAAGAAGACACGTCTGCAGCAGGCCGTGCGGCAGCGCACTTAGATCGGGACCCGGCCGGTGGCGTGTGTGGGTTCGCTAGCGAACGGACAAGCTCGGCTGCCGCGTCTAGCGTTTCTGTTATTCAACAGTGTGCGGAGTGCTCCATGAATCCTATCACCTCATTTTTGGTGTTTGTGCTGGCCATCGGCGGTGTGGTCGCAGGTTACAAGGGCTATCCCTATCTGGGAGTGCCGCTGCTGGTGCTCGCCGTTTTGGTTGCCGCATCGTTGAAGATGGCGAATGTGTGGCAGAAATTCGTGATCCTGAGGATGGGAAAACTGCAAAGTGTGCGCGGGGCGGGGCTCTTCGCCATCATCCCGGTCCTCGACAGCGTGATCGCGGTCATCGATGAACGCATCCAGACCACGGCTTTCAACGCCGAGCAGGCCCTTACCCGCGACACGGTGCCCGTCAATGTCGATGCGATCATCTTCTGGCATGTGCACGACGCCGAAAAGGCTGCGTTGGCCATCACCAACTACCGCGAAGCGATCGATCGGGTGGCGCAGACCACGCTGCGCGAGATGATCGGCTCATCGATGCTGGCGGCGCTGTTATCGGACCGCAAGGACGCGGACCTGCAATTGAAGGTACAGATCGGCGAGAAGACTGCACCCTGGGGCATATCGGTGACTTCGGTGGAGATCCGCGACGTCGCCATCCCCGAGGCGTTGCAGAATGCCATGTCCCGACAGGCCCAGGCCGAACGTGAGAAGCAGGCGCGCGTCATTCTCGGTTCAGCTGAGGCTGAAATCGCCGGCAAGTTCGTCGAAGCCGCCGCCGTTTACGCCGGGCATCCCTGGGCGCTGCAGTTGCGGGCGATGAATATCATTTATGAGACCACCAAGGAGCGCGGGGCCACGATACTGATGCCAAGCTCGATGGTCGACAGTCTGAATCCTACCGCAGCGACCCTGGGATTGGCGCTGGCGGGTAACGATGCGCTCGCGGCTGGCGGTGCACCCAGCGTCAAGACCACTCCGGTCAACAAGACAGCCCCCGCGGCTGCGAGTAACGGCGCGGTCTAGCAAGAGGGCCTGGCGCAGCCGGCTTTTCGGGCCGGTTGGGTCAAGCGCTCATGAACGCGACGCCTCTGTATCCGCTGCGGTTCGAGCCGATTTATCAGTATCGGCTTTGGGGCGGTCGGCGTCTGGCGCGCTTCCTGTCTGCGCCGCTGCCGGGTGAGGAGCCTATTGGCGAGGCGTGGCTCTTGAGCGATCGCGAGGATCATGCCAGCCGGGTTGTGGACGGGCCTCTCAGGGGTAAGACCCTTGCCGAATTGTCGGTGCAGTTCCCCGAGCAACTGCTGGGCAAACTCACCGCACGCTTCCATCGCTTCCCGCTGCTGCTGAAACTGCTCGACGTCCTGCAGCCCCTGTCGGTGCAGGTGCATCCATCCGGCGAAACCGGCAAAACCGAAGCCTGGGTGGTGCTGGAAACCGGTCCGCAGGCGCGTATCTTCGCGGGTCTCACACTGGCCACCACCGCAGCAAGTTTGCGGCGCGCAATCGCTGACGGCGCGGTGGTCGAGCAGCTGGCGGGATTCACACCCAACCCGGGCGATGCGGTGCTGATTCCTGCCGGGACCGTACATTCCCTGGTCGATGTCGTCGTGTTCGAAGTGCAGCAGAACAGTGATGTGACCTTTCGTCTTTATGACTGGGACCACATCGATCCGCGCACCTCCCAACGGCGGCCGCTGCAGGTGGAGCAGGCAATGGCCTGTATCGATTTTGCGCAGCACGCCATCCGGCCGCTCACCCCGCAGGTGCAAGCGACGCAGCCGGCCTTCAGGGCGCAGATCCTGCTGTGCGAGCACTTCGGCGTGACCCGCATCAGCGCGGAACTGCCGTTTGTCGTGGGCAAAGCGGCGCGGCCGCGCGTGCTGTTCTGTCTTGCCGGGAGCGGCGAGTTGGCGCACGCCGGCCACAGTTACCCCTTTGGCACCGGTGAGGTGGTGCTGTTGCCGGCGGTGGTCGGTGAGTGTGCGTGCGTGCCGCGTGGCACCTTGCGCCTCCTGGAGATTGCTTTGCCGGAGCTCTCCTGAGGCCATGAAGAAGCTGGTGGTCTTTGACCTGGATGGGACGCTCGCGGAAAGCAAGGCGGCCATTGATGCGGAGATGGCGCGACTGCTCGAGCACCTGCTTGGCCTGGCGAAGGTGGCGGTCATCTCCGGGGGTGATTGGTCACAGTTTGAAAAGCAGTTGCTGGCCCATCTGGCCCGCGATGAACGGCTGAAGAATCTTTCCGTGCTGCCCACCTGCGGAACCCGGTTCTACCGCTATGGAACCCGTTGGGAGCTGCTGTATGCAGAGGATTTCACCACTGCGGAAAAAGACAAGATCCTGGTCTCATTGCGCAAGACCATTGGGCTCGCGGGCGCCAAGCCGGTAAAAGTGTGGGGCAAGACCATCGATGATCGCGGCAGCCAGATCACCTTCTCCGCCCTGGGGCAGCAGGCGCCGCTTGAAGAGAAGCGCAAATGGGACCCTGATTTCGCCAAGCGCAAGAAGATCACGGCGGTCCTGGAGACGCTCATCCCGGAATTCTCCGTGCACCTGGGGGGCGCGACTTCCATCGACGTGACCCAACACGGGATCGACAAGGGCTACGGGATCGGCAAGCTGCGTGACATCCTGCGGATCGGGATTCACGAGATGGTGTTCATCGGGGATGCGGTATTTCCGGGCGGCAATGATTACCCGGCCAAGGAAGCCGGGGCGCTCTCGATCCGCGTCAGAGACCCTCAAGAGACGAAGCGGGTGATAGAGGCCATCACGGCCTGTCTGGAGTGAAAGGTTGATGAGCGGCTTTGACTTGGAACGCTTGGGCCAGATCATGGAGCCGCAAGCCGGCAATCCGTACGAACTCGAAGGGGTCCTGAATCCCGGCGCCGCTCGGGGGCCGGATGGACGGCTTTACCTGTTTCCCAGGCTGGTGGCCCGTGGCAATTATTCGCGCATCGGCATCGCCCGCGTGAACTTTGACCCTGACGGCATTCCAATCGGTGTTGAACGGCTCGGCATCGCACTGGAGCCCGAAGCGGACTACGAGCGGCGCGCCGATGGCGGCGGCTGCGAGGATCCGCGCATCACGTTCGTGGAACCACTCAAGCGCTACGTGATGACCTACGCTGCGCTATCGTCTGAGGGACCGCGGATCGCCTTCGCCATGTCGGAGGATCTGTTGCGCTGGAGGAGATTGGGACTCGCGCGGTTCGCTCCCTATCGCGGCATCGATTTCGTCCACGTGGCCAACAAGGATGCCAGTCTGTTTCCCCTGGCGATCGCGAATCACGCTGGGAAAATGCAACTGGCGCTGCTGCATCGACCGCTTTTCCCAGGCACCCGTCCGGAGGACACCGCCTGGCATATCAGGCCCCGCAGCGTGGATCTCGACCATGAAAGCATCTGGATCTCGTACTGTCCGATTCCGACAGCGGGCGCTGAGACTGAAGATCTGGGACTGTTCAACTCACATCATCGCCTGGCCTCCCCGGTTAACCCCTGGGCGCGTCTGAAAGTGGGTGCAGGTACGCCTCCCATGCTGACGCGGCACGGCTGGCTCATGATTTACCATGGCGTGAGTGCATCGACGGCTCCGGGAGAGGATGGTCCGCATTTGTGCTACTCGGCAGGAGCCATGGTGCTGGCAAAGGAGAGCCCCAGGCGGATCCTATATCGGTCGGCGGAACCGATATTGACACCGATACTGCCGCTGGAACGCAGCGGAACCGTGCCTAACGTCGTCTTTCCCACTGGCATCGACCGACGCGATGATCTGGGAACGCCGGATCGCTTCGACATTTATTACGGGATGGCGGACGCCCGCATCGGGGTGGCGCGCTTGAATGTGCCCGCGCAGTTGCCGGCAGGGGTTGGCGCCCAGGCGAAAGGCAAGGTCTAGTAATCGGCATGGACCCGCGTTGCAAGACCTGGCGGGGATTGCTCATACTGCCGGTCCGTGTGATGAGGGGAAGACCTGAGTGAGTGAGCGTTTCAGCGGCAAGCACGTGCTCGTCATTGGTGGCAACAGTGGCATCGGGCTGAGCGCCGCGCGGGCCTTCGCGCAGGAAGGCGCACGGGTGGTCATCACCGGTCGCGCGCCCCAGACGCTGCAAAGCGCCGCGCAGAGCATCGGACATGGCGCCGTTGCCATCCGTTCGGACATTGCAGATATCGCCCAGATCAGGGCGCTGTTCGCGCAGATCGGTGCGGATCTCGGCCACATTGATGTGCTGTTTGTGAACGCGGGTGTCGGCGCGTTCCAGGCCATCGACAAGGTGACCGAGGAGGACTGGGACACCCTTCACGACATCAATTTGAAGGGGGTGTTCTTCACCGTCCAGCAGGCACTGCCGCTGTTGCGCAATGGTTCATCGATTGTCCTGACCGGCTCGATCGGCGCGCTCAAAGGCATCCCCACCGGCTCGGTATATGCTGCCAGCAAGGCTGGCCTGCGCGCGCTCGGCCGCTGTTTCGCCGCGGAACTGGTCAGTAAAGGCATTCGCGTCAACGTGGTGAGCCCAGGACCTACCGATACGCCCATCATCGGTCGCACGGCGGGGCTGCCGCCGCAGGCCATCCCGATGATTCGCGAACAGATGATCCGCAACACGCCCATGCATCGCATGGGCACGCCCGAGGAAGTGGCCGCCGCGGTCCTGTTTCTGGCCAGCAGCGACTCGGCCTTTGTCACCGGCATCGATTTCCTGGTCGATGGCGGCGCGGCCAGTTTCTAAAATCAGGAGCGACGCCATGTCCCGACTCAACAAACCCGGTATTGAAGACCGGCTCGACATCCAGGATCTCATCGCCAAATACTGCTGGGCGCTGGACACGGGGGATGTTGAATCCTTTGTCGCCTGCTTCACCGAGGATGCGGTGCTGATCGAGGAGGTCTTCGAGGATCCGGATGTGTGGCGGGGCCATGACGGCATCCGCGAACTCATCGAGCACTACGCCCATTCGGCCGGATTCCCGGGCCGCCAGCACCATGTGACCCAGATTCAGGTCACGGGCGATGCCGCGCGCTGCCAGGTTCGATCCTTCGCCTTCGTGACGGAGTGTCGTGGCGAGCCACCCTATACGTTGCGCTTCGCCGGCTACTACGAGGACCAGGTCGTGAAGGTGGCGGGGGAGTGGTTGTTCCGCGAGCGCATCATTCGCCTGTGGGATGGGCCGGTGCTGGCGCGGTTCCCCGGTCGGGGCGAGCGCGTGGCCCGCAAGCGGCCGCCCGAGCTGGTCATCCAGCGCAAGACACGGGGGGCTTGAACATGGCTGAGCTGACGACTGTCGCCGGGGCCGGGCCTGCGCCAAAGCTCGAATTTGCCTTTGAGATCCGCCTGCGTTTCACGCGCGTGCAGATGATTCCGGGCATGCCCAGTGGCGCCATGCGCGGTGCGGTCTATGTGGACAGCGGGGAAATCCGCGGCCCGCGCCTCAATGGCAAGGCCGTGCCCAACAGCGGCGGTGACTACGCGCTGTTCCGGCCGGATGATGTGGTGTCCTTTGATGCCCGCTACATGCTCGAGGCGGACGATGGCACCCTGATTCTGATGCGCAACCGCGGGCACTTGTGGGGGCGCCATCCCGACACCATGCAGAAGCTACGGGACATGGCCTTCAAGGGTGGCCCGACCGTGGATCCGTCAGAGTATTATCTGCGCTCCACGCCCAGTTTTGAAGTCGCCGCCGGCAAGCACGACTGGTTGATGCGTCATGTGTTCATCGGCCTGGGCGAGCGCCGCACCGACGGCAACTTCATCCGTTATTTCGTTGTGACCTGATATTCCAGACCGGAGGCGTAAGCTCATGACCGCTCCTTTCCCGCAAAGCATGGATTTCTCGGGGCACAACGCGCCCTCGCGTATCGAGTGCGATATTTACGACCTGGTGATCGAGGGAGATCTGCCAGCGGAGATCCGCGGCTGCTGGTACCAGTCCGTGCCCGACCCGCAATATCCGCCCAAGCTCGGCCGGGATACTTTCCTGGCCGGGGACGGCATGGTGCGCAGTTTCGCCTTCGACGGCGAAGGTCACGTTGATTTCAAGCAACGCTACATTCACACCGAACGCTGGCTGCTGGAGCACCAGGCGCGCCGCGCCCTCTTCGGCCTGTACCGCAATCCCTTCACCGATGATCCGAGCGTCAAGGGCAAGCGCCGCGGTGCCGCCAACACCACGCCATTTTTCCATGGCGGCCGGCTGCTGGCGTTCAAGGAAGACGCACCCCCCTGGGAGGTGGACCCGGTGACGCTCGAGACCGTGGGGGAGTGGACCTTCGGCGGCCGGCTGCGCAGCCAGACCGTGACGGCGCATCCACGGCTGGATCCGGCGACCGGGGAGATGCACTACTTTGGCTATGAGGCCACGGGATTGGCGACCAATGAAGTGTCGTACTTCGTGACCAATGCCAAGGGTGAACTGATCCGGGAGGAGATCTTCAAGGTCCCCTATTGCGCCCTGATGCATGACTTCGTGGTCACCAAGAAGCACGTGGTGTTCCCCGGCTTTCCGATTGTGGCGGACGTGGAACGTATGAAGGCCGGAGGCGATCACTGGGGCTGGGATGCCACCAAGGAGTCCTTCATCGGCATCATGCCGCGCGAGGGCACCGCCCGCGACATGCGCTGGTTCCGTGGGCGTGCCTGCTCGGTATTCCACTTCATCAACGGCCATACCGAAGGCGACAAGGTGCATGTGGACATGTGCGTCAGTGATGTGCCGGCTTTCGAGTTCATGCGCGAGGCGGGTGGCCTGCACATTCCGCAGCAACAGATCGGCGGCGGCCTGGTGCGCTGGACATTCGATATGGCGAGCGACAAGGATACCCCGGAAGAGACGGCGATCGGACCGCCGGCTGATTTCCCGCGGATCGCCGAGAAGGACATGATGGTCGACTACAACGTCGCCTACCTGGGACAGGTGGACGTGCGTTTCGGTCCGCCGATCATCTCCGGTCCGGTGGGCGCAGGCTTCAACACCCTGATGCGCCTGGAGTTGAAGACCGGGCGCATCAGCAGCTACTTTCCGGGCCCCAACCGCACGATGCAGGAGCATGTGCATGTGCCCTCCGCCAAGGCGGGACATGAGGGCTACCTGATGCACATCATCGACCGTCACGATGAGAACCAGGCCGAAGTGCATGTGCTGGAAGCACAGGACATTGCCAAAGGTCCCATCGCGACCCTCAAGATCCCGATGCGGCTGCGCTCCGGCGTGCATGGCAATTGGGCCTCGGCGCAGGCGCTGGCGGGGCGAGTCCACAGATGATCCTGATCACGGGCGCCTCGGGTGCATTCGGTCGCATGGCGGCCGAGCGACTGCTGACCCAGATTGAGCCCTCGCAGCTGGTGCTCGTGACCCGCAATCCGAACGCGCTGGCGGATTTTGCCGCGCGCGGCGCCAAGGTGCGCTTTGGGGATTTCGACCAGCCCGAATCGCTGCGTGGGGCCTTCGCAGGGGCGCAGAAGCTGCTGCTGATCAGCACATTGGATGTGGGTGAGCGGCGCAGGCGCCAGCACAAGACCGCGGTCAGTGCCGCGATCGCCAGCGGCGCAGGCCATGTGATCTACACTTCCAGCGTCGGCATTCACCCGCGCAGTCCGGCCTTCGTGATCGAGGATCATCTGTTCACGGAAGAGGCGCTGCGGCGCAGTGGCCTGGCTTTCACCTTCCTGCGTGACGCCCAATACGCCGAAGTGATCACGACCATGATTGCACCGCCGGCCGTGGCGAGCGGGGAGTGGGTCTCCAGTGCGGCGGACGGCTGCATGGCCTTCGTGTCCAAGCAGGATTGCGTGGAATGCGCTGTGGCGGTGTTGACGACCCCTGGGCATGAAGGCGCCGTGTACGAGATCACCGGACCTGAGCTGCTGAGCTTCGGGGACTGCGCGCGCATCGCCGCGGAGGTCACCGGCAAGCCCATCAAGTACGTCACGGTCTCGCACGAGGCGATGCAGGCGCGCTTCGATGCGGCCGGTGTGCCGCGTCGCCATGTCGAGGGCACGGTGCACCAGGCGGCTGGCGCATGGGGCAGCGAGGAGATGATGTCCTACGAGCGGGGCATTCGTGAGGGCTACTTTGCCGTGGCCTCCCATCACGTGAGGTTGCTGACGGGCCGTCCGGCCCGCTCGCTGCGGGACGTCTACCTGGCCACCCGCAGCGCATTGCCGGCATGACCCGAATCAGCGCGGATTCCAGGACCGAAGCCGAGCAGCGCAATCTGGACCATGTGCTGGGCTTGTTCCGCGACGTGCTGCAGCCGCTGGATGCCACCCAAGTCGATCGCTACATCGGCCCGGATTACATCCAGCACAGTCCCATGGCAGCCCCGGGGCGCGAGAGCCTGAAGGCATTCCTGCGCACGGTGCGTGCCGCCAGTCCGCAGGCCAGCCAGAAGCTGCTGCGCGCCTTCGTCGATGGCGATCATGTGATCATTCACTACCACGTCAAGAAGGACCCCGATGACCGCGGCTTCGTGGTCATGGATATTTTCCGTCTCGCTGACGGCATGATTGTCGAACATTGGGATTGTGTCCAGGACGTGCCGACTCACTCGCCGAACCCGATTTCAATGTTTTAGGAGAGATGTCCATGCTGTGGGTTGCCCTGGTTGTGCTGCTGGCGCTGTTTGAATTCATGGTGTTCGGCTTTCTGGTCGGGGGTGCTCGCGCGCGCTACCAGATATCGGCGCCGGCGACCAGTGGGCATCCGGTCTTTGAGCGGACCTTTCGTGTCCACTACAACACGCTCGAGATGCTGGTGGTCTTCATCCCCGCGGTGTGGATTTTCGGCATGTATCTGAATCCGCGCTGGGCCGCCATTATCGGCGCGGTGTTTCTCGTGGGCCGGGCGCTGTATGCGGTCGGTTATATTCGTGCGCCGGAGAAGCGGGAAGTCGGGGCCATGTTGTCCTTTGCCTCGGTCACCGTGCTGCTCGTCGGTGCGCTGTTCGGCGTCGTGCGCGCCCTGTGGATCCTTGGCGCATGACCGCGGCGTTGACCCACCAGCGCACGGGTGGTGAGGCATTGGTCGACTCGTTGATCGCGCACGGCGTGGACACGGTGTTCGGTCTGCCCGGTGCGCAGACCTATGGATTGTTTGATGCTCTGCATGGCGCGCAGCCGGGCGTGCGCACGGTCGGGGCGCGTCATGAACAAGCGTGCAGCTACATGGCCTTTGGCTACGCCCGCTCCACGGGCCGGCCGGGGGTGTGCACGGTGGTGCCGGGGCCGGGCATTCTCAATGCCGGTGCCGGACTGCTCACCGCCTGGGGGTGCAATCAGCCCGTGCTGTGCCTCACCGGGCAGGTGCCGAAGGCATTTCTGGATCAGGGGCGCGGGCATCTGCACGAGATGGCCGACCAGCTCGGCACGGTGGCGGGATTCACCAAATCGGTGGCGCGCATCGAACATCCCGCGCTGGCGCCGGGGCTGGTCGCGGCCGCCTTCAAACAGATGCGTCAGGGCCGGCCGGGTCCGGCGGTGCTGGAAATGCCCTGGGATGTGTTCACGCAACGCGCCGCCGTCGCGCCGGTGGCGCCCTACACCGGCCCACTGGCGCCGCCGCCGGATACCGAGGTCGCCGAGTCGGCCGCGCGCCTGATTGCGGCCAGCCGTTTTCCGATGATTTTCGTTGGCGGTGGCGCGCAGGACGCGGCGGAGTCCATCGGCGAGCTGGCGCAGATGCTGGACGCACCGGTGGTGGGGTTTCGCAGTGGACGCGGCGTGGTCAGTGATGCGGATGAGCTGGGGCTGAACATTGCGGCCGCGTGGCGTCTGTGGCCCAAGACGGATCTGCTGATCGGCATCGGTACCAGACTGGAAGTGCCCGGCTGGCGCTGGCCGTGGCGGCCGACGGGACAGAAGACCATCCGCCTGGACATCGATCCGGCGGAGATGCGGCGCGCACCGCCGGATATCGCCCTGATCGCCGATGCGGACGCGGGCACGCGCGCGCTGCTGACCGCGCTGCGCCAGCAGCCCGTACAGCGCGGGGCCCGGCGCGAGGCGATACGCGCCGCCCGCGCGGCCGCCGAGGCGGATATCCAATCGATCCAGCCGCAGGTCGCCTACCTGCGCGCCATTCGCGAGGTGCTGCCGGAGCAGGGCATGGTCACGGATGAGATCTCGCAGATGGGCTTCACCTCCTGGTATGCCTTTCCCGTGTACCGGCCCCGGACCTTCATCTCATCGGGCTACCAGGGGACGCTGGGCTCCGGATTCCCCACCGCGCTGGGTGTGAAGGTGGCGCATCCGGATCGACCCGTGGTCGCCATCTGCGGCGATGGGGGCTTCATGTTCGCGGTGCAGGAACTGGCGACGGCGGTTCAGTACGGCATTGGCGTGGTCACCCTGGTGTTCAACAACAATGCCTTCGGTAATGTGCGCCGTGATCAGCGCGAACGCTTTGGCGGCCGGGTGCTGGGCGCGGATCTACACAATCCCGACTTCCTGAAACTCGCCGACGCCTTCGGTGTCCGCAGCGAGCGGGTCGCCTCCCCGGATGCACTGCAATCGGTGCTGTCGCGCGCGTTGGACTCGGGTGCACCCTGGCTGATCGAGGTGCCGGTGCCGCGCGATGCGGAAAGCGATCCGTGGCGTTTCCTGCAACCTCAGGCGCCCTGAGCACCAGGATGCCCGGCGCGCGGGCCACCCTCATCCTGGTTCACGGTGCCTGGCATGGCCCGTGGTGCTGGGACGTTCTGACGGCGCACTTGCAGGCGCACGCCGTGGCGGTGCAGTGCGTGGCCTTGCCCAGTGCCGCGAGCGCCGTGCCCGCGGGACTGGCGGAGGATGCCGCAGCTGTCAGTGAGGTCCTGAGCCGGGTGTCAGGAGCGGTCGTGCTGTGTGGGCACTCCTATGGCGGCATGGTGGTGTCTGCCGCCGATACGCGGCAGGCGGATGTCCGGCGCCTGGTTTATCTGTGCGCCTACCTGACGGAGGCGGGCGAGTCCGTGGAGGCCTCCTTGCGCGCTGCCGGGGAGCGTCGGCCGGGGCATTGGATCCGCCGTCTCTCCGATGGCCGCATGCAGGTGGATGCCGAGCGCGCGGCCGCTCGGCTCTACGCTGACTGCCCGGCTGCGACCCAGGAGTGGGCCATCGCGCGCCTGCGGCCACAGTGGGGGCAGGGGCTGGGGCAGTCCACCGCCTGCCCGGCCTGGCGCCGGCATCCCAGTACGTATGTGGTGTGCAGCGAGGATCGGGCGCTGGCACCGTCCATCCAGCGCGAGGTCTATGGCGTACGCGCGCAGCAGGTTCTGACACTGGCCAGCGGCCACTGCCCCTTCCTGTCGCAGCCCCGGCAGCTGGCACAGCTGCTGGCCGGACTTGCCCAGCTGTCATAATCGCCAGGCGTCCGCCGCCCACCGCACGCACCGACGCCGTCGGCGGACGCGCTTCCGCTATACTGAGCGGCCCGGACTGAGCAACCCAACGCGATGCGCGGCAGGGGCGAGAGTGGCGGAACTGGTAGACGCGCTGGATTTAGGTTCCAGTGGGGTAACCCGTGAGGGTTCGAGTCCCTCCTTTCGCACCAATCCGATCCGACAGACCGGTCAGACTTGAGTTTCACAACAGGATTTTAGTGGTATGCAGGTATCCGTGACCGCGACCGGGGGGCTTGAACGCCGCCTGGAAGTTGCCGTTCCCGCCCAGACGGTGAGCAGCGAAATCGAAACCCGGCTCAAGCAGCTGGCCCGCACGGCGCGTCTGAAAGGCTTCCGTCCGGGCAAAGCGCCCTTGCCGGTGGTGCGCCAGCAGTTCGGCGACAAGGTGCGGGCCGAAGTGCTCAGCGACCTGATGCGCCAATCCTTTGCCGAGGCGGTCTCCAAGGAGCAGCTCACGCCGGCCGCCGGCCCGCGGATCGAGCCCATCGCCATGGATCCGGGCGCGGACCTGAAGTACGCGGCGGTGTTCGAGGTGATGCCGGAAGTGAAGGTGGCTGCGTTTGACGCCATCCAGGTGCAGCGCCCCAGGGGCGAGGTCACCGAAGCCGACGTGGACGCGATGATCGAGTCCATGCGCCGCCAGCGCCCCCAGTTCAATGTCGTGGAGCGGGCCGCCCAGGCCACCGATCGGGTGACGGTGGATTACGACGGCACCCTGGCGGGCGAGCCGTTCGAAGGCGGCGAGGGGCGGGAGGTGCCGTTTGTCATCGGGGCCGGGCAGGTGCTGCCGGAGTTCGATGCCGCCGCCACGGGGGCCAGCGCCGGGGATGCCCGCGAGGTTGCTATCCACTACCCGGAAAGCCACGGTTCCAAGGCCCTGGCGGGCAAGACTGCGCAGTTCACGCTTACGGTCAAAAAGGTCGAGGAACAGACCCTTCCGCCCGTCGATGAGGCGTTCTGCCGGGCCTATGGCGTGGAGGAGGGCGACATTGCGACCCTGCGGGCCGAAGTGCGGGCCAGCATGGAGCGGGAAATGACCTCCGTGATCCGCGGTCGGGTCCGCAGCCAGGTCATGGAAGCCTTGTACCGCAACAATCCGCTGGAAGTGCCCAAGACCCTGGTCGAGGATGCCGCCCAGCAGATGCAACTGGAGGCCGGCCGCCGGGCCGGCGCGCGCGAGGCCAGCCAACTGCCCCCCCGGGCGCAGTTCGTGGAGCCTGCGCGCCAGCGGGTGGCGCTGGGCATGATCCTCAGCCATATCGTGCGCGAGCAGTCACTGACTCTGGACCGGGCCAGGGTTCAGACCCGGCTGGATGACCTGGTTGCCTCCTTTCCCAATCCTGAGGAAACCCGCCGCTCGTATCTGTCCAATCCGGACGCCATGCGGCAGATCGAATCGGCAGTGCTTGAAGATCAGGCAATCGATGCCATAGTGGAGAAGGCCAGCCTCACTGAGCAGGCGTCCTCCTTCCGCGAATTGACGGGATTTGGTCAGAATGAAGCCCCCACTGGGAGTTCCGCGACATGAATGAACGTGCCCTGAACCTGGTTCCCATGGTCGTCGAGCAGACGGCCCGCGGTGAACGCGCGTATGACATTTATTCCCGGTTGCTCAAGGATCGGCTGATCTTCGTGGTCGGGGCAATCGATGACTATATGGCCAACATCGTCGTGGCCCAGATGCTGTTCCTCGAGTCGGAGAATCCGGAAAAAGAGATCAACCTGTACATCAATTCCCCGGGCGGGGTGGTGACGGCGGGGCTTGCGATCTACGACACCATGCAGTTCATCAAGCCGGACGTGTGCACCATCTGCACCGGTCAGGCTGCCAGTATGGGAGCCGTGCTGCTCGCTTCGGGCGCCAAGGGCAAACGCCACTGCCTGCCCCACGCGCGGGTGATGATTCACCAGCCGCTGGGGGGCGTGCAGGGTCAGGCGAGTGACATGGAAATCCATGTCCGGGAAACCCTCGGCGTGCGCGACCGGCTCAACCGCATCCTGGCCAAGCATACCGGCCAGAGTGTGGAGCGGATCAAGCAGGACACCGATCGGGACAATTTCATGAGCGCGGTGGAAGCCGTGGAGTACGGGCTGATCGACAAGGTTCTGGAGAAACGGGGCGAGACACAGCCCAGTTCCAGTGCCGAGAAGTGAAATTCGGCACCCATACTGAGAGCAGCAGCACAAGGCGGACCCCAGGCAGCGCCGTTGCTTTGCCTGTGGCGGTAGGCGCGTGCTATAAGGAAATTGCCCCTGTCTTGGGGGTTTCTCCTGCGGCGCAAATGCAGCAAGAGGGCTAGATGACTGAAGATTCCCGCGGCCGTCACGACGACGGCAAACTGTTGTACTGCTCGTTCTGCGGGAAGAGCCAGCATGAGGTGCGCAAGCTCATCGCAGGGCCGTCCGTGTTCGTCTGTGACGAATGCGTGGAGCTGTGCAACGACATCATCCGCGAGGAGCTCGAGGACCGCGCCGAGCGCGCCCGCGACAAGCTTCCCAAGCCGCATGAGATCAAGAAGGTCCTTGACGAGTACGTCATTGGCCAGGACCGCGCCAAG
Source organism: Steroidobacteraceae bacterium (assembly GCA_036489445.1). Lineage (GTDB taxonomy): Bacteria > Pseudomonadota > Gammaproteobacteria > Steroidobacterales > Steroidobacteraceae > DAIDKA01. Next base: position 24,164 of record DASXFV010000095.1, on the reverse strand, counting down.
AAGGTGCTGTCCGTATCCGTGTACAACCATTACAAGCGTCTGCAGAGCCGCACGGGCACCGTCCGCAAGGACGATGTCGAGATCACCAAGAGCAACATCCTGCTGATCGGGCCCACGGGCTGCGGTAAGACCTTGCTGGCCGAAACTCTGGCGCGCCTGCTGAATGTGCCCTTCACCATCGCCGATGCCACCACGCTCACCGAGGCGGGTTATGTGGGCGAGGATGTGGAGAACATCATTCAGAAGCTGCTGCAGAAGTGCGATTACGATGTGGAGAAGGCCCAGACGGGTATCGTCTATATCGACGAAATCGACAAGATTTCCCGCAAATCCGACAACCCGTCGATCACCCGCGATGTGTCGGGTGAGGGCGTGCAGCAGGCGCTGCTGAAGCTTATCGAGGGCACCGTGGCCTCGGTTCCGCCCCAGGGCGGCCGCAAGCATCCGCAGCAGGAGTTCCTGCAGGTCGATACGACCAACATTCTGTTCATCGTGGGCGGCGCATTTGCGGGGCTGGAAAAGATCATCCAGAACCGCACCCAGAAGGGTGGCATCGGCTTCACTTCGGAAGTGCGCGACGTCAGCAGCCGGCCGCATGGCAGCGACCTGTTCCATGATGTGGAGCCGGAGGATCTGATCAAGTTCGGGCTGATCCCCGAGTTCGTGGGGCGTCTGCCGGTGGTGGCGACCCTGGATGAGCTGGATGAGGCGGCGTTGATCTCCATTCTCACTGAACCGCGCAATGCTCTAACCAAGCAGTATCACCGCCTGTTCGAGATGGAAGGCGCTGAGCTCGAGTTCCGGGAGGAAGCCCTGAAAGCCGTGGCGAAGCGCGCCATGCAGCGCAAGACCGGTGCCCGCGGCCTGCGGACCATTCTGGAAACCGCGCTCCTGGACACCATGTACGACCTGCCCACCATGCGCAATGTGCAGAAGGTGGTGGTGGACGAGACCGTCATCGAGGGGCAGTCCAAGCCCTACGTGGTGTATCGCGCTGAAGACGAACCGCGTCGCGCCGCGGGCACCGCGCACTGACCAGTGCGCAATTCTGTGGACCCGCACCGTTGAAACGGGGTAGCGGGTCCCCAAATCCCCGTTATATTAGACAGGTGACAGGTAGGCGCAGGCGTCGTCGCCTCGCGCCTGCCTTAACCTTTGCATCAGCGAGGAGTTCGCCATGTCCGAACCGGTCTCCACGACACCCAAGACAATGATCGCCCAGAGCGTACCGGTCCTGCCGCTGCGGGACGTCGTCGTTTATCCGCACATGGTCATTCCGCTGTTCGTGGGTCGGGAGAAATCCATCCAGGCTCTGGATGTCGCCATGCACGGCGACAAACGCATCATGCTCATTGCCCAGAAGCAAGCGGATGTGGATGACCCGAAGGTCGAGGACCTGTATCGCATTGGTACCATCGCGACGATTCTGCAGCTGCTGAAGCTGCCGGACGGCACGGTCAAAGTGCTGGTGGAGGGTGTGGATCGCGCGCGCATCGACAAGCTCGAGGCGGGTGATTACTACAGCGCCGATGTCACGATGCAGCCGGACGGCGAGGGCTACGATGAGCGCGAGATGGATGTGCTCGGGCGCTCCGTGATCTCGCAGTTCGAGCAGTACGTGAAACTGAACAAGAAGGTGCCCCCGGAGGTGCTGACGGCCCTGGCGGGAATCGAACACGCGGGTCGGCTGGCCGATACCGTGGCCGCGCACATGTCGCTGAAGCTGGGCGAGAAGCAGAAGGTCCTGGAGATCCTGGATGTCCGCAAGCGCCTGGAGCACATCCTGGTCGCCATCGAGGGCGAGATGGACGTGCTGCAGATCGAGAAGCGCATCCGCGGTCGCGTCAAGGCGCAGATGGAGAAGTCGCAGCGCGAGTACTACCTGAATGAGCAGATGAAGGCCATTCAGAAAGAGCTCGGCGAAATGGACGAGGGCGGCAACGAGCTCACGGAGCTCGAGCAGAAGATTGCCAAGGCCGGCATGCCCAAGGAAGCGCGCGAAAAGGCCGGCGCTGAATTGAACAAGCTGAAGATGATGTCGCCGATGTCGGCGGAGGCCACCGTCGTCCGCAACTACATCGACTGGCTGGTGAAGGTGCCCTGGAAGAAGCGCACCAAGGTCCTCAAGGACATCGCCAAAGCCGAAGCCGTGCTGGATGAAGATCACTTTGGCCTGGAGAAGGTCAAGGAGCGCATCGTCGAGTATCTGGCCGTGCAGCACCGGGTGGAGAAGCTGCGCGGGCCGATCCTGTGCCTGGTCGGTCCGCCGGGTGTGGGCAAGACCTCGCTGGGCCAGAGCATTGCGCGTGCCACGAATCGCAAGTTCGTGCGCATGTCACTGGGCGGCGTGCGCGATGAGGCCGAGATCCGCGGTCATCGGCGTACCTATATCGGCTCCATGCCGGGCAAGATCGTGCAGAACATGTCCAAGGCGGGGGTGCACAATCCACTGTTCCTGCTGGATGAAGTGGACAAGATGTCCATGGATTTCCGTGGCGATCCGTCCTCGGCGCTGCTGGAGGTGCTGGATCCGGAGCAGAACGCCACCTTCAACGATCATTACCTGGAGGTCGATCTGGATCTGTCCGAGGTGATGTTCGTATGCACGGCGAATACGCTGAATATCCCCAGTCCGCTGCTGGACCGCATGGAGGTCATCCGGCTGCCGGGCTACACCGAAGATGAGAAGATGAACATCGGCCGGCGCTATCTGGTGCCCAAGCAGATGAAGGCCAATGGGCTGCGGGACGATGAGCTGAAGGTCTCCGATCCGGCGCTGCTGGACATCGTGCGTCACTACACGCGCGAGGCGGGCGTGCGCAACTTCGAGCGCGAGATTGCCAAGATCGGCCGCAAGTCGGTGAAGCAGCTGCTGCTGGAGGACAAGGAGCAGAAGACCATCTCCGTCACGCCGCGCAATCTGGAAAAGTATCTGGGTGTGAAGCGTTTCCGCTATGGCAAGGCCGAGGACATGGACCGTATCGGTCAGGTCACGGGGCTTGCCTGGACGGAAGTCGGCGGTGAATTGCTGACGATTGAAGCGGCCATCGTACCGGGCAAGGGCAAACTGCAGCACACCGGCCATCTGGGCGAGGTGATGCAGGAGTCCATCCAGGCGGCCATGACCGTGGTGCGCAGCCGCAGCCAGGTGCTGGGCCTGGAACAGGACTTCTATCAGAAGAACGACATCCATCTGCATATGCCCGAGGGCGCGACGCCGAAGGACGGTCCGAGTGCCGGTGTGGGAATGTGCACTGCGCTGGTATCGGCCCTGACCCGCATCGCGGTGAAGTCGGATGTCGCGATGACCGGTGAGATCACGCTGCGCGGCGAAGTGCTGCCCATCGGGGGCTTGAAGGAAAAGCTGCTGGCAGCGCATCGCGGTGGCATCAAGACCGTGCTCATCCCGGATGAGAACGTGAAGGATCTGGCCGAAATTCCCGACAACATCAAGGGCAACCTCACCATCAAGCCGGTGAAATGGATTGATGAGGTGCTGCAGATCGCCCTGGTGAGTCAGCCGGTGCCTCTGGTGGTGGCGCCTGCGGTCGCAGCGGTGGAATCCAAGCCAGCGCGTCGCGCGGCACGCCGCAGCCTGAAGCCCTCGTCGGCCCACTAGCCACGCCAAGTCGCGGCGCCCCTCGCAACAGGGGCGCCTTTGCCATGAAGCACTTCGACGCTGTCATCTTTGATATGGATGGCACCTTGCTGGATACCGAGCGTGTCGCGCAGGAGGCCTTCATCACCGCGTGCCGGGAACTCACGGTTGCCCCGCGCATGGATCTGCTGATGCGCTGCGTCGGCGCCGCGGAGCCCATCGCCCGCGCCGTGATCCGGGACGGTTATGGACCCACTTTGGATTGCGATGCGTTCTTTGCTGCCTGGAGCCGCCATTTCAGCATCGCCAGCCGCATCACCCCCACGCCCCTGAAAGAGGGCGCCCTGGCGCTGCTCGATGCAGTGGCGCAGCTGGGTCTGCCGATGGCGATTGCGACCTCTTCACGCACCGCGCATGCGATCGAGAAGCTGCAGCAGGCCGCGCTGCTGTCACGATTCAAGGCGGTCATCGGTGCCGACCTGGTCCAAAGGCCCAAGCCGGACCCTGCGGTTTACCTGAAGGCGGCCGAGTGCCTGGGCGTGGATCCGAGGGCCTGCCTGGCCCTGGAGGACTCCGAGTACGGGGTGCGCGCCGCGCACGCCGCCGGCATGACGGTGATCCAGGTGCCGGACATGACCCAACCCACGGCGGACTTGCGCGCCCTGGGGCATATCGTGCTCACGTCCCTGAGCGAAGTGGCCGGTTATCCCTTTGGGGTGGAAGAGGCGCGTAATGGCTGAAGTTGAGATTCACACCTCCCATGAAGCGGGCGGCGATGCCGTCACGAAAAGCGTGAGCGTCATGGTGGGCATAGTCGGTATTCTGCTGGCCTTCGTGACCATCGCCTCGCACCGTGCGCACACCGCGGCGGTCATCCATCGGACCGAGGCGAATGACCAGTGGTCGTTCTACGAGGCCAAGAAGGAGCGCGAGCACCTGATGGATGTGGCCGCGGGTCTGCTGGGCGTGGTTCAAGTCGCGCAGGCGGATCGGGCGCAGCAGCTGGGCACCCAGTACGCCAAGGACCGTGACCGCTACGCCGCCGATGCCGGACAGATCCAGCAGCAAGCGCAGGCGCGCGAGGCGGAGAGCCGCCGCGAGGAGGCCCGGGGCCTGCGCCTGGATCTGGGCGAGGGGCTGCTGGAGTTGGGTCTGGTACTCACCTCGCTGTACTTCCTGGCCCGGCAACGGCTGTTTCCCGTACTGGGAGCCGTGGCGGCAGCGGCCGGCGCGGTCGTGGCTGCCACCAACTTCCTCGCTTAGGGTCGTCGTCCCCGGCCGTGCTAGATTCCATCCCGGCGGGTGCTTAGCTCAGCTGGTAGAGCGTCGCCTTTACACGGCGAATGTCGGCGGTTCGATCCCGTCAGCACCCACCATGAAATCAATAACTTAGCTTAAATACGGCGACTACATACGGAATCGGTACGGAAACGTTGGCGGTTAAGACCCTTATCCTGCAGGTACACATACAGACGTACCGATACACAGACGTCAGACATAAGGGGCACCTCCGCGCGGCTGTGGGTTGAGCTGTACGGATCGACAGCCTGTAGGAAGTGATGCCCCGAGCAATTATCACAAGTCCCCTTGTGTAGCACCTGCTAGGCCCCTATATTTCCACCCGTGGTTCGCTCACTATCTACTAGAGCGAGCCGCACCCTGCCCCCACTTGTTGGGGGCTTATCTTTTCTGGGGGCGCAACCGTGGACCGTTTCGTGGTCATGGTCGATGCAGGGTATCTCCTGCACAAGGGCGTTGACGCAAAAGAAAGGCGTACGAATCGCGGTCCTTGGCCTCGAAGACTTGGCCGTCGGAGTGAGTTCGGGTCAGAGCCGAGAAATTACAGATAGAGCTGATCGCGTAATTCGGTTTGGTAGCGCGGCTCTTGCACCCGTCATGCGCTATCACCCTCACGTGCCGCAGGCTACGACGGCCACAGGGAGCGCGAATAACCACTCTCACGCCGCCAAACGACCGAAACCGGCTGCGGTGCCCGCCAATCAGAAACCCCTGACAGCAGCGGAAAAAACTGCAATCGAGGCCGCCGTACAAGCGTTTATCGCGACAAGTGCGCCGACACCGGCTGTCGTCGATGCCAGCACAAAGCGAATCGAGGCGACCGTAGATCGAACCTTGATACACCATGTGTTTACTACTCTGGCGCACGGACAGCTAACCAACAATGAAAAAACGTACGCGCGCTCATACTTTAGAGCGCAACTAGGCGTCTAGAGAGCTACGGCAAGGGCCGCTTGCTCGCGGCGCGGCTTTTTCTTGTCCTGTTACCAGCTATGCTTTTAGAGGGAGATGCAAATGCCTCTGACCGTGAAGCCGAAACTTGTCGTCAGCCAGCTATCGGGTCCCGGTGCTGTCGGTCAATTTGTCAACGTCGCAGGTAAATTCGGTATTGTATGTGTAGCACCGCAAGACCCGCAAAAGCGGCTCGGACTCGTAATTTTCGATCAGACCGCGAAGCGGTTCGCTCATCAGCTTTACAGCGGCGAAACCGCCCTGATCTTCAGCGGGGAGCGTGTGTTTGAACCTGACCTTTCAGCCCCCACCAGCATGATCGACCCGGGGCCCGGATCCGGCGCTATGGCATTCGTTGCCCCGGACGGCATCTACGTCGTTCTGCGGACAATCGATGGGTCGGACTGGCGACTGCTCAATCTCGAAACTGGCAACTTGGTTCAATGGAATCAGACAGCGATGCACGCTTTCCGGAACTGGCGTCTTTCAGTGGCAGACGCCGGCGGTCATACCGTACAGGTATTCAAAGCCTAAAGCAGTAAGCCTCGTAACGATGGTCTGAAACGAAAACGCCGCCCCGCAGGCGACGCTATGATGAAGCCCGACGCGAGCGCGGCACTGGGGCACCCATCTTCGAACACAGGGAGCGATCATATGCCTGAGGAGCACAACCAGGAACTGCGCGAGGCCGCGCGCGATTTCCCGGAGCGAGCGAGAAAGCTGGCCAACCTGATAGTTCAGGAGGCCGACGCACACAGCGGCAGCGCGATGGGCCCGGATGGCATGCAGTTTTACGTCAATATTAATCCACCGCCGACGTGGGATGAGTTACGAGGCATTGCAGAGCACCTCGAAACAGTCGCGGCGGCGATCGAACGTCTGCGGTTAGGGGGCTAGATCGGTGTGAACGGAAGCCCCTTAGAGCGCAGAACACCGAGAAATTCCTCCTCTACGCCCGTATACCCGAACTGACCGGGGGTCTGATCGAGTGGCGTAGGGAGCCCAATGCCCGCCAGGAGTCCATTGGGAGAGTGCAATCGAACACAGTGGGCCACACGGGAGCGAGCGGTTATCACCGACTTGCAAATCAGGCGCGGTTCTTTGGGTTCGTGGTCCCCGGGCTGAACTATCTCCTCGTGGATGACTTCGTTGGCCAGGGCGGTACGCTGGCGAATCTCATCGGATTCATTGTATCCCAAGGCGGTCACGTCGTTGGAGCCACCGCCTTGACCGGAAAACCGTACTCCGCCAAGCTGGCTCCTGACGAGGCACAGATTCAGGCATTGCGAGACAAGCATGGACAGGAGTTCGAAGTCTGGTGGCAGCAAAGATTCGGGTTCGGATTCTCCGAGCTTACCCGGTCGGAGGCTCGCTACCTCGAAAACTCCCCGGATGCTCACACCATCCGAGATCGCCTTGTTGCAGCAGGACTTGAAGGCGGCCCTTCGCCATCTGGCGACCCGTCCGCGCCGATAGCCCCGCTGACGGCGCCTGACTAACTGGCTCGTCGCCTGCATGGCCGGGTCTCGCCAATAAAGCGCCGTCCCTGTCAAGGCCCAGGCGCGCGCAAAGTTGCATGGCATCCGGCAAATTTGCCCTGTACAATCCCGCTCCCCTAAAGCTGGAGCGGTAGTTCAGCTGGTTAGAATACCGGCCTGTCACGCCGGGGGTCGCGGGTTCGAGTCCCGTCCGCTCCGCCAACTTCAAAGACCCGAAGTGATGCTGCAGCAAATTGGTGACGGACTGAAGGGCCACAAATGGCTCACGTATGTGGTGTTCGGTGCCCTGGCACTGATCTTCGCCGCGTGGGGCGCTTATGGTGTCGCGAACCTCAACTTCAGCAGCGCGAGTTTCGCTGCCAAGGTCAATGGGCACACCATTCCCTATGAGGATGTGCGCGCCTCCTGGCAGCGCGAACAGAATGAATGGCAGCAACGCGTCGGCGGGGACATCCCCGCGGGCGAGCGCTCGGTGCTGCAGGAGCAATTGCTCGAATCGGCGGTGCGCAGCACGCTCATGGTCGATCGCGCCTACGATCTGGGCTATCGCGTTCCGCAGGATCAGTTGACCGCCGCGCTGCGCGCGGAACCGGCCTTCCAGCTCGACGGCAAGTACAACGCCGAGGTGGCCAAGTCGCGCCTGCAGTCGGCTGGACTCACCGAGGAGCAGTACCTCAACGATCTGAAGAGCGAACAGGAGCAACGCCAGCTGCAGGAAGGTTTGCAGGTGTCCCAGTTCATCACCCCGACTGAGCTGGCCCGCATGCGGGCGCTGGACGATGAGGAGCGCCAGATCCGCTACGCCGTGCTGCCACTGGACAAATTCGCGGCCGGCGTGCAGGTCACGGATACGGCCATCCAGGCCTATTACGACGCCCACAAGGCGCAGTTCATGACGCCCGAGTCGGTGCACCTGCAGTATGCGCAGCTGACCCTGGCGCAGGTGGCTGCGCAGATCACGGTGTCCGATGCGGATCTGCAGGATTACTACAACAAGAACAAGAACCGCTACATCTCCACCGAGCAGCGTCACGTGCACCATATCCAGGTGGCGGTGAATGCCAAGGTGACCGATGCCGCGGCCTTGAAGAAGGCCCAGGATATCGAAGCGAAGCTGAAGGCCGGCGGCAATTTCGAGGCCCTGGCCAGGCAGTATTCAGACGATTCCGGCTCCGCCACTCAGGGTGGTGACCTCGGCTCCTCCGAGCGCGCCGATCTGGAAAGCGTCGATAAGGCGTTCGCTGATGCAGTGTTCGGCATGAAGGCCGGTGACATCAGTGCACCCGTGCGCACCAAGGGCGGCTGGGACATCATCCGCCTCGACGACATCTCGCCGGCCAAGGGCAAGACCTTTGCGGAGGCACGCGCCGCGGTGCAGGAGCAGCTCAAGCATGATCGCGCGGCAGACAAGTTCGGCGATGTTCAAGAACAGATCCAGCAGAAAATCGATCAGTCCGGCGAAACGCTGGAGACCCTGGCCAAGGAGTTTGGCCTGACGCTGGGCGATATTCCCGCGTATGTGAAGGGCAGCGGCGGCGGTGATCTGGGTGCTTCCAAGGATCTGCAGAATGTAGTGTTCGACGATGCGGTGCTGGGCGAGCACAAGATCGGCGGCCCGGTGCTGGTGGGCGATGATCGGCTGGTCCTGGTCAAGGATCTGTCGCATGCGCTGCCGGCTCCCAAGCCGCTCGCAGCGGTGCGCGACCAGATTGTGGCCGAGTTGCGCAAGGAGTCCGGTAGCCGGGCCGCCCTGGCCGCCGCGCAGGCGGCAACCAAGAGCCTGCAGGCCGGCAAGGACTTTGATGCCGTGGTCAAGGATCTGGGGGTGAGCGCCGAGGCCGCGCGCTTCGTGGGTCGCCAGGATCCCTCAGTGCCGACGCTGATCCGCGATGCGGCATTCAAGTCCCCCAAGCCCGCTGCGCACCAGGCGGTCTACCAGGCCTTCGCCCAGCCCGACGGGGGTGCGGTGGTGTTGGCCGTCAGCGGGATTCGTTCAGATGCGGCGCCCATAGACCCACAGCAGGTGTCCTCCCTGTCGCACGACCTCGCCGCGCAATACAGCGACGAGGATGTCAGCGCCTACATCGACCAGGCGCGCAACACCGCCAAGGTGCAGAAGAACATCGGGGTCTTCGACCAGCAATAGGCCGTTCAATTCGGGCCACCTTGACTGAGCAGTCCAATCCGCCGGCGCACATCGGCGCACACTTTCTGCAAGCTGCCCGGATGGCGGACCTTGAGTCTGCGTGCGGTCGTCGCGAATGCCTGGGCAGCGTCGATGACCTCCTCGATGATGCGCGCCGCGCCTGCCACGCCCCATTCACTCGCCAGTGCGCCCACTTCCGCGCCGGTCGGGCAGGCAAAGCCTTGTTGAAAGGACAGGGTATGCTCGCCTCGACCGCTGATGTCCGGTACTAAATCGAACGCCGGTGCCAGGCGAAAACCACCGGGACGCGCCACCATCCAGAAATTCTTGAGGTGATCATCGACGTTGCCGATAGCCGCGTTGAAGACCATGTGCCGATACAGCGCGGCCAGGTCATCGGCGGGGGAAGCGGAATGTTTGCGCAGCACCTGAGCAAGATTCGAATAGCTGTGCACGTAGATGCCGGGACGCTCTTTGCACAGCGTGCGCAGGCTCACCATGTGGTACCGACCCCCTGGAGCAGTGACATCGAAGCGCTTGACCATGAGTACGCGCCGCGTGCCGATCGCCTGCAATCGCGACTCCGGGACCTCAAGTCCGGCGCGCCGGGCCAGCGCCAGACAAGTGGCTTCGAGGCCAACGACGTCATACGCATCATCGCGCGCGCGACTGGGAAATTTGGCGAGCCACTCTCCGGACTCATCGTGTACGAGCGCCTTGGGCCTCGCACCGCCGGCGCGGCTGCTGCCCTCCAGGAGGCGGCGAAACTCATCGCCCGGTGGCAGGGTTCCGGCCTCGAATCGTGCGGCCGCTGCAAGGAGCTTTGGCAGCGCGGTGCTTGGAACGCTTTGATCGGGGCGAGGGGCGGTACCGGTCGGCGTAAACAGGAGTGCCCCGGTGCCTCCGCCGCGCATGCGTAGCAGCATCTCAGGTAGCGACGGCGTGCCGCCATCGCCGATGGTGATCGCTGCGGCGAGCAAGCGCCGACCCCAATCATCTGGCAGTGCATCTTCGAACACCGCCAGAGGTGGATAGAACATCTCGGCGCGAAACCCTTGAGCGGTTTTGAGGGGGAGAGACACCGGATCAAGCGCGAAGGCGCCAGGCTCACTTACCCATGCGCGCGCGTATTCGAACTCGGATTCGAAGCGCCCGCTGGTGCGGTCCGCAGCCGTCGTGGCCAGTTCCCCGACCAGGCGGATCGCGCCATCCGCGCATCGCACCCAGACAAATATTTGCTTCATCGAGGCCGCCTCGAGGCGCGCTGTCTGCTGCGGGCACGCGGCGCGCGCGCCCGTTCGAGGAGGCTCTCCTGCTGGGCCAACACGCCATTCAGGTCATCAAGATGATCAAGAACCCACAAGGCTTTGACCCAGGCGCCGATCTGAACCGTGGCCGCACCATGCTCCATCGCCCGCAGCGTTCCGGCACTGACCCCGAGGCGCTGCGCGAACACGGCCATGGTGTCGTTACGTGCGAGACGTAACTTTTTCAGGCGGATTCCGAGTTCCGATAGGTATTGGCACTGTTCTTTAAAGTCCAATTTAATGTAGATTAATGGTCAAAAAACCAGATAACCGACAGTATAACAGTGATTAATCATCACGTTGGCAGGCGGCCAGTTGAGGTTCTGGCAATCAGCGGCGGGCGCTTACGACTTACCCCGCATTCTCCAGCGGGAAGCCCATGCCGACGGTGTTGAAGCCGGCATCCACGTAGGTGATTTCACCGGTGATGCCGCTGGCCAGATCCGAGCACAGAAAGGCGGCGGCGTTACCCACCTCTTCCAGGGTCACATTGCGGCGCAAGGGCGCGACTTCCGCCATGCGACTGAGCATTTTGCGAAAACCGGCGATGCCCGCAGCCGCCAGCGTCTTCACGGGTCCCGCTGAGATGCCATTCACCCGGATGCCACGCGGGCCCAGATCCGCCGCCAGGAAGCGCACATTGGCCTCCAGGCTCGCCTTGGCCAGTCCCATGACGTTGTAGTTGGGCAGCGTGCGCACGGCCCCCAGATAGGAGAGGGTCAACACCGCCCCGGCGCGCCCCGCCATCAGCGGCAACGCCGCGCGCGTCAGCGCGGTCAGGCTGTAGCTGGAAATGTCGTGTGCCACCTGGAAGGCCTCTCGCGAGGTGTTATCGACGAAGCTGCCGGTAAGGGCCTCGCGCGGCGCGAACGCCACGGCATGCACCACGATGTCCAGGGAACCCCATTCCTGGCGCAGGAAATCAAATGCCGCCGTAATCTCCTCATCGCGCCCCACATCCAGCGGCAGCGTGAGCGCGCTGAGGCTTTGTGCCAGGGGGACGACCCGCTCCTTGAATTTGTCGTTGGCATAGGAGAGGGCGAGCGTGGCGCCTTCGCGCTGCATGGCCTGGGCGATGCCCCAGGCGATGGACCGGTCGGTGGCGACACCCACGATCAACGCGCGCTTGCCCGTCAGAAATCCCATCGGTACTGTCCGCGCCTTCTTCAGTGCGCGGGCTGATGGATGACCAGCTTCTGTCCCGGTACCAGCTTGGTTTTGCTGAGTCGATTCCAGCTGGCCATCTGCGCCACGCTCACGTGATATTCCTGCGCGACGTGGTACAGGGTGTCCCCGGCGTGCACGACGTGCGTCACCTGGCGGGTGTCGGCGCCGTCAACACTGCCGGCGCCGGTGCTGCCAATGGCCTGCTCGTCGTCATCCGTGCTGATCGTGGCCGTGCCCGAGGCCGTCGAGAGGCGCAGCCGCTGACCGGTGCGCAGCACCGTATTCGGCTGCATGCCGTTCATCAGCGCCAAGGCATTCACGTCCACGCCGTGCTTGTGGGCGATGGCCCAGAGGGTCTCGCCATGACGCACCACCACGCGGGAACGCTGGCGGCGCGAGCGATGTTCGCGTCCATCCACCAGCGCTGCGGCGCGCAGCGCCTTGGCGGGCAGCAGGTTGGAGTCCGAGGGCACGCGCAGCGCGGTGCCGACCCGCAATGCCCCCTTGGGCAGATCGTTCAGCTCGCGCAGTGCCTGAGAGGTGGTGCGAAAGCGCCGGGCCACCAGGTTCACGGTGTCACCGGCGTGGACCTGATACGGCCGCACGTTCAGCCGCTCATCGTCGGTGAGCTGCGTGACGCTGGTGCGGAACGCCTCGGCAGTGTCCGCGGGAACCAGCAACGAGTAGGGACCTGCGGGATCGGTGGCCCAGCGATGGAATGCCGGGTTCAGCTCATACAGCTCGGCATCGGTGAGACCGGCGATCTCGGCCGCCACATGCATGGAAATCTGGCCGTGGGTGTCGACTTTGGCAAAATAGGGCTGATTGGGAATCTTGTTGAAGGTCAGGCCATAGCGCTCCGGATGCGCCACCACCCGCCCCATGGCGAGCAGTTTCGGCACGTAGGCGCGGGTTTCCGCCGGCAGTTTCAGATCCCAGAAATCCGTCGGCAGGCCGGCGGCCTGATTGCGTGCCACGGCGCGCTCGACGTTTTGCTCGCCGCAATTGTAGGCGGCGATGGCCAGCAGCCAGTCGCCGTTGAATTCGGTGTGCAATGCCTGCAGGTAGTCCAGGGCCGCGCGGGTGGATTCCAGGACATCGCGGCGGCCGTCATACCACCAGTCCTGCTTGAGGTTGTAGCGCGAGCCGGTGCCCGGGATGAACTGCCACAGCCCCGAGGCGCGCGCGGACGAGTAGGCGTACGGCTCGAAAGCGCTCTCCACCACCGGCAGCAGCGCCAGTTCCAGCGGCATGCCGCGGGCCTCCAGCTCCGTGACGATATGGTACAGGTACAGGTCGGCGCGACTGAAGGCGCGGCCCAGATAATCGGGGTTGCCGGCGTACCACTCCAGCTCGCGGTCGATGGCGCTGTGATCCGAATCCGGCAGCTTGAAGCCGGCCCGCATGCGATCGAAGAGATCGCCGTAGTCGGCGGGCTCGAGGCCCGGGGTCACAGCGGCCTGAGCCATGGCGTCATTGACCGCCTGAGCCGCTGCGGAGCTCGCGCCCGGGGGTAGCTCGGCCTGATCAGTACTGGGGAGCGCGGTGACGGGCAGCGCCGCCACGGGCTGCAGGATCAGGGGTTCGGGTCGTTCCACTGGCGCACTGGCGCAGGCAGTCAGGATGAGGAGGGCCCCGGCGAGAATCGTTCCGAGAACGGGGCGCAGTGTTGTCGAAGTCAATGTCCGGTCCCTCACGAGGCGGATGGCATAGTCATCGGGCGGCCAGCGAGGGTCAGGGGCGCTGGGGGCACTAAAAAGTCGTAGGTTCGGAAAAACTTTTCGGTCAACCGTGGGACTTGCCCCCCGGGACACGAACGTACGTATTTCGAGCCCGGACTGTAACTGGTAAGGTCACAAAATGGCCAGCATTTTTATTGTGCCGTCTCACATAACTCGACGATACTTAATCCCGCCCTTGCCACCCGCAGGCGAGGGACTGCACTAGGACCCCATACCGTGCCCGACCGCTCTACCGCCTTGCGTGCTTTCTGGCAGATGCCGCTGGGCAAGGCCCTTTTGACTGCCGAAGCTCAGCTGCTGGGCGAGGCGCTCGAGGATGTGTTCGGCTGGGAGTTCCTGCAGGTCGGTGCCTGGGGCGAGGGCCGGGAGCTGCTGGCAGGCTGCCGGACGCGCCGCAAGATCGTGGTGGCTCCCGACGCCCTGAGCGATGGGGCCGACATTGTTGCCCGGCCTGCTGCGCTGCCCGTGGCTCGGGACAGCGTCGATGCAGTGCTGCTGCCGCACACCCTGGAGTTCGCCTCGGACCCCTATGGCATTGTCCGCGAGGTCGACCGGGTGCTGTCCGGAGAAGGGCAACTGGTGGTGCTGGGGTTCCAGCCCTTCAGCCTCTGGGGCGTGCGCGCGCGCAGCTCCCGGGCGGGGTTCCCGCCGGGGATGCGCCGTATCCTGTCGGCCGGCCGGGTCCGCGAGTGGCTGGTGCTGATGGGTTATGAAGTCGTCGCCGAGCGCGCCTACCTGCATTGCCCCCCATGGGGCAGTGGGCCCACCGCCAGTGCCGATCACTCTCCATTGCTGCGCCGCACCTGGTTCAACCCGCTGCCGGCGGGGGCGTGGCTGATGAAGGCCCGCAAACACGTCCGCGCCCTGACCCCGATTCGGCCGCGGCTGCGTGAGAAGCAGACCGCGGTCATCGGCCAGCTGGTGAAGCCGACCACCCGGCAGCCGCTGTAGCGATGACTGAACTGGTGCTGCATACCGACGGGGCCTGTCGCGGCAATCCGGGACCGGGCGGCTGGGGCGTGGTCCTGCAGTGGAACGGCACGCAGAAGGAGCTGTGCGGATCAGAGCCTGCCACCACCAATAATCGCATGGAGCTGACCGCGGCCATCATGGGGCTGACCGCGCTGAAGCGGCCGTCCATCGCTACCGTGTGCACCGACTCGCAATATGTGATCAAGGGCATCACCGAATGGCTGCCCGCCTGGAAGGCTCGCGGCTGGCGTACGGCCGACCGCAAGCCGGTCAAGAACCAGGACTTGTGGGAACGGCTCGACCAGCTGGCCTGCTCCCACACCCTCAGGTGGCAATGGGTCAAGGGCCACGCAGGTGATCCGGGCAACGAGCGCGCCGATGCGCTGGCTAATCTGGCGATCGATGCCATGCTCGTGCCGCCCCAACACTCGAAGGCATTGTAAGCGAATGCGTCAGATCATCCTGGATACGGAAACCACCGGCCTCGACGCCGCGCAGAATCATCGCATCATCGAGATCGGCTGCCTGGAATTGAACGGCCGCCGCCCGACGGGCCGGCATTTTCACCAGTACCTGAACCCCGAGCGGGACATTGATGAGGGCGCCCTGGCGAAGCACGGCATTACCCGTGCGCGTTTGGAGCCTGAACCGAAGTTTGCGCAGATCGCCGCCGCACTGATCGAGTTCCTGCGCGGCGCGGAACTGATCATCCACAATGCGGCCTTCGATCTGGGCTTCCTGGATGCAGAATTCGCGCGCCTGCCGGGCGTACCGGTCACCATGGCGGCGTTGTGCACGGTAGTGGATTCACTGGCCCTGGCGCGCCAGATGCACCCCGGCCAGCGCAACAGCCTGGATGCGCTGTGCAAGCGCTACAACGTCGACAACTCAGGCCGCCAGCTGCACGGGGCGCTGCTGGATGCGCAGCTGCTGGGCGAGGTGTACCTGGCCATGACGGGGGGCCAGGTGGCCCTGCGATTGGGGGAAAGTGCGGCCTCGCTGCGCGGCGAAGCGCTGTCCTCGGTCCGACCCCTGGTGCGACCGGTCAATCCCTTGCGGGTCATCGCCGCAACGCCGGACGAGGAGCAGGCCCATCAGGCCTTCCTGGAGCTCATCGGCAAGTCCAGCAAGGGGCATTGTGTGTGGCAGCAGATTGATGCACAGGCGACGGCGACTGGTGTGTGAAGCGGGTGCCAGTCGATTAGACTTGTGCACCGATTTGCCACGGCGACACCGATGCCCCCGATGCAAGTACCTCTGCTGGATTTGAAGCCGCAGTACGCTGCCGTGAAAAGCGCGGCGCTCGCGGCCATCGAAAGAGTCTGCGCCAGCCAGGGCTTCATCCTCGGGGCCGAGGTTACCCAGCTCGAGAAGGATGTGGCCGCCTACAGCCACTGCAAGTTCGGTATCGGTGTCTCCTCCGGTACGGATGCGTTGCTGCTGGCCCTGATGGCGCTGGATATCGGTCCCGGGCACGAGGTCATCACCAGCCCGTACACGTTCTTCGCCACCGCCGGCACCATCGCGCGCACCGGCGCACGCCCGACCTTCTGCGACATCGATCCGGTGACCTTTAATCTGGACCCCGAGGCGGTCGAAACCTTCCTGAGCCGGGGCTGCGAGTTTCGCGGCAGCGATCTGGTGAACCGCGCCACGGGAGGCATCATCAAAGCCGTGATGCCCGTGCACCTGTATGGCCAGGTGGCGGACATGCAGCCGCTGCTGAACCTGGCACGCCGTTACGAGCTGAAGATCATCGAGGATGCTGCGCAGGCGATCGGCGCCGATGACGCACAGGGGGGTCGAGCCTGCAGCTTTGGTGATATCGGCTGCCTGTCCTTTTTCCCCACCAAGAACCTGGGGGCCTTTGGCGATGCCGGCATGTGCGTGACCCAGGATGCGCAGCTTGCCGAGCGCATGGCCGTGCTGCGCGTGCATGGCGGCAAACCCAAGTACTATCACTCGCTGATTGGCGGGAATTTCCGTATTGATGAACTGCAGGCGGCGGTGCTCAATGTGAAGTTGCCGCACCTCGACGCCTGGAGCGCTGCCCGGCAGCGCAATGCGGCCTGCTACGACAGCGCCTTCGGCGCGGCGAAACTGGGCATCCAGGTACGCACGCCCTATGCCCTGCCCGGCGGTCGGCATATCTACAACCAGTATGTGATCCGCGCGCGGGATCGGGATCGGTTGCGACAGCACCTTGCGGAACGATCCGTGGGTTCGGAGATCTACTACCCCGTGCCGCTGCATCTGCAACAGTGCTTCGCCTACCTGGGTCATACCCAGGGCGCCTTTCCCCATGCGGAACGCGCGGCCCTGGAAACCGTGGCGCTGCCCATCTATCCGGAGCTGGCCCCCGAACAACTACAGTACGTCGTCGACAGCGTCGCGCGGTTCTACGCTTGATCCGATCCGTTGCAAGCGCAGACTCACCCGCGCGCCCGAGGTAAATACACATGATCAGCACTCCCGGACCTCTGACGCCTATCTGGGGCGAGATCGCCGCCCACGAATCCCGCCTGAGCGGCGTGCATACGCGGGATCTGTTTGCGCAGGACGCCGGGCGCTACGCCCGTTTTTCGCGCTCCGCGCTGGGCCTGTCGATGGATTTCTCCCGCCAGCGCATCGACCAGGAGGCGCTGTACAAGCTGTATGCACTGGCGGATTTCGTGCTGCTGCGGGATCGCATCGATGGCATGTTCCGCGGCGAGCACATCAATCGCACCGAAGACCGCGCGGTGCTGCATGTGGCCCTGCGTCAGCCGCGCGGCGCCGCCATCGGCGGCAGGGACATCGCCGCAGAGGTCATGACCGAGCGCGAGCGGATGCTGAATTTCGCCGCCGCGGTGCGCGAGGGTCGCATCCTCGGCAGTGCCGGCCGGCCCTTCACCCTCGTCGTCAATATCGGCATCGGTGGCTCGGACCTGGGTCCCGCCATGGCGGTGCTGGCCCTGGAGCAGTACACCAGGGGCGCACCGCGGGTGGAATTCGTGTCGAATGTCGATGGCTGCCATCTCTACGATGTGCTCAAAGATGCCGATGCCGCGACCACGCTGTTCGTGGTCGCTTCCAAGACTTTCACCACGCTTGAGACGCTGACCAACGCCAAAACCGCGCGGGCGTGGCTGGTCGGCAAGCTGGGTGAAAGCGTCGTCAACCAGCATTTCGCTGCCGTCTCGACCAATCACAAGGCCATGGATGCGTTCGGCGTCCACAAGGACTACCGCTTCCAGATGTGGGATTGGGTCGGCGGCCGCTATTCCATGTGGTCCTCCATTGGGGTGACGCTGGCCATTGCCATCGGCAAGTCGAACTTCGAGCAGCTCCTGGCCGGCGCGCACGCCATGGACGAACACTTTCGCACCACCGAGTGGGCCAACAACCTGCCGGTGCTGATGGCGCTGCTGGGTGTCTGGAACATCAATTTCCGCAAGCTCCCCACCCTTGCCGTGCTGCCCTATGACGATCGGCTCAAGCGCCTGTCGGCCTATCTGCAGCAGCTGGAGATGGAGAGCAACGGCAAGTCCGTGACGCAAGATGGCGAGCGCACGGCCTGGGAGACCGCGGCGGTGATCTGGGGCGAGCCTGGCAGCAATGCCCAGCATTCGTTCTTTCAGCTGCTGCACCAGGGCACCATGCGCGCTGCCCTGGACTTCATCGCACCGGTGAACTCCTCCTGTGGCGACCAGCAGCATCAGAACCTGGCGCTCGCCAACTGTCTGGCGCAGGCGGAGGCGCTGATGAACGGCCAGCCGGAAGCCACCGTGCGCGCCGATCTGGCACGGCAGGACATGCCGGTTGCCCGCATCGACCTGGTGGCCCCGCACAAGGTGCATGTCGGCGATCGTCCCAGCACCCTGATCCTGTTCAGTCGTCTGGACCCCACCACCCTGGGCAAGCTGATAGCGCTGTATGAACACAAGGTGTTCACTCAGGGGGTGATCTGGGGCATCAATAGCTTCGACCAGTGGGGCGTGGAACTGGGCAAGAAACTGGCCGAGTCGCTGGTGCCGATGGTGGAGAATCCGGCCCTGGCGAGGGATGCGAGCTCTGGCGTGAAAGGCGCACTGGCCCACATCGCCGTATGGCGGGGCAAATAAGGGAATGTTGAACCGAATGAAGCGAAACTGGGTCCGCGGAGCGGTGGTGGGGGCGTGGGCGCTGATCGGCGCAGCCACGGCGTATGCGCAGAGCACGACATCCGGAATCGATCCGAGCCAGGTGCTGCAGGGGATGACTCCAGATCAGCAGCAGCAGATTCTGCAGCGGCTGAGCGGTATGGGAGGCACGAGCAACAGCGCAGGCACGGGACAGCCGGGTACGACCACGAATCCGGACCAGGAGAGCCGCGCCAACCAGACCGAACAGAACGGGGCCCAGAACCGGACGCGCAAACGCGAAGGGGAAGAGGAGGAGCAGCCGAGCGGCGCGCCGCCGGTGTTCAAGTCCGAGGACTCCGTGGTGGTGGAGGTGGATACCCAGCCGTTGAAGCCGCGCCCCATCGACACATTTTCCGCCGCGGCGGCCAGCGGCTACAACGGTCAGCTGCAGGCCGGCCAGCTGCAGCAGCTGCAGCAGATGCAACAACTACAGGCCCTGCAGCAGACCCAGCCTTCGGCGCTTCAGAACCAGAACCAAGGCCAGACCCAGAATCAGAATCAGCAGGACCAGGATCAGCCGGCGCCGCTCACCGACCAGCAGAAGCAGAGACTTACCAACCTCGTGGATCTGATCCGTCTGCACGAGCCCTATACCCTATCGCGGCAGGGCGTACTGGAATTGCCCGGAGTGGCGGGAATTCCCCTGGCGGGACTCACGGAACTGCAGGCGACGCTGCGGCTGGAGGTGGACCCGATGCTGGAGGGACTGCACTTCCGTCTCACGCGGCTGCCGCTGAAGAAGGTCGGCCTGGAAGGGCTCAAGCCCTTCGGCTATGACCTGTTCAATCACAACCTGTCCACCTTTGCTCCGGTCACCAATATTCCCGTGCCGGCCGACTATGTGGTCGGGGCCGGGGATGAGCTGGAGGTGCAGCTCTACGGCAACCAGAACGGCAGTTACCGCCTTACCGTCGACCGTGATGGCCGGGTGACCTTTCCGCAGCTGGGCCCCATCAACGTAGGCGGGCAGCGCTTCATCAGCGTCAAGGAGGAGCTGGAACAGCGCGTTGCCCGCCAGATGATCGGCGTGAAGGCCAGCGTTTCCATGGCCGATACCCGGGCCATCCGCGTGTTTGTGCTGGGGGAGGCACAGGTCCCCGGTTCGTACACGATCAGCGGACTGGGCACGATCACCTCGGCGCTGTATGCGGCAGGCGGCATCAAGCGGATTGGTTCGCTGCGTGACATCCAGCTCAAGCGCCAGGGCACCATCGTGCGACACCTGGACCTCTACGACCTCTTGATCCATGGCGACACCGCGGATGACGCCAAGCTGCTGCCCGGCGATGTGGTATTTGTGCCGCCCATTGGCGAGACGGCCAGTGCCGATGGCGAGGTCAAGCGGCCGGCGATCTATGAAATCCACCATGGTGCAACCGTCGCGGATCTGGTGCAACTGGCCGGCGGCCTGACGCCGGACGCGGACGCCCGCGGGGCCATGCTGAACCGCATCGAGGACAACGGCACTCGGCGAGTGCTGGCTGTCGATCTGGATTCGCGGCAGGCGGTCAGCGGGACGCTGAGCAACGGCGATCTGCTGCGCGTCAGCCGTCTGCGGCCGACGCTGGATTCCGCGGTGCATATCCAAGGATACGTCTTCGCACCGGGCGCCGTGGCGTTCCGCCCGGGCATGAGACTGCTCGATGTGTTGCCGACCGTTGATGCCCTGCGGCCCGATGCGGACCTGCATTATGTGCTGATCCGGCGCGAGGTCCCGCCCGATCGGCACATCGTGGTGAGGTCGGCCGATTTTGCCGCTGCGGTGGCGCAGCCGGACTCGGCCGCCAACGTGCCGCTGGCGGCGCGCGATGAGATCACGGTGTTCGATCTGCAGTCCGGACGTGATCGCATCATCCGGCCGTTGATGGATGAGCTGCGCATGCAGTCGAGCATGAGCGCACCCGCCCACGTGGTGCGCGTCGACGGCCGCGTGCGGGTGCCGGGGCAGTACCCGCTGGAACAGGACATGCGCGTCAGCGACCTGATCCGTGCCGGCGGCAGTCTTTCTGATTCGGCCTTCGGTGGCAGGGCTGAACTCGCCCGCTACGCCATCATCAACGGCGAAACGCGCCAGACCGAGCTCATTCCCATCGATCTTGCGGCTGTGATGCGCGGTGACCCGAAGGCGAACATCCTGCTGGAGCCCTTCGACAGCCTCTCCATCAAGGAGATCTCGCTGTGGGGTGAGCAGGAGCAGGTGATCCTGGACGGGCAGGTGAAGTTCCCCGGCACCTACTCCATCAAGCATGGCGAGACCTTGAAGTCCGTGCTCGCCCGTGCGGGAGGTCTGACGCAATATGCCTTCCCCGAAGGAAGTGTGTTCACACGCGTGGAGCTGCAGCAGCGCGAGCAGGACCAGCTGAACTTCCTGGGACAGCGGATGCAGACCGATATCGCCACCATGGCTCTGGAGGCGACGGCCGGCGCACAGCTCAGCCAGGGCAACGGCAGTGGTGCGGCCGGCGCCCTGGCCATCGGCCAGACGTTGCTGAGTGAGCTCAGATCCTCCCGAGCCGTAGGCCGACTGGTCATCGATCTGCCTCGCCTGATGCAGGAGCGTATGGGCTCCGAGGATGATGTGATCCTCCGCAATGGCGATCACCTGATCGTGCCGCGCTACCAGCAGGAGGTCACGGTCATCGGTGAGGTGCAGAGCGTCACCTCGCATCTGTATCGGACGAATTTGACACGTGATGATTACATAGCTCTGAGTGGGGGCCTGACCCGTCACGCAGATGCCAAGAGGATCTATGTAGTCCGCGCCAACGGCAGCGTGGTGGCCAACTCGAGCCATTTCTTCCGGGTGAATTCCGAAGCCATGAAGATCCACCCCGGAGACACGATCGTGGTGCCGCTGAATACCGAGCAGCTGCCACCACTGCCGATGTGGGAGGCCATTACGACGATTCTGTACAACATTGCCGTGTCGGTGGCGGCAGTGCACTCTTTGTCGCTATGACGTGGACAGCATAAGAGGAGTGGGGGGAATGGCGCTTGATCGGAGGGCATTTGCCGGGCAAATGCTGCCCAGAATTACCTCTTGTATTGAGGATTCGGCGCGACAATGGAGGCAGAGCGCCCCGGTCAATCACTTTGTAATTGACGATCTTCTGTCGGAGGAGTGGGTGCATTCGATACGACAGGCTTTTCCGCCTGCCGAGACCATGATGCTGAAAAGCAGCCTGCGCGAGCTCAAATATGTCGCCGCGCAGATGGATAAGTACAACCCGCTTCTTGAAGAAATCATCTACGCATTCCAGGAGCCGGAAATCATCAATGCCGTCGGGCAGATCACCAATCTGAGGGGGCTGGAACCGGATTCGATGCTGTACGCCGGTGGAATTTCTCTGATGGCGTGCGGACACTTCCTTAATCCGCACGTAGACAATTCCCATGACAAGTTTCGTCAGCGCTATCGGGTATTAAATCTCCTCTACTACGTGTCGCCGGACTGGACCGAGGAATGCGGCGGCAACCTCGAGCTTTGGCCGAATGGTCCGACGGGTCGGCCACTGACGATAGTAAATAAATTCAACCGGTTGGTCGTTATGGTGACCCATCGGGATTCATGGCATTCAGTGTCGCAAAATAGGGCGCAAGCCGATCGCTGTTGCGTGTCTAACTATTACTTCTCGAATCGCCCCACGGGAGAGCAGGAATACTTCCACGTTACGAGCTTCAGAGGCAGGCCGGAGCAACCGATAAGAGACCTCGTTCTCAGGGGCGACATCTGGCTGCGGATGATGATTCGCAGGATTTTGCCGGGCGGCATAAAGAATAATCTCCACTACTACAAGAGATCAGAGGAAGACAGATGAAGACGATTACTCGTCATGCTGCAATCCAGATCTGTGGTCGGCCGTTCAGAATGAATCCAAGATGAGTGAAGAGATGCAAGGCAATGCGGTGCAAACGAGCAATGCGGGAATCACCGTGCTGGATTTCCTGGAATTCGTCCGGCTTCGCCGCTGGCTCATCGTCATATTCACGCTTGCCGGTGCGATCGGAGCATATGCCGCGGCAAAACTGATTCCAAGCGAATACGAGGCGACAGTGCTCCTTTCCCCGGTCGCCAGCCAGACTTCCGGCAGCCTCGGAGAGTTGGGATCAGCTGTCTCACAGCTGAGTGGCTTTGCTTCGCTTGCCGGGGTCGGCCTCGGAGCCGCGGGAGGCCCCAAGGCCGAGGCGATCGCGACGCTGCAATCCGAATCTTTGACGGAGCAATACATACGCGACGCGAACTTGCTGCCGGTGCTCTTCAGCAGCAAATGGGATCCGATTCGCAAAACATGGAAAGTCGACAAGCCAACCGCCATTCCTACTCCGTGGATAGGCAATCAATTTTTTGCACACCAGGTGCGAAAGGTCACTGAGAATTCCAAAACGGGTCTTGTCGATATGACCATTACCTGGAAGGACCCGAGACTGGCTGCACAGTGGGCCAACGATCTCGCCAAATTGACCAACAATTATTTGAGGAAGAAAGCCATTGATGAGGCTCAGCGGAACATCGACTATTTGAACGAACAGGCGGAGAAAGCGACTACCGTCGAGCTTCAAAAGGCCATTTATTCATTGCTGGAGAGCGAAATAAAGAACGAAATGGTAGCGCGTGGCAATGATGAATATGCCCTGAAGATAATTGACCCTGCGATTGCGCCAGAGAGGAAATCATATCCGAAGACCCTTCTTTGGACTCTAGGCGGCGCCATCACCGGACTACTGCTGGGGCTGCTGGTCGGCGCGGCGCGCCACGCGCTGCAGCGGACAGCGGCAGGCGACTGACCGCAGTTCTTACATGCAAATGCCATCTGAATATCACAGCGCAGGCACGCCGGCTGAGGGCAGGATCGCAGTTGCTCGCAGGCCATTAGTTCGACAACTTCCTTACACGCGACCTCGTCTAGCTACGCCACTATTGGTTTTCCTGCTGCTCAGCGCGCAGTTTTTGCCACCTTTGCCGGGATATCTCTTTTTGGCGTCGTCAATGGCGCTGGGTACGGCCTTGGCTGCGGGTGTGTTGATCGTGGTTTGTTGGGTCAACACAGCACTGTCAGGCGAAGAATGCTGGAGTCGGCTGTTCGACATGGATATGAGCACTGGATTATTCGTCGCTCTGGTAACAGCCTTGACTCTCGTTCATTCAATTGTGGCGGACTACTTCCAGCCGGTGGATTACGGCCGATGTCTGCCTTCGTTGGCGATGCTGGCTTTGCTGCTAGGAGGCGGCATCACGTTCGGCCGCGCATTGCTCGCATCGCCCGAACGTTCCGTGGATATCGCCGTTCGTGTCAGTTTCTGGGTCCTTTGCCTGGTCGTG
>DASXFV010000084.1:0-49566 GCA_036489445.1 Steroidobacteraceae bacterium | reverse complement strand
TAATGTCGGCGCCCATCATCTGCAGCATCGTCAGCAGCCCGGTGCGCGTCGGATTGACACCCACATTACACAACCGCAGCCCCTGCTGCGCGGCCAGCACTCCGGCCACCAGGAAAAACGCGGCCGAGGAGAAATCCGCCGGGACTTCGATGGCGGTGCCCTTGAGCGGTTGGCCCCCGACCAGGCCGACCGTCGCCCCGTCGCGCTGCACCTGCACGCCAAATTCCGCCAGCATGCGTTCGGTGTGATCGCGCGTCGGCGCAGGCTCACTCACCCGGGTCCACCCCCGCGCGCTCAGCCCCGCCAGCAGCAGGGCGGACTTCACCTGGGCGCTCGCCACGGGCATGACGTAATCGATGCCGTTCAATACCTGCCCGCCATGCAGCAGCACCGGCGGCCTGCCCTCCTGGGTCGTGATCCGCGCCCCCATCTGTCGCAGGGGGGCGGCCACCCGTTCCATCGGCCGACGCAGCAATGAGGCGTCGCCCGTCAGGGTCGAGACGAACGGCCTGCCGGCCAGCAGCCCCATGAACAGGCGCATGGCGGTACCGGCGTTGCCCATGTCCAGGGCTTCAGGCGAGCCGCGCAAACCGTTGGCGCCCGCCCCGTGCACGATGACCCGGGTGGATTCCGGGCGCTCGATTCGCACACCCAACGCGCGCAGGGTCCCCAGGGTTGCCAGGCAGTCCTCGCTCGCAAGGAAGCCGCTGATGCGTGTTTCGCCGGTGGCGATGCCGCCCAGCATCAAGGAGCGATGCGAGATGGACTTGTCACCCGGAACGGTCACCTCCCCGCCCACGAGCGCGCCGGGTGCGACCTGATATTCCTGCACAGCAGTCGCGGCGCCCGACATCAGCCCGCCGTCACGGCGCGCGGGTACGAGCCCAGCACCCGCAACAACGAGGCGCGCTGCTGCAGAGCCGCCAGGGCAGCCGCCACGGGCGCATCCTCGACATGCCCTTCGATGTCGATGAAGAACACATAGTCCCACTTGCGCTTCTGCGACGGGCGCGACTCGATGCGCGTCATGCTGATGTGATGTTGCGCAAAGGGCTCCAGCAGTTTCAGCAGGGCACCCGAGGTATTGGTATCGCCGATCGAGGCAATCAGCGTCGTGCGATCCTGACCGCTGGATGCGAAGATCTTTCTGCCCAGGACAAAGAATCGCGTGGTGTTATCCGGGCGATCCTCGATCTGCGGCGCCAGCACACTGAGGCCATACACCTCGGCCGCCGTCTCACCGGCAATGGCCGCCGTGTCCTGCTCATCGCGGGCGCGGCGCGCCCCTTCCGCATTGCTGGTCACGGGAACCCGCTCCACGCCGGGCAGGTTCTCATCCAGCCACAGCCGGCACTGCGCCAGCGCCTGCTGGTGCGAACAGATGCGCTTGATGCCCTCCAGCGACTGCATGCGCCCCATCAGGAAGTGATGGATGCGCAGTTCAATCTCGCCACAGATGCGCGCCGAGGAATTCAGGAAGCGGTCCAGGGTGTTGATGACCATGCCTTCGGTGGAGTTCTCGATGGCGACCACGCCGAAATCCACCGACCCGGATTCCACCTCGTGAAACACCTCGTCCACCGATGGCAACGGCAGCGTGCGCACCGCATGACCAAAGTGGGTGAGCACCGCGGTCTGAGTGAAGGTGCCTTCGGGCCCCAGGAACGCGACTTTCAGCGGCTCCTGCTGGGCGAGGCACGCGGACATGATTTCACGGAACAGGCGCAACAGATCCTCGGTGCGCAGCGGACCCTGGTTGCGCTCCTTGACCCTGCGCAACACCTGCGCTTCGCGCTCAGGACGATAGAAGTCGACCAGGGCCCCCGAGGCGCTCTTGGAGATACCCACCTGCCGGGCAAGCCGGGCACGATCATTGAGCAGCTGGTGCAGCTGTTCATCGATGGCGTCGATCTGGACGCGCACGGCGCCCAGGTCCTTGGGTTCTGGCTTGTCGTTCATGGTCTTGACTTTAAAGAGCCCGTGCTGCCAATACCCCCTCGATGCCGCGAATCTGCCCGACTACGGCGGGCGGCACAGCCGAATCGATGTCAATCAAAGTGTAAGCGTACTCGCCGCGGGATTTGTTCAAAAGATCCGCGATATTCAGCCCGGCAGCCGCCAGGCAGGTGGAGATCTGCCCCACCATGTTCGGCACATTGCGATTGGCGACGGCCAGGCGCGCCACGCCCGGCACGCGCGGCAGGACCGCCTCCGGGAAATTGACGCTATTTTTGATATTGCCATTCTCCAGGTACTCGCGGACGTTGTCCGCCACCATGACCGCGCAGTTTTCCTCTGCCTCGGCGGTGGAAGCCCCCAGGTGCGGCAGCGCGATCACCTTGGCATGATCCTTGAGCGCATTGCTCGGGAAGTCGCAGATATAGGCGCCCAGGTGACCGGCATTCAAGGAGGCAACGACCGCTGCATTGTCCACGATGGGCCCACGGGCGAAGTTCAGCACCACCCCGCCCTTGCGCATCAGGGTCAGGCGCGAGGCGTTCACCATCCCGCGGGTGTCGTGGGTGACCGGCACATGCACGGAAACGGCGTCCGACCGGGCGAACAGATCATCGAGCGAGAGCGCCTGCTCGACGCTCGAGGACAGCTGCCAGGCACGATGCACGGTGATCTGTGGGTCATAGCCCAGCACCTTCATACCCAGGGCCTGGGCAGAATTGGCAACCTCGACGCCAATGGCTCCCAGGCCGATCACGCCCAGGGTCCTGCCGGGCAGTTCGAAGCCCACGAACTTCTTCTTGCCCTGCTCCACTGCCTCATCGATGGCCGTGTCATCGCCGCTCAGGGAGCGGGCGAACGACCAGGCCTGGCAGATGTTGCGCGCCGCCAGGAACAGGCCCGCCAGCACCAGTTCCTTGACCGCGTTGGCGTTGGCACCCGGGGCGTTGAACACCGGGATGCCGCGCTTGCTCAGCTCGGTCACCGGGATATTGTTGGTGCCCGCGCCGGCGCGGCCGATGGCCAGCACCGATGGCGGCACAGTGGTCTGGTGCATGTCGGCTGAACGCACGAGGATGGCGTCGGGCTGGTTCAGATCCGATGCGACTTCGTAGCGTTCGCGCGGCAGACGGTCCAGGCCGCGCGCCGAGATATTGTTGAGCGTAAGAATGCGATAGGGCATGACGTTTGCGATCAGCGGCCGGGACCGAAGGCGTGCGCCCTCAGCCGTTGCGGCGCTGAAACTCCTTCATGAAGCTGATCAGGGCCTGCACGCCTTCCAGCGGCATGGCGTTGTAGATACTGGCCCGCATGCCACCGACCGAGCGGTGACCTTCCAGGTTGGTGAATCCCGCGGCCTGTGCTTCGGACAGGAAAGTCTTGTCCAGCTCCGGACGGGCCAGTGTGAAGGGTACGTTCATCCAGGAGCGGCAATCCTTGGCCACCGGATTGCGGTAGAAGGCGGACTCGTCGATGGCCGAGTACAGCGCCGTTGCCTTGGCCTGATTGAGCTTCTCCATCCCGGTAAGGCCGCCCTTGGCGATGATCCACTTCAGGACCAGGCCTGCGAGGTACCAGGCGAAAGTCGGGGGCGTGTTGAGCATGGAGGCATCATCCGCCATGGCCTTGTAGTCCATGATGACGGGAGTACCCGGGCGCGCCTTGCCCAGGAGATCTTCGCGCACGATGACGATACACAGTCCGGCGGGTCCGACATTCTTCTGGGCGCCGGCGTAGATCAGGCCAAAGCCGCTGACGTCCAGGGGCCGTGACAGGAATGTGGAGGAGAAATCCGCCACCAACGGCACCCCGCCCACCTCCGGCACATAGTGGAATTCGACGCCACCGATGGTCTCATTGGGCGTGTAGTGCACGTAGGCTGCACCCGGAGTCAGCTTCAGCCCGCCCACCGCAGGAACCGTGTGATAGCCGGATGCGCTCTCGTCGGCGGCAACATTGACCTTGCAGAAGCGCCTGGCCTCACCGATCGCCTTCTTGGACCAGGCACCGGTGTTGATGTAGTCGACGGTGGACTCAGCCGTTGTCAGATTCAGCGGGATGCCCGCAAACTGCGCCGTGGCACCGCCTTGGAGAAAGAGCACCTTGTACTCGGCCGGAATAGCCAGCAGCTGGCGCAGCGACGCCTCCAGTTCCGCAGCCACGGCCTTGAAGGCCTTGCTGCGGTGGGAGACCTCCATCACCGACATGCCGCTACCGCGCCAATCCGTCAATTCAGACTTGGCCTGTTCGAGCACTTCAAGGGGCAGAGTCGCCGGCCCCGCGGCAAAATTAAATACGCGCACAAAAGCCTTCTGGGTGAATCACTTGAGGGGTCCGGGATGGTACCTGTTTAGCGCTACGGCGTCGCGGGAGGCACAGGCTCCGGCTCGGCAGCGTCGGGGCTCTCTTCGGTCTCCAGGCTCTCGATGCGCTCGATGCCCGTGAGTCGTTCCCCATCGGCCAGGCGGATCAGACGCACGCCCTGGGTGTTGCGGCCCAGAACGGAGATCTCATCCACCGGCGTGCGCACCAGCGTCCCGGTGGAGCTGATCAGCATGATTTCCTGGCCCGCCGTGACCTGCAAGGCGGCCACCAGCGCCCCATTGCGGTCCGAAGTCTGCAGCGCAATCACACCCTGGCCGCCGCGTCCATGGCGCGGGAAGTCATCCAGCGGTGTGAGCTTGCCATAGCCATTGCTCGAAGCGGTGAGCACATTGCCCTCACCGCAGACGATGAGGGCAATCAATTCCTGACCCTCCTCCAGCTTCACGCCCCGCACGCCGGCGGCATCCCGACCCATGGCCCGCACCTCGTCCTCGTGGAAGCGGATCGCCTTGCCGCCACTGGTGCAGAGGATCACTTCGCGTTGCCCGTCGGTAAGTTGGACGCCGACCAGCCGGTCATTATCACGCAGGTCCACGGCAATGATGCCGCTGGTGCGCGGCCGCGAGAAGGCGCTGAGCGGGGTCTTCTTGACCGTGCCCTGGCTGGTCGCCATGAACACAAAATGCTGCTCGTCATACTGCTTGATCGGCAGGACGGCATTGATCTTCTCGCCATCCTCCAGCGGCAGCAGGTTCACCATGGGCTTGCCGCGGGCATTGTGTCCGGCCTGGGGCAGCTTGTAGACCTTCAGCCAATAGACCTTGCCGCGATTGGAGAAGCACAGAACCGTGTCATGAGTGTTCGCCACGAATAGTTTCTCCACGAAGTCTTCGTCCTTTACCGAGGTGGCCGCGCGACCGCGCCCGCCGCGGCGTTGGGTCTGGTACTCGGTCACCGGCTGGGACTTGGCATAGCCGGCATGTGAGAGCGTGACCACCACGTCCTGAGGCTCGATCAGATCCTCGGTGGTCAGGTCCAGGTGATCGCGATTGATTTCGGTGCGGCGCGCATCCCCGTAGGCCGCGCGCACCTCAAGGAGTTCCTCGCGCACGACTTCGGTGAGCCGCTCGGGCCGAGCCAGGATGTCGGTGTGACCCAGGATCGCCGTCAGCAGTTCCTTGTACTCCTCGATGATCTTGTCCTGCTCGAGCCCCGTGAGACGGTGCAGGCGCATATCCAGGATGGCCTGGGCCTGCACTTCGGAGAGCCGGTAGCCGGCCGCCGACATGCCCAGCTCCGGGGCCAGGTGGGTCGGACGCGTGGATAGCTCACCGGCGCGGACCAGCAGTTCCGGCACCACCCCGCCCGCCCAGGGACGGGACAGGAGTCCCGCCTTGGCTTGCGCCGGTGAGGCGGCGGCACGGATCAGCGCAATGACCTCATCAATATTGGCCAGCGCAACCGCGAGACCCTCCAGCACATGAGCGCGTTCGCGCGCCTTGGCCAGATCATAAATCGTGCGCCGCGTGACCACTTCGCGCCGATGACGGATGAACGCATCCAGCATCTCCTTCAGCGACAGCAGCTTCGGCTGACCGTCCTGCAGGGCAACCATGTTGATGCCGAACACCGTCTCCATGGGTGTTTGGGCATAAAGATTGTTGAGCACAATCTCAGCCACCTCACCGCGTTTGAGCTCGATGACCATGCGCATGCCATCCTTGTCGGACTCATCGCGCAGTTCGGAGATGCCATCGATCAGCTTGGCGCGCACCAGATCCGCGATGCGCTCGAGGAGGCGCGCCTTGTTCACCTGGTAGGGCAGCTCAGTGACGATGATGGCCTGGCGGCCCTTGCCATCGATGTCCTCGACGCTGGTGCGGGCGCGAATCGACAGGCGGCCCCGCCCGGTGCGGTAGGCCGTGGCGATTTCCTGGGCGCCGTTGATGATGCCCGCGGTGGGAAAATCGGGGCCCGGAATGTACTGCATCAACTCCGCCAGCGTCAGCTGCGGATTCTCCAGCAAGGCGATCAGCGCATTGACGACCTCGGTGAGGTTGTGCGGGGGAATGTTCGTGGCCATGCCCACCGCGATTCCGGTCTGCCCGTTGATCAGCAGATTCGGCACGCGGGTCGGCAATACCGCCGGCTCACTCTCGGACTCATCGTAGTTCGGCGTGAAATCTACCGTTTCCTTGTCGATGTCCGCGAGCAGCTCATGCGCGATGCGCGACATGCGCACCTCGGTGTAGCGCATCGCCGCCGGGGCGTCGCCGTCCACCGACCCGAAGTTGCCCTGGCCGTCGATGAGCATGTAGCGCATCGAAAATGGCTGGGCCATGCGCACCATGGTGTCGTACACCGCACTGTCGCCGTGCGGATGGTACTTGCCGATGACATCGCCCACGATACGCGCGGACTTCTTGTAGGGTTTGTTGTAGTCAGTGCCCAGTACCCGCATGGCATACAGCACGCGCCGGTGCACAGGCTTGAGGCCGTCGCGCACATCAGGCAGCGCGCGACCCACGATGACGCTCATGGCATAGTCGAGGTACGACTGCCGCATCTCGTCCTCGAGATTGACGGGCACGATTTCGCGAGCGAATTCTGTCATTTAGTCCGAAGGCTTTTAGGCCGGCACAAAGCGAAAATTTTAGCATAATGCGGCCGCGACCACCCCATTTGGGCAGGAGTTCTCGAGCATGACAGTACCGGGCGAAGGGCCAGGGCCTGCGGGCAACGCGGATCGCGTGGAAATCGGCAAATTTGACGCCATTGCGCATCGTTTCTGGGACCCGGAGGGGGAGTTTCGACCCCTGCACCTGATCAATCCGGTGCGCACCGCCTATGTGGCCAGTCGGTATTCCATCAAGGGCGCCCGCATCCTCGATATCGGCTGCGGGGGCGGTCTGCTGTGCGAGGCGCTGCAGGGGCTGGGCGCCCAGGTCACCGGGATTGACCTGGCCCCCGCGATGCTGGAGAGCGCGCGCCTGCACGCGGCCGAGCGCGCCATCAGCATCGATTACCGGCTGCTCGCAGCCGAGACCCTGGCGGGTGCAGAACCGGGAACCTTTGACGCCGTCACCTGCATGGAGATGGTGGAGCACGTGCCCGATCCGGCCGGCATCATGACTGCGATCGGCACCCTGCTGCGCCCCGGCGGTGCCGCGTTCATTTCCACGCTGAATCGCACGCCGAAGTCCTTTGCGCAGGCCATCGTCGCCGCCGAATACATCTTCCGGCTGGTGCCGCGCGGCACTCACGAGTACGCACGACTGGTGCGTCCCTCGGAACTGGCGCAATGGGCACGCGGCGCGAGCCTCGCCTTGCAGGACGTGACGGGCCTGGCCTTTGATCCGTTCACGGGACAGGCGAGTCTCAGCCGTGATGCGAGTGTCAACTACCTCGCGCATTTCACGCGCGAAGGTCCGGCCTGAGGTGGGCTCAGTATTGGACCAGGGATGGGAACTGCCGCTGATCGGCGGCGCGCTCGTGGTCGGGGCGGCGCTCGGGTTCCTGGCCGCCCAGTTGCTGGCCGGGCGGCGCCGCGAGACTCAGTTGTCGCAACTGGTCGCGCCGCTGCAGGCGGCACTGGAGGCCACGCGAACCCAGGCGCGCGCGCTTGATGTGGAGCGCCGCGACGCCGAGGCCGCCTTGCGCGGCCAGATCGAGCTGCTGGCACGAGGCCAGGGAAACCTGGAACGCGAAACCCGCAATCTGGTGACGGCGCTGCGCCGGCCTGAAGTGCGCGGGCGCTGGGGCGAACTCACCCTGCGGCGTGTCGTGGAACTGGCCGGCATGGTGGAACAATGCGATTTCACCGAGCAGCTGCAGGCAGGCGTGGGTGCGGGCGCTTCGCGCCCGGATCTGATCGTGCACCTGCCGGATGCGCGCGAGCTGGTCATTGATGCCAAAACACCGCTCGATGCCTATCTGGCCGCGCTCGAGGCGCCGGACGAAGCCAGCCGTCGCCAGCACTTGCAGCGGCATGCGCAGCAGGTCACCGCCAGGGTGCGCGAGTTGGCGGCCAAGGCCTATTGGAACCAGTTTCCGCGCGCGCCGCAGTTCGTGATTCTCTTCATCCCCGGCGATCAGTTCCTGGCGGCCGCCCTCGCGGTGCATCCTGATCTGATCGAGGAGGCGCTAGCCGATAGCGTGGTGCTCGCCACGCCCTCCACGTTGATGGCGGTGCTCAAATGCGTCGCCTATTGCTGGCGGCAGAACCAGGTCACGCTCAATGCGCGGCAGATTCAGGAGCTGGGCGGCGAACTGCATTCACGGCTGGCCACCTTCCTGGCGCATCTGGTGAAAGTTGGCCAGCGACTGGGCGGCGCCGTCGAGGCCTTCAATGCTGCTGCCGGTTCGTTGCAGCGCCAGGTTGTCCCCCAGGCCCGGCGCCTGCGTGACCTGGGTGCCACGGCCGATGCGCCCCTTGCCGCACCGGATGAGATCGACGTTGTGCCGCGCAAGGACCCGACGTGAAACCAATCCCCGCCGGGACACCGCGCTATTTTGCGTGGTTGTACAGCGGCGAGCGGCTGCAGGCCGTGCTCGCACCGCTGTTCGGCATCGAGATGGAAATCAACGCCGCGCTGCAACCCGGGCTGGAGCACTCGGTGGCCCACGTGCGCATGGCCTGGTGGGCCGAAGAAGTGCAGCGCCTGCGGGCAGGCCATGCCCTGCACCCGTTGACCCGCGCGCTGCTGGCACAGTGCGCCGCTACGACCGGAACCGCCACCGCGGGACCGGATGTGGGCGGCCTGGTGGATATCGCCACCTGGGACCTGGCCAACGCCACCTTTGACACCCGCCGGGAGCTGAGTGGCTATTGCGAGCGCTGGGCGAGCGCGGTGATCCAGCTGGCCGTGGCCTGCGGCGCCCCGGATCTGCCAGTGCACACCGCGCAGCAGTTCACTCAGGGCGCAGGGGCTGCCCTGTGCGAGCTGGAAATGCTGGTCTGCCTGCAGCACGCGGCACGCCTCGGACGCTTGCGCCTGCCGCTCGATGAACTGCCCACACTGGGCTTTGCCCCGGGTGATCTGGCGCACACGCCCTGGCCCGTAGCATTGTGTACCCGGCTGAGTGAGCGGCACCGGGAATTGCGGCGCGTGCTCACCGCAAGTTGCGCGCTGCTGCGCGCGCCGGCGCACCGTGCCGGGCTACGCGGCCTGCTGGTCTGGGCGGCCCTGATGCAGCAGCATTCGCGGCGGGCGGAAGCCGCCCTGCCGCAGTCTTGGCGCCGCACCCGGTGGGACGGCTTGAGCGATGCGCTGCGGGCCTGGCGCACCGCCCGCCGGGCAATGCGCCACGGATCGGGCACCCCTCACTTGAAATCATCGGAGCATGCATGAGCGAATCGGCCCCGCCAGAGATCGTTGGTCATTTCGATCCGCGCCTCGCACCCATCGGTCCGGATGAACTGCACGGACGCGTCATCCTGATCACGGGCACCAGTCAGGGCATCGGTCGGGCCGTGGCGCTCAGCTGCGCGCAACACGGGGCGACCGTGCTGTTGTTGGGGCGCAAGGGACGACCGTTGCAGGACCTGCACGCGCAGATCACCAGCCAGTGCGGCGCCGAGCGCTCAGCAATCGTTGAGTTCGACCTGGAAAATGCGCTGGCGGGCGACTACGACGCACTGTTCGCGGCCATCGAGGAGCGTTATCAACGGCTCGATGGCCTGCTGCACAACGCCGGGATGCTTGGGCAACTGGCGCCAATCGAACACTACGACGTTCCCACCTGGTGCCGTGTGCTGCAGGTGAATCTGACCGCAGCGTTTGTGCTGACGCAGATTCTGCTGCCGCTGCTGAAGCGCTCCCAGGATGGTTCGATTGTCTTCACCGCCAGCAGCGTGGGTCGCGTCGGTCGGCCCTACTGGGGCGCCTATGCGGTGTCCAAGTTTGCCCTGGAGGGATTGAACGAAGTGCTGGCCGCAGAGCTGTCGGATATCACCACCATCCGCGTCAACTCGTTGAATCCCGGCCCGACCAGAACCCGCATGCGCCGTCAGGCCTACCCCGCGGAAGATGCCGCAGCGCTTGCCGCCCCGGAGGACATCACCCGGCCGTATCTCGCATTGCTAGGGCCGGCCAGCCGCGGGATCAGCGGGGGCCGCTTCGACGCCCAGTAGCGCTGCAGTCAGCGTCGCGGCCTCCTCATCGGTGAGCAACCGCGAGCGGCCGCGCGGCAGCGAACGATCGAGGGTCACAGAGCCCAGTCGCGTGCGCAGCACCCGACTGACCATGGCGCCCTGCCTTTCAAACAACTGCCTCACATCCTTGCCACTGGCGCCCACCGCGGTCAGGTCGTACCAGCGGTTGCTGCCTTCGCCACCCGCCGCATCGCAGCTGTGGACGCTGACAGTCGTGCCGTTGTCGAGCTTGCCCTGGATGACCCGCACCACGCCTTCGGCGGATAACTCGCCATGCATCCGGACGCTGAAGGCCATCTGCAGGCGCCGAACGCCGCGCTGCAAGCGCTCGGCGGTCTCCCCATCCGAGCTCACCAGCTCCAACCCACCGTCGATGGCCGGCATCGGACTGACGGCAACAAAGCGGCGTCCACCACTGCGAGGCAGTGTCTGCAGCAATTCGCGCATCTCCACGCCCGGGGAGCGGTGGACCACGAACACCTTGATCGCGCTGCCCACGCGCTGGCGCACCAGCCGACCATCGAGTCGAACCTTGTCCGAGGCGAGCACCCGCATGCCAAGCGTGGCGGCCTGCCCGTTCACCGTGAGACGCCCGGCGCGAATCCACCCTTCCACTTCCCGGCGTGAAGCAAGCCCCAGATGGGCCAGGGCCTTCTGCAGGCGTTGACCGGCCGCCGCAGACATTATCGCGGGTCGCCGGACCCGTCAGCGGCGGCCACCAGTCCCTCCACATCCGCCTCAGGCAATGCCGGCGACGCCCCCGCAGGGCCCGGCAACTCCAGCTGCAGGTTCAGTTCCGTCAACGCCTTCAATTCCGCCAGTGGCGGCAGCTGGTCAAGCTGCTGCAGGCCGAAGTAATCCAGGAACTCATGCGTGGTTCCCAGAACTTCAGGGCGGCCGGGCACATCACGGGTGCCGATCACCCGCACCCAGTTGCGCTCCAGCAGTGTCTTGATGATGTTCGGGTTCACCGCCACGCCGCGCACCATCTCGATCTCACCGCGGGTGATGGGCTGGCGATAGGCGATCAAAGCGAGGGTCTCCAGCAACGCGCGTGAATAGCGGGCCGGCCGCTCGGTCCAGAGCCGCGAGACCTCGAGGGCGTAGTCGCTGCGCACCTGGACCCGCCAGCCGCTGGCCGTATGCGCCAGCTCCAGGGCGCGCGTCGCGTATTCCGCAGCCAGGCCTTCCAGAATGCCCGTGAGGTCCGCCTCGCTGGGGCGTTCCTCGGGCGCGAACACCTGCACCAGATCGCTCAGCTGCAGCGACTTCCCAGCCGCCAGCAGCGCCGCCTCGACAACATTTCTGCGATACGACTCGCTCATTGATCCGGATCCTCATCACCCAGTTCGTCATCGTCCAGCTCGTCATCGTCCAGCTCGTCATCATCGAACTGCGAGGTATCCATGATCGCGATCGCATGCGTGGCATCGGCGACCGGCACCCCCCACGCCTCCAGCACCTGCTCATCGCTGGAATGATCCGGGACCAGCCGCAGCCTGCGCCCCGCCGCTGCGGCCCGCACATGGATGGGGGCGAACGGCTCCTGCTGCAGGATATCGATCAGGCCCTCGCGCACCAGCTCGAGTATGGCGATGAAGGTGACCGCCACGCCCATCCGACCTTCTTCGGGCCGGAACAGTTGCACGAAATCCAGGAAACTGGCGTCTGCCAGCCGCGCGACGATATCGGTCATGCGCGCGCGCACGGACAGGCGTTCCCGCTGCACATGGTGGTGTGCGAACATTTCGCTGCGCGCGACGACATCGCGGAATGCCAGCAGCATTTCCTGCAGCGTGACCTGCGGCACCAGGCGCACCACCTTGCGATCCTTGAGCTCCGCCCCGGCGCTCCACACGTCGCGCTCCAGGCGCTGCAGGCCGTCGAGGTTTTCCGCGGCGCGCTTGAAGCGCTCGTATTCCTGCAGGCGGCGTACCAGCTCGGCGCGGGGATCCTCCTCGGAACCGTCAGCCGCAGTGGAGGCGCGCGGCAACAGCATTCGCGACTTGATCTCCGCCAGGGTCGCGGCCATCACCAGATATTCGCCGGCGAGCTCGAGCTGCAGATCCTGCATCAGCTCGATGTACTTCATGTACTGGCGGGTGATCTCCGCCAGCGGGATATCCAGCACATCCAGGTTCTGCCGCCGGATCAGATACAGCAGCAGATCCAGCGGCCCCTCGAAGGCCTCCAGAAAGACCTCGAGCGCCTGGGGCGGAATGTACAAATCCTTGGGCAGCTGCGTGACCGGCTCGCCATTGACCATGGCGAACGGCATTTCCACCTGCTCAGGTGCTGCCTCCGGCACCGCGGGTAACGCCTCGGGCGTCGGCGTCTCGTTGGACACTACGATCTTCAGCTCCGGGTGCAAGTCAGTTCAATCCGCGTGCGACTTCAGTCGGCGCGCAGGTGCATGACCTGCCGCACTTCGTCCAGCGTCTCGCGGGCGGCTGCACGCGCCTTGTCAGCGCCCTCGGTGACTATACTGCGAACCAGCTCGGGCTGATCTTCGAATTCCTGGGCCCGCTTGCGCATCCCGCGGATCTCCTCGACGATTTTTTCAATGACCGGCTGCTTGCAGTCCAGGCAGCCGATGCCCGCGCTGCGGCAGCCCTCATTCACCCATTGCCGGGTGGACGCGTCGGAATAGATTTTGTGCAGGTCCCATACCGGGCATTTTTCCGGATCACCCGGGTCGGTGCGGCGCACACGCGCCGGATCCGTCTGCATGGTGCGCAGCTTCTGCGCCACGACATCCGGGTCTTCACGCAGTCCGATGGTGTTGCCATAGGACTTGGACATCTTGCGGCCATCGGTGCCCGGTACCTTCGGCGTCGCCGTCAACAGCACCTGTGGCTCCGGCAGAATGCTGACGGCGCCCCCTTCCAGGTAACCCAGCAGGCGCTCGCGGTCTGCCACCGTGATCCGGTTATTGCTCTGCACCAGCTCCCGCGCCCGCTCCAGCGCCTCGATGGCTCCCGTCTCCTGGTAGCCGCGGCGCAGCTGCTGGTACAGCGTGGCATTCCGGCCCCCCAGACTCTTGACCGCCTTTTGGGCGCGGGCCTCGAAATCCGGCTCGCGACCATACAGATGGTTGAAGCGCCGGGCGATCTCGCGGGTGATCTCCACATGGGCCACCTGGTCCTCGCCCACCGGCACGAAGGCCGGGCGGTAGAGCAGAATATCGGCGCTTTGCAGCAGCGGGTAGCCCAGGAAGCCGTAGGTGGCGAGATCCTTTTCCTTCAGCTGCGCCTGCTGGTCCTTGTACGTGGGCACCCGCTCCAGCCAGGCCAGGGGCGTCACCATCGACAGCAACAGATGCAGTTCGGCATGTTCGGGAACCTGGGACTGCACGAACAGGGTCGCCACCCCGGGGTTCAAGCCGGCGGCGAGCCAGTCGATGAGCACGGCCTGCACATACTCCTGGAGTCGCCCGGTGTCCTCGTAGCCGGTGGTCAGGGCGTGCCAGTCGGCCACAAAAAAGTAGCACTCATACTGGTACTGCAATTCCACCCAGTTGCGCAGCGCACCGTGGAAATTGCCCAGATGCAACGGCCCGGTGGGCCGCATGCCCGAAAGCACCCGGCGGGTTTGCGGATTGGCGCTCATGTATAAGCTCTGCAGTATACCGTATGGCGGCTGGCCCGCCCGGCGCTACAGTCCCAGCAGGCTCAGGTCGCCGGTGCCCCGACGCAGGATCACGGGCGGATCCACGGCAAGATCCACGACCGTCGTCGGCTCAACACCGCAATTGCCGCCGTCCAGCACCGCATCGATCTGATGTTCCAGGCGCTCGCGGATCTCGCGGCCATTGGTCAACGGCAGCTCATCCCCCGGCAGCATCAGCGTGGAACTCATCAGTGGCTCACCCAGCTGCGCGAGCAGCAGCTGCGGGACGGGGTGGTCCGGGACCCGGATCCCCACGGTGCGCCGCTTTTCATGCTGCAGGCGCCGCGGCGTCTCACGGGTGGCCGGGAGCAGAAAGGTGAAGGGGCCCGGTGTACAGGCCTTGAGCATGCGAAAGTGCGGGGTATCGATCCGGGCGAACCGCGCAGCCTCGCCCACATCCCGGCAGACCAGGGTGAAATGGTGGTGACGGTCAGCTTGCCGAATGCGACGCACCCGCTCCAGGGCGTCCTTGTCGCCGATATGACACCCCAGCGCATAGCACGAATCGGTGGGATAGGCGATGACCCCACCCGCCTTGATGATTTCCACCCCGCGGCGAATCAATCGCGCCTGGGGGGTGACGGGATGTAGCTCGAAATACTGGCTCATGGGCTATCATACACGGCCGTTCACACCCACCCGACAAGGTTCGGTTCGTTACTTAAATGCTGTCTGTGCTCGAGTTTGCCCCGGTTGCCGTGTTTGGTCTGACCTACTACCTGCATGGGATCTACGTCGCGACAGCCGCCCTCATGGTGTCCATGCTGGTGCTGCTGATCGTGGATTTTCTGTGGCTGAAGCGCGTGCCGACCATGCATGCCCTCTCGGCAGTGCTGGTTTTCATGTTCGGTGCGGCCACGCTCATTCTGCACAATCAGCGCTTCATTCAGTGGAAACCGACCGTGCTCTTCTGGCTGATCAGCTGCGCGTTCCTCGGCAGTTTCTGGATTGGCAAACGCACGCTCGCCGAGCATTTCCTGGGCAATGCGCTGGGCGAACTGCTGAGCATTGGCCAGCACATCGAGCAGCGCCAATGGCGGCTTCTCAATGCGCAGTCAGTCGCCTTCTACGCCCTGCTGGGCGGTCTGAATCTGCTCGTGGCCTTCAATGCCAGTGAACGTGCCTGGGTTAATTTCAAGCTCTTCGGCCTGACTGCGGCGACCGCGCTATTCATGACGGCGCAGGTGGTATGGCTGGCGCGCCGCCTGGAGCCCGCGCGCAACGAGGCGGCCACATGAGTGCAGCCGAGCGCGTCACCAGGATCCATCAGGCACTCACCGCCCGGTTGGCGCCGCTGTCGCTCGTGATCCGTGATGACAGCGCAGCCCATGCAGGTCATGCCGGCGCCCGCGAGGGCGGCCATTTCTCGGTGGTCGTGGTGTCGGACCAGTTTGCCGGTCGTACGCGCATGCAACGGCACCAGCTGGTATACGCGGCCGTGGCGGATCTGATGCGCACCGACATCCATGCATTGAGTATCGAGGCGCGAACACCCCAGGAATCGCCAGGGTGATTGCCGCTTAAGCCCACACGAAGATCAGGTTACTAAAGTCCCCACTATCTGAGAAAACATATGAAACTCTTCAAGACCGCCCTTTTCTCCATGAGCCTGCTGAGTCTCGCGGCGTGCCACCCCAAGACGGGGGCCACCACTGCCGCTACCACAGCTACCACGGCAAATGTGGCCACGGTCAACGGCACGGGCATCAGCCGCAACCTGTACGACTATTACGTCAAGGGCACGGCCCAGGGCAAGGACCCGTCCACCCTGACGCAGCAGCAGCGGGATGAGGCCCTGGATAACCTGGTGCGCGCCGAGCTGGTGGTGCAGCAGGCGGAAAAGGACGGGCTGGCCAAGGATCCGCAGACGGTGGACCTGATCGAATTGTCCCGCATGAATGCCATCCAGCAGGCGTTCAGCGACAAGTTCGTCAAGGAAAACAAACCCACAGAGGATGAGCTGAAGAAGGAATACGACGCGCAGATCGCGCGGCTGCCGCACACCGAATACCACGTCGAACACATCCTGGTATCGACCTCGAATGTGGCCAACGGGATCGTCACGCAGCTGGAGAAGGGCGCGAAGTTTGAAGATCTGGCCAAGAAGGATTCCAGCGACAGCTCTAAGGACCAGGGCGGTGATCTGGGCTGGCAGACGCCCGACCGCATGGTCAAGCCGTTTGCCGATGCCATGGTGGCGCTGAAGCCCGGTGAATTCACGCACCTTCCGGTGCAGACCCAGTACGGCTACCATGTGATCAAGCTGATTGACACGCGGCCGCTGACGCCGCCGACATTTGATTCGGTCAAGGATCGGGTCGCGCAGATCGTCCTGAGCAACAAGTTCAAGGCCTACGTAGACGGTCTGCTCGCCAAGGCGCAGATCGACAAGAAGATGTAATCGACGGGGCCGTTGGCGCCGCCAAGGCGCCAACGGCCCATGCTTTCAGCCTAGGGTGTCTTCAGCAGCGCCAGCAAGCCGGCCTCGTCCAGCACGGGAATTGCGAGTTCCTGGGCCTTCTTGAGCTTCGAACCGGCATCGGTTCCGACCACCACGCCGCTGGTCTTCTTCGAGACACTGCCAGCCACTTTGGCTCCCAGTTCCACCAGTGCCTGGGTGGCCTCCTCCCGCGACATCGACGCCAGAGTGCCCGTGACTACCCAGGTCTGGCCCGACAACCTGCGCCCGGTCGCGGCTCGCTCCGGCATGGGTGGCCATTTCACACCCTGCTCGCGCAGCCGGGCAATCGCCGCCTGGTGGGCCTTTGAACCAAAGAACTGCACCACATGCCCGGCCACCACGGGTCCCACATCCGGCACTTGCTGGATCTCCTCGAGCGTCGCCGCAGCCAGTGGCTTCAGATCCCTGAAATGCTGGGCCAGGGCCAGCGCCGTGGCCTCGCCGACATCGCGGATACCCAATGCGAACAGGAAGCGCGGGAGTGTCGTCTCGCGACTCTTCGCGATGGCGGCATGCAGATTGGCAGCGGACTTCTCGCCCATGCGCTCCAATGCAGCCAGCTGCTGCACCGTCAGGCCATACAGATCCGCCGGGGATCTCACCAGCTCATTTTCGATCAGCTGCTCGATGATCCGCTCTCCCAGGCCTTCGATGTCCATGGCACGCCGGCTGGCAAAATGACGGATACCCTCCTGGCGCTGCGCGCGGCAGGTGAAGCCGCCCGTGCAACGGGCAATCGCCTCGCCTTCGAGCTTCTCCACCGGGGACTCACAGATCGGGCATTTGTCCGGGAGCACGACCTGCTTGCGACGCTGATGCGCCGCATCGGCGATCACCCGCACCACCTCCGGGATGACATCCCCGGCCCGGCGGATCACCACCGTGTCGCCCGCACGCACGTCCTTGCGACGCACCTCATCCATGTTGTGCAGCGTCGCGTTGCTGACCGTCACGCCCCCCACGAACACCGGCTGCAGGCGCGCCACCGGCGTCAGCGCACCCGTGCGGCCGACCTGAAATTCTATGGCCGTCAGCACGGTGGTGGCCTCCTGCGCCGGAAACTTGTGGGCGAGCGCCCAGCGCGGCGCGCGGGAGACAAACCCCAGGCGTTCCTGATCGGCGCGGGCATTGACCTTGTACACGACGCCGTCGATCTGGTACGGCAAGGACTCGCGGCGCGCGCCGATCTCCTGGTAGTAGCGCAGGCAGCCCGCC
The DNA here is from genome assembly GCA_036489445.1 of Steroidobacteraceae bacterium. Classification (GTDB taxonomy): domain Bacteria; phylum Pseudomonadota; class Gammaproteobacteria; order Steroidobacterales; family Steroidobacteraceae; genus DAIDKA01. Next base: position 31,786 of record DASXFV010000084.1, on the reverse strand, counting down.
ACACCCTGCACGGCGCGCGCTTCGGGGCAGGTCTTCAAACCCCAATCCCGGAACGCTTGCAGCAACTGGGTGTGGCGCTCCGGTACCGAGCCGCCTTCCACCATACCGATGGCATAAAGAAAGATGTCCAGCGGCCGGCCCGCGGTGATGCGTGGATCCAGCTGCCGCAGGCTACCGGCGGCCGCGTTGCGCGGATTGACGAACACTTTCTCGCCGCGTGCCTGTGCCTGTTCGTTCATGAGCTTGAAACCGGCCAGGGGCATGAATACTTCGCCGCGCACCTCGATCAGTTCCGGCGCAGCGCCACGCAGTGACAGAGGCACGCCGCGGATGGTGCGCACGTTGGCCGTCACGTCCTCGCCCCGAATGCCGTCGCCGCGGGTGGCCGCACGCAGCAGCACGCCGCGGCGATAGCTCAGGGACACCGCGAGCCCATCCAGTTTGGGCTCTGCGGAATAGGCAATGTCAGCTTCGGTCTTCAGCCGCTCATGGATGCGGCGATCAAAATCCACCACATCCTGCTCGCTGAAGCCGTTATCCAAGGACAACATGGGGATGGCGTGTTCGACCACGCCGAAGTCCGCGACCGGCGTGCCGCCGACGCGCTGCGTGGGGGAGTCCGGGGTGATGAGATCCGGGTGCTGCCCCTCCAGGGCCTTCAGCTCCTGCATCAGGCCGTCGTACTCGGAGTCGCTGACCGTAGGGTCGTCCAATACGTGGTAGCGATAATCGTGCCCTGCCAGCGTCTGGCGCAGCGCCGCGATGCGCGCCGCAGCCCCCCGAGGGGTGCTGCGCGCGGACTCACGCACGGGTCGGCGCCGTGGCTGCGAGATCGCGCATGGCGGCGGTCCGCGCCGGACTCAGGGGCGCGCCCTGCTCATCCTGCAGCGCGCCGCGCAGCCGCTGCGCGAGCAGCTGCGCACACGCCAGCAGTTCATCGACCGCGTCCGGTCCCGACAGCGGCCCGGGCAGCACCGTGAACAGGTTCAAGCCGCCATAGCGCTGCAGGTCGATGGTTTGCGCATCGAAGGTGCCCGGCTTGGTCAAGCTGGCGACGCTGAGCAACGCCCGACCATCCGGCGCCGGCTTGTGGAAGATCGAGAATTTGCCGATCACAAACCCTTCGGCGGCGAGCGCCATGCGCACCGCCCGGCCGGAAAATTTCTCCCCCATGGTGACCAGGCGCACGGCTATCACCTGGCTGGCGTCCGCCGCCGGCCACTCCACCACGACCGGTGTGGAGGCGACAGCGGGCGCCTCCAGCGTTTCGCCCCACGCTTCAGCCACCGCTTCAGCCACCGGTTCAGCCACCGGATCGGCCACCGGATCGGCCACCGGATCGGCCTGCAGATCGGCCGCGAGGTCCGCCACCGGTTGAGTCAGTTCAGCCACTGGCAGGGAGTCCTCGGCAAAAGGCTCCGGTTCGCGCAACGGCTGCGGCTCCGGCTCCGGCACGAGCGGGGCGTCGCTGGCCGCAAAGTCGCTCTCGGAAATCGGCGGGTCCGCGATCTGGTGGGCGCCCAGCTCCGCCAGCAGGCCGTCCACCCCCTCCGTTGCGGGAGACATCATCGGAGAGCCGTCCGCATCCGTATGGAGGCTCGGCGCAGCACTCTCGGCGCGCGCTTGCAGCGCCGCGAACTCCGCTGGTGCGACTTCGATGACCGGGAGGTCCTCTGCCGTATAACGCGCGCTCATTCGCGGCAGCTCGAGCTCCGAGCTGTGCTGGGTGCGGCTCAGTGCAGACATTTCCGCCGTCCGCTCCAGCGGCTCGGGCGCGGGGCGCGACAGATCGCTGCCACGGGCCTGGTGCGGCCGACGCAATTCCCACCAGGCGAGACCGACCAGGAAGATCAGTCCCACCACCAACAATGTCAGGCGCAGCTCCGGCATGCGGGCGATTCTATCGCATCGTCAGACGGCCGCGAGGCGTACCGCCTCTTCCACATCCACGGCCACCAGCCGCGAAACGCCCGGCTCGGTCATGGTGACGCCGACCAACTGCGAAGCCAGCTCCATGGTTGCCTTGTTGTGCGTGATGAAGATGAACTGCACGCGCTCGGACATCTCTTTGACGATTTCGCAGAAACGCCCGACATTGTGCTCATCCAGCGGGGCATCCACCTCGTCCAGGAGGCAGAACGGCGCGGGATTCAGATCAAAGATGGAGAACACCAGGGCGACGGCCGTCAATGCCTTCTCACCGCCGGACAGCAGGTGGATCGTGCTGTTGCGCTTGCCGGGCGGGCGCGCCATGATCGCGACGCCGGCGGCCAGGATGTCATCACCCACCAGTTCCAGGTAGGCGTGTCCCCCGCCGAACAGGCGCGGAAACTTCTCCTTCAGGCCGGTATTGATCTTCTCGAAGGTGTCCTCGAACCGGGTGCGCGTCTCCTTGTCGATCTTGCGCATGGCCTCCTCAAGCGTGCTCAGCGCATCTGTCAGATCAGTGTACTGGCGATCCAGATACTCCTTGCGCTCGGTCTGCTCCTTCAACTCATCGATCGCGGCGAGATTGACCTGACCCAGGCGGCCCACATCCGCACGCAGGCCCTCGACTTTCTCCTCCCAGGTCGCGACATTCGCATCCTCGGCCAGACCCTGGATGATTTGCGAAAATTCGTACTGCGTGGCCAGGAGCTGCTCGGCGAGCGCCTCGCGCCGTACGCGGCTCTCCTGAGCGGCCAGGCGAGCCTGCTCGATGGCGTCGCGTGATTCCCCAACGTGCGCTTCCGCGACGCTGCGCTGCTGATCCAGATCGCGGATCTGCGCATCGGCGTCTTCCAGTGCGCGGCGTGCCACCGCAAGCTCTTCTTCCACTTCCAGTCGCTGCGTCAGCAACGCATCCAATCGTGTCTGCAACTCGGTAATGGGCGCATCCCCATCGGCCAGCTCCGCGTCGAGTTCCGCGCAGCGCCGGGACACTTGCCCGCGCTGCTCGATCATCCGCGCCAGCCCGTTCGCCAATGCGGTTTCCTGCGACCGGCGTGACTCGCTGAGAATGATCAGATCGCGCGCAGCAACCTGTGCGGCCTGCGCACGCTGCCGGGCCGTCGTGAGGGCCTCACGGCGCTCATCGCGTTCCATTTCCAGCTCCGGACGGCGCGACTCCAGTTCCGCAAGCTGCGACTGCGACAGGCTCAGGGCGCCCCGCGCCCGCTCCACCGACTCGCGCGCGGTGATGGTCTCGCGGGCAATCTCGGCCGCCTCATGCTCCAGGCGCGTGCGCCGGGACTGCAGTTCCTGCGCCCGCGCGCGTGCCGCTTCCAGCTTGCTGCGGGCATCGGAATGCTCGCGGTGGCCGCCCTGGATGGCCGCCTGCAGTTGATCGCGCTCGGATTCCGCTTCGCTCTGCGCACGGCGCAGGCCCGCCAGGGTGCTATCGGCCCCCTGCACCTGCTCCTCGGACTGCGACAGGTCGGTGCGCAGTGCCTTCAACCGGTGCTCGCGTTCGATGACGCCGGTGTGAGGATCCTGTCCCCGGCTGAGTCGAATCCACCCCTTGCCCACCCACTCGCCCGAGCGGGTGATGATCGATTGACCGGCGGCCAGAGTACCGCGCATGCGCAGCGCATCGGCCAGGGACTCACCGGCCAAGACCCCCGCCAGCTGTTCCGCGACTGCCGCGGGGCCCTTGATGATCTTCGCGGCAAGCGACTCGGCGACAAACGATGCGGCATCCGTCGCACGCTGTTCCACCAGCGCGATACGCCCGGCCGAGAGCTTGCCCAGCGCCGCCTCGACGTCCTCGAGGCGATCGACACAGACCGCCTCCAGGTAGTCCCCGAGTGCGGTCTCCACCGCCCGCTCCCAGCCACCCGTCACGTTGAGCTGTTGCGCCACGCGCTCATGCGCCGCCAGGCCACTGGCATTGAGCCACTCCCCGGCGCGCGGCGCGTTATGGCTGAGTGCAGCCTTCTGCACCGCCTCCAGAGCCACCCGTTCACCGCGGACTTTCTCGCGCTCGGCGCGCGCGCCTTCCAGGCGACTCTCGGCTGCGCGCTGCTCCTGCCGCAGGGCCTGCGCACGCTCCACGGCGCTCCCCTGGGCACGGGCAAGTTCCTCGTTGCGGGCGCGAGTGCGTGCCTCGTGGTCCACGAGGACCGACAGCTGCGCGCCCGGATCCTGGGCGGACAGCTGCTCCTGTTCAGCGCTGAGACGTTCGCTGCGCACACCCAGCCTGCCGAGCTGATTCTCCAGCTGCTCGATGCGGGTGCGCTCGACCTGCGTGGTCTGGTTGGCGCTGGCCAGCGAACGCATGAACTGATCCCAGCGCTGCTGCCACTGCGCCAGCTCCTGCTCGCTGTGCGCCTGATTGGCCGCTGCCAGCTGTTCCAGGCGCGTCGCCTCGCTGGTCTGTGGCTGCAGGGTTTCGATTTCGGCGCGCAGCGCCGCCACCTGCTGCTCGTCACGCTCGATGAGTGCGGCCAGCTCCGTCAGCTGCTCATGCGCCTTGGCCAGATCCGTGCGCTGGCGCTCACGCATTTCACGCGTGTGCTGCAGGGACTGCTCGGTGCGGGTCACGTCGGCCCCAATTTCGTAGTGCCGCGCCTGCACCGCAGATACCTGGTCCGCATGCTCGGTATGGACCGCGCGCCGCTTCTCCAGGGCCGCTTCCGCAGCGCGCTGATCGGCCAGCGCCGCCTGCATGGCCATCTCGCGCTCGCGCACCGCACTGTCCTGCACCTGCGCACCGCTGTCGAGATCGCGCATTTTCAACGCCAGCAATTCGGCAAGCGCCCGGCGTTCCTGCTCCTTGAGCGCCTGGTAGCGCCGCGCCGCGCCGGCCTGGCGCTGCAGATGACGGATCTGCCGGTCAACCTCATCGCGCACGTCCTGCAGGCGCTCCAGGTTCTCGCGCGTGTCGGACACCCGCGCCTCGGTTTCGCGGCGACGCTCCTTGTAGCGTGAGATGCCCGCTGCCTCCTCGATGAAGGCGCGCATATCCTCGGGCTTGGCCTCGATGACGCGCGAGATCATTCCCTGCTCGATGATGGAGTAACTGCGCGACCCCAGTCCGGTGCCCAGGAACAGCTGGGTGATATCCCGGCGGCGGCAGCGCGCGCCGTTGATGTAGTAATTCGAGCTGCCGTCGCGCGATACCACACGCTTCAGCGACACCTCGTTGTAACCGGCGTACGCGCCGCTGATGCGGCCGTCGGTGTTGTCGAACAGCAGTTCCACGGATGCCGAGCCCACCGGTTTGCGCGCCGCGGAGCCGTTGAACACCACGTCAGCCATGGAATCGCCGCGCAGATGCTTGGCGGACAGTTCTCCCATCACCCAGCGCACGGCATCAATGATATTCGACTTGCCGCAGCCATTGGGTCCGACAACGCCGGTGAGATTGCCGGGAAATCCGACCGAGGTCGGATCAACAAATGATTTGAAGCCGGCGAGCTTGATCTTGGTCAGCCGCATCGTGTTAAGACTCGAGGTTCCTTGGAGGCAGAATGAAGGCCCGGGCCCCGCCTTCGGTCCGCGGGTCCGGGGGGCATGATAAAATATCCGCACACACTATGCCTTCAACTCCAACAACAGACCTCACAACCTTTCCCAACCCGGCGGCGGCGCGCGACTTCACCATCCGCATGACCTTGCCGGAGTTCACCTGCCTGTGCCCGATGACCGGCCAGCCGGACTTCGCAACGCTGGAGCTGGAATACGTTCCGGACCAGCTATGCGTGGAGCTCAAGTCCCTGAAGCTGTATATCTGGAGCTTCCGGGACCGGGGCACCTTCCATGAGGCCGTGACCAACGAAATCGCCGACCACATCGTCAGCGCCATTGCGCCGCGCTTCCTGCGCCTGACCGCGAAATTCAACGTCCGGGGCGGGATTTACACCTCCGTGGCAGTCGAACACCGCGTGCCGGGGTGGTTACCCGCCCCCTCGGTCGCACTGCGCTGAAGGCTTGGGGCCGCCCAGGCGCCCGGCAGGGCCGCTTTGCCGCCCATCCGGGTCTACTTTCGTGCCGCACAGCGTTGCCCCTGTACACCTACGGGCGCGCCGGTATAATCCCGCGTCCTTCGCCAAGGCAGCTGCTTTTCAGGAGTGACTGATGCCGGCCAAGAAGACCGCGGCCAAGCCTGTTAAGGGTAAAAAACCTGCGAGCCGCCCTGCGGCACGCAAGGTCGCTATTCGCAAGCCCGTCGAACGGGTGAAGGCCTCCGTTCACCCGCGATCGCCCGTCGCGGCCTCGGTGACCCGTAAACCGGCCCCTGGCGCCCGAAGCACTCCAACCAGCGTGGAACCCTTAGAAACGATGCGACGACCAGCAGCAGAGCGTACCGACTCCCCTTCCAGCAAGTCCGCGAGCAAACCCGCACCGGAGACCAAGACCGTGCCGCCGCGACCGGCGCCGACGCACCCGCAGGTCGCCGCCAACGAAGCCGACGAAGCCGATGCGCTGGAGCCGGGGAGCCTCCTGGCAGGCCCCCGCAACGTCCAGCCGTACATCGTCAAGCGCGGCGAACAGTACATGAGCAAGGAGCAGTCGGAGCACTTCCGGCAGATCCTGCAGACCTGGAAGCGCGACCTCATGGAAGAGGTGGACCGCACCGTCACCCACATGAAGGACGAGGCGGCGAATTTCCCGGATCCCAATGACCGGGCCACTCAGGAGGAGGAATTTTCCCTGGAACTGCGTACCCGTGATCGGGAACGCAAGTTGATCCGGAAAATTGACGAGGCGCTCAAGCGTATCGATGACGGCTCGTATGGGTACTGCCTGGAGACCGGCGAGGAAATCGGCATCAAACGCCTGGAGGCCCGTCCCGTCGCCACACTGAGTATCGAGGCCCAGGAGCGTCGCGAGCGCCGAGAACGCCAGTACGGCGACCGCGACGACCGCTACCGCTGAAGCCCTATACCGGTCGCTTTGCCCCTTCGCCCACCGGCCGGCTGCATACCGGATCGGTGCTGGCGGCGGTGGGCAGCTATCTGGATGCCCGCCACTGCGGCGGGCAGTGGCAGGTGCGGATCGAGGATCTGGACACGCCGCGCGTCGTTCCCGGCAGCGCCGATGAGATTCTCAAAACCCTCGAGACCCTGAACCTGTTCTGGGACGGGGAAGTCACACGCCAATCCGCCCTTCTGCCCCGCTATGAGGCCGCACTGGCGCGGCTGCGCGCGCAGGGCCAGACCTTTGAGTGCAGCTGTTCGCGCCAGTCCGTGGCAGCCCAGGGCGAGAGCGGCTATCCGGGGACCTGCCGCGCAGGCCCACGCGGCCCCGGACCTACCGCCACCCGTTTCCGGCTTCGCGCGGGGGTACTCGATTTCACCGACCGCATCCAGGGACTGTGCAGCCAGGACCTCGACCGGCTCGGGGATGTGGTGATCCGCCGTCGCGATGGCCTGTTTGCCTATCAACTTGCAGTGGTGGTGGATGATGCGGACCAGGGCATCACGGATGTGGTGCGCGGTGCTGATCTGCTGGACAGCACGGCCTGGCAGATGGAGCTGCAGCGTGCACTGGGCCTGGAGCAGCCCCGGTATGCCCACCTGCCCGTGGTGACCGCGACCGACGGCGGCAAACTGGCCAAGTCCCGCTGCTCCCTGCCGCCTGATCTATCAAATCCGGGCCAGGTGCTGCTGGACACGCTGGTGTTGTTGCGGCAACTGCCGCCGGCCGAGTTAGCCGGTCTGGGACCCGCCGAAGTACTGGAATGGGCCGTCCTACACTGGAAACCTGCCCGATTGCACCAGATTGCAGCCGTCCAGGCGATCTAACGGCGCCCACGAGGCCGTTTCGAACACTTGTCAAATCAATTCCGAATTGCCCTCGGCTCCACGGTTGTACTAAGGTAGGGCTGAGGGACGGGTGATAACACTGGTCAGGCTGCCAAAAAAACGGCGGGCACTGGCCGCATACAAATTACGGGGGCTTGCAATGAGCGAACCGAGGGTGATCAAGAAGTATCCGAATCGTCGGCTGTACGACACAGTCGAAAGCCGTTACATCACATTGGCTGATGTGCGAAAACTGGTCGTTGAACGCATTGAATTCATGGTGATCGACAAGAAGTCTCAGGAAGACATCACACGCAGCATATTGCTGCAGGTGATCGCCGAGCAGGAACATGCCGGCGAACCTCTCATGAGTCGTGATTTTCTCCAGCATATTATCCGCTCCTATGGCGGCGGAATCATGCAGGGGGTAGTCGGCTCCTACCTGGAACAGAGTCTGAAGCTGTTTGCCGCCCAGCAGCGCGAAGTGCGCGACAAGGCGCAGAGTTTCACAGCTGGAGATGCGGATGGCGCCGTCGCGGCGGTGACCCAGCGCAACTTCCAGCGCTGGCGTACGGTTCAGGATGAGATTTTCCGCACGCTGATCGGCAGTGCCGCACGCACTCGCGGACCAGAAGAAGAGGTGGCCGTGCCGCAGCCGTGAAGTAGTCCGTCAAGGACGTATGCACTGAAGGGCGCACCGCCGCAAGGCGGCGCGCCCTTCCTCATTCAGGCAACGTCCACATTGCGCATGGACAGACGCACGCGACCCTGACGGTCGACTTCCAGCACCTTCACCCGCACCACATCGCCTTCCTTGAGTTTGTCGCCGACGCGCTCGACACGCTCCTCGGAAATCTGCGAGATGTGCACCAGGCCATCGCGGCCCGGCAGAATGGTCACGAAGGCACCAAAGTCCATCAGGCGCGCGACGCGTCCCTCATAGACCCGGCCCACTTCCACATCGGCGGTGATCAGCTCGATGCGGCGCTGGGCTTCGCGGCCCGCGGTGCCGTTGACGGAGGCGATCTTCACCGTGCCATCGTTCTCGATGTCGATGGTGGTGCCGGTTTCCTCGGTGATCTGGCGGATCACCGCACCACCCTTGCCGATCACGTCGCGGATCTTCTCCGGATCGATCTTCAGCGTGATGATGGACGGCGCCCACTCGGACATCTTGGCGCGCGGCTCGCTGAGGACCTTGTTCATCTCCGCCAGAATGTGCAGGCGGCCGGCGCGCGCCTGCTCCAGTGCGACCTTCATGATCTCGGCGGTCACGCCCTCGACCTTGATGTCCATCTGCAGCGCGGTGATGCCATCCTTGGTGCCGGCCACCTTGAAATCCATATCGCCGAGATGATCCTCGTCACCCAGGATGTCGGTGAGCACCTTGAAACGGGCGCCTTCCAGCACCAGTCCCATTGCCACGCCCGCCACCGGCGCCTTCAGCGGCACACCGGCGTCCATCAAGGACAGGCTGGTGCCGCACACGCTCGCCATGGAGCTGGAGCCGTTGGACTCGAGAATTTCCGAGACCACGCGGATCACGTACGGGAAGGTCGTCATCTCCGGCATCACGGCGCTGACACCGCGGCGCGCCAGGTTGCCATGGCCGATTTCGCGGCGCTTGGGCGAACCCATCATGCCGGTCTCACCGACCGAGAACGGCGGGAAATTATAATGCAGCATGAACGGCTCGCGGCGCTCGCCGCTCAAGGCGTCGATGATCTGCGCGTCCCGCCCGGTGCCCAGTGTCGTGGCCACGAGGGCCTGGGTCTCACCGCGAGTAAACAGCGCCGAACCGTGGGTGCGTGGCAGTACGCCCACTTTCACGGTAATGGGCCGCACCGTGCTGGCATCGCGGCCATCGATGCGCGGCTCACCGTTCAGGATGCGCTGGCGGACAATGTTGCTTTCCAGCTTGAAGAACTGGTCATCGACCTGATCAGCGGTGAACTGCGGATTCTCGCCACCGCTGAGTGCGGCCACGGCGGCAGCCTTCACCTCGGCCACGCGATCGCGGCGCTGCAACTTCTCGGTGATGGCATACGCCTTGGTGAGGGTGGCCTCGGCCTGGGTGGCCAGGGCGGCGGTCAGCTCGGCGCTGACAGCCGGCGCGGTCCAGGTCCAGCGGGGTTTGCCGGCCTGCGCCACCAGCTCACGGATGGCAGCGAGGGCAATCTGCATTTGGGTGTGGCCAAACACCACCGCACCCAGCATCACCTCTTCAGAGAGGCCCTGTGCTTCGGATTCGACCATCAGCACAGCCTGATCGGTACCCGCGACCACCAGGTCCAGCTGCGAGCCGATCAGGTCGGTCGTCGTCGGATTCAGCAGATACTGGCCGTCCTTGTAGCCGACGCGGGCCGCACCGACGGGACCCCCGAAGGGAATTCCGGACAACGACACCGCCGCGGATGCCCCCAGCAGGGCCGGGATATCCGGGTCGACGGCCGGATCGAGCGACAGCACGGTCGCCACGACCTGTACGTCGTTGTAGAAACCATCCGGGAACAGCGGCCGCAGCGGCCGGTCGATCAGGCGCGACGTGAGGGTCTCCTTCTCCGTGGGGCGCCCCTCGCGCTTGAAGAACCCGCCGGGGATCTTGCCCGCAGCATAGGTCTTCTCGATGTAATTGACGGTGAGGGGGAAGAAGTCCCGGCCGGGCACCGCCTGCTGTTTGGCCACCGCGGTCACCAGGACGACGGTGTCCCCCATGGAAACCTTGACCGAAGCATCGGCCTGACGGGCGAGTTCGCCGGTCTCGATCGTTACGGTCTGGCTGCCGTAAGCAAATGACTTTGCAAAAGCACTCACGCTTTTATCCTCATTGATGGAATTTGCGGCCAGGAATGGCCACAAAATTGGGCGTCACATGCCATGACGCCCGGATGAATGCACGCCGGTCCGTGTAGGTTCGCTGACTGCGGCGCCACGTAATATTCAGCGACGCAGTCCCAGGCGCTCGACGAGCTCCTGATACTTCTGCGGCTGGGTCGACTTCAGATAATCGAGCAGCTTGCGACGCTGATTGACGAGCTTCACGAGCCCGCGACGCGATGAGTGGTCGCTCTTGTGAGCGTTGAAGTGCTCACCCAGTCCGTTGATGCGCTCGGAGAGCAATGCGATCTGGACTTCGGGAGAACCGGTGTCTGTGGCATCACGACGGAACTGCGCGACGATTCCGTCCTTCTGTTCGGCTGATAAGGTCATTTGCGCGAATATTCCTAAGAACTTTGGGTTGATTGGGTCCGTTTTTGAAGCGCGGCATTCTACCCGCACACCCTTGAGGTCTCAAGGAAAAGTGCTCATCAGGACATAAACATTCGTCGCGGGTGGACCTGGCCCAGCGCATCGCGCTCCCCGAGCCCCATGAAGCGCCCCTGTGAGTCGTACAGGCGCACCTTGCCGGCCGCCGTACCCCCCGCCAACATTATCGTCTGGCCGTGTGTCAGGCGTCCGGCGAGGTCGGCGGGCAGATGCACCGACGGCATATCCGGCAGGGCCTGGTCCGGCGCGATCAGGGTCGGTGGGCTGCCGCCCTGACAGGCCGTCTCCACTGCGGCCAGGGTCTGCATGGGCGCATGCTCGAACGGCTCCACATACAACCGCCTCAGGGCCACCACGTGGCCACAGGTCCCCAGGGATCGGGCGATATCCTCCGCCAGGACACGGATATACGTCCCCTTGGAGCACAGGGCCGTCAATTCCAGCTGCCCCTCGGCAACTTGCAGCAAGCACAGCTGTATGATCTGAATCGGCCGCGGCGCACGCTCGACCGTCACCCCCGCGCGTGCCAGCTTGTACAAGGGCTGACCGTCGCGCTTCAGGGCCGAGAACATCGGCGGGGTCTGTAACAGTGGGCCGCGGAAGGCGCCCAGAGCAAGCTCGACCTGAGCCTCGGACAGCCCGGGCACGGGTCCCTCTTCCACGACCTCGCCCTCCAGGTCCCCAGTGGCGGTGCGACGTCCCAGGCCAATGGTGAATTGGTAACGCTTGCGGGCGGCGGTGATCTCCCCAGCCACCTTGGTGGCCTCTCCCAGGCAGATCGGCAACATGCCCGTCGCCAGCGGATCCAGGCTGCCGACATGTCCGGCCTTGTCGGCCCCCATCAGGCGCCGGACTCGCTGCAGGGCCGCGTTGGACGACAGCCCGCTGGGCTTGTCCAGCAGCAGAATGCCGTTCACGTCACGTCCGACTTGGGATCCGTATCGGAGGCGACGGCGCGCTCGATCAGCTCGGTCAGATGTGCAGCCTTATCCAAGGTGTCGTCAAACACAAAGGCCAGCCGTGGCGCATGCCGCAGGCCCAGCTGCCGCCCCACCGCGCCGCGCAGGAAGCCACTGGCGCGGGCCAACCCGGCCGCCACTTTTTCGCGGTCCTGAATTCCGGCGAAGGGCACGAAGTAGATGGTCGCGGTCGCCAGATCGTGCGCGATCTCCACCGCGGTGATCGTGACATTGCCGACCCGCGGATCCTTGACCTCACGGCTGATGAGGTCAGCGAGCACACGTTGCATCTGTGCTTCGATGCGCCCATGACGGCCCCCGGAGTGTTGGTGCTTGCTGGGCATGCCAGGGAAGGGGCTTGCGCCCCTACTCCACCGTCCGTGCGACTTCGACGCGCGTGTAGCACTCGATCTGGTCGCCGACCCTCACATCCTGATAGTTCTTGACGCCGATGCCGCACTCGGTGCCGGCACGCACTTCACCCACATCGTCCTTGAAGCGGCGCAGTGACTCCAGCGCGCCCTCGAAGATCACCACGCTCTCGCGCAGCACCCGGATCGGATTGTTGCGCTTGACCGCGCCTTCCACGACCAGGCAGCCGGCCACGACGCCGAACTTGCTGGAGCGGAACACATCGCGCACCTGCGCGATGCCAACTATCGTCTCCTTGACCTCCGGCGCGAGCATGCCGCTCATCACTGCCTTAACGTCATCGATGGCCTCGTAGATGATGCTGTAGTAGCGCACATCCACGCCCAGTTCCTTGATCAGCTCGCGAGCACCGGAATCCGCGCGTACGTTGAAGCCGATGATGCGCGCCTTGGAAGCTGCGGCCAGTTGCACGTCCGAGCCGGTGATCCCACCGACCCCGCTGGCGATGACCTTGACCTCGACCTCCGAAGTGGAAAGTTTGGTCAGCGCATCGCGCAATGCCTCCTGGCTGCCCTGTACGTCCGCCTTCAGCAGCACGACGACCACTCCGGCCTTGTCCGACTCCAGCTGCGAGAACACATCCTCGCTGCGGGTGGCGGTTTTGGCGAGTTTCACATCACGGAACTTGCCCTGGCGATACAGCGCGACTTCACGCGCCTTGCGCTCGCTCTCCACCACCAGCAGGTCGTCGCCGGCCTTGGGCGCGCCCGAAAGGCCCAGCACGGCCACCGGCGTGGACGGCCCGGCTTCCTGCACGCTGGCACCGGTTTCATCAAACATCGCGCGGACGCGGCCGAATTCGGTTCCCGCAAGAATGAAATCACCCATATGCAAGGTGCCCTTCTTGACCAGCACCGTGGCGACCGGACCGCGACCCTTCTCGATGCTCGATTCGATGACAATGCCGGAGGCGGGACCGGTGAGGGTGCTGGACAGTTCCAGCACTTCGGACTGCAGCAGGATGGCTTCCAGCAGCTGATCAATGCCCTCGCCGGTACGTGCCGAGACATTGACGAACATGTTCTGTCCGCCCCACGCCTCCGGGATCACCTCGTGCTTGGCGAGCTCGTTGCGGACGCGCTCCGGATCCGCATCGCTCTTGTCGATCTTGTTCACGGCCACCACGATGGGCACGCTGGCGGCACGTGCATGCTGGATGGCCTCGATGGTCTGCGGCATGACGCCATCGTCGGCGGCTACGACCAGCACGACCACGTCCGTGGCCTTCGCGCCACGAGCACGCATGGCGGTGAACGCCGCGTGGCCCGGGGTATCCAGGAAGGTGATCAGACCCTTGGGCGTCGGCACCCGATAGGCGCCGATGTGCTGGGTGATGCCACCGGCTTCACCGGCGGCAACCTTGGCGCGGCGGATGTAATCCAACAGCGAGGTCTTGCCATGATCGACGTGACCCATCACGGTGACCACGGGAGGCCGCGGCTCACTGGCGCCGTCGCCGGCTGCAACGCCCTGCAGGTCATCCTCGATCTGGTCCTCGCGCTGCAGTTTGGCCGTGTGGCCCAGTTCCTCGACCACCAGCACGGCGGTCTCCTGATCCAGCGGCTGGTTGATCGTCGCCATGATGCCGATGTTCATCAGCACCTTGATGACTTCGGTCGCCTTGATGGCCATCTTGGCGGCCAGTTCCGCCACCGTGACCGTTTCGCCCAGGAGCACCTCGCGCTTCTGCGGCGTGGTCGGCATCTCGAAGGCATGGCGTGCATCGCTGCCCATGGATACCGGACGACCCTTGACGCGTCGCTTCTTCTTGTAGCGATTGCTGACATCGCCCGCGACGTGCAGCTCCTCGCGGCCATAGCGAGTGGGTTGGACGGCGGCCGGTGGGGGCGGCGCGACGGGCTTCTGTACCGGCACCGCCTTGGGCTGTGCTGTCGGCTTCGGCGGCGCCACTTTCTGCGCCACTTCCCGCGGCTCCTCGGTGGCGCGGCGTTCATGCTCGCGCTCGCGGCGCTCGGCGTCCTCGCGTGCCTGCTGCTCGGTGGCGCGCCGGGCATCTTCCAGCGCCTTCTTGCGGTTCTGCTCCTCCTCGATGCGGCGGCGATTCTCGGCCTCGACCCGCTCGCTCTCCCGGCGCTCGGCTTCCAGGCGCTCCTGCTCACGGCGCTCGGCCTCCTCGGCCTCACGGCGCTTGCTGTCGCCGTCCTCCAGGTGCTGGCGGTTCTGCTCCTCGAGCACGTCCCGCTTCACATAAGTGCGGCTGCGCCGCACCTCGACATTGACCGTGCGGGCACGACCCTGCGTGCTCGCCAGCTTCAGTTCGCTCTGCGTCTTGCGCTTGAGGGTGATCTTGTTGGGCGAGCTGCCCTGCTCGTCGCTGCCGTGCGACTTGCGCAGGTGAGTCAGCAGTTCGAGCTTGGCCTCATCGCTGATGCGATCGTCAGGGCCACCCACCTTGATGCCAGCCTGATCGAGCTGCACGATCAGGCGGTCCACCGGCACTTTCAGCACCTGGGCAAATTGCGAAACAGTTACATCAGCCATCAGTGAATTCCTTTAATGACCGGTCTCAAACCACGGCTCGCGTGCGGTCATGATCAGCTTGCCGGCCTCATCGCCGGACAAGCCATTGATATCGGACAGGTCATCAACCGACTGCTCGGCCAGATCCTCGCGCGTGCGCACGCCACGGCGTGCCAGGGCCAGGGCCAGGTCCGGACTCATGCCGATCATGGTCAACAAGTCATCCGCGGGCATCGCCTGATCCAGGGTTTCCTCGCTGGCAATCGCCTGCGTCAGCAGCACATCGCGGGCACGATTGCGCAGCTCCTTGACGATGGTGTCATCGAATTCTGCGATGGCCATCAGCTCCGCCTGCGGCACATACGCCACTTCCTCGACGGTGGAGAAGCCTTCCTGCACCAGGATCGTGGCCACATCCTCGCCCACGTCCAGCTGCTTCATGAAGGTCTGCACCAGATCACGCGACTCGGTATCACTCTTGGCTTCCGCATCCGACTCGGTCATGACATTCAGTTCCCAGCCCGTGAGCTGGCTGGCCAGGCGGATGTTCTGACCGCCGCGGCCGATCGCCTGCGACAGCTTGTCCTCCGCAACGGCGATGTCGATGCTGTGGGATTCCTCATCGACGACGATGGACATCACCTCAGCCGGTGACATCGCGTTGATGACAAACTGCGCGGGATTGGCATCGAACGGGATGATGTCCACGCGTTCGCCGGACACCTCGTTGGATACCGCCTGCACGCGCGAGCCGCGCATGCCGACGCACGCACCGACCGGATCAATGCGTGGATCGTTGCTGCGCACAGCGATCTTGGCGCGCACGCCCGGATCACGCGCGGCGCCCAGAATCTCGATCAGGCCCTGGCCCACTTCCGGAACCTCGAGCTTGAACAGCTCGATCAGGAATTCCGGTGCCGTACGGGTCAGAAACAACTGCGGACCACGCGGCTCGGAACGAACCTCCTTGAGGTACGCCTTGACGCGATCCTGCGGTTTGGCCTGCTCACGCGGAATCATGTCGGTGCGCGGCACGAAGCCCTCGGCGTTGCTGCCCAGGTCGATGTACAGGCCATTGCGATCCACGCGCTTGACCAGACCACTGACCATGGTGCCGACGCGGTCACGATAGGCGTCCACCACCTGGGCACGTTCGGCTTCGCGCACCTTCTGCACGATCACCTGCTTGGCCTGCTGGGCGGCGATACGCCCAAAGCCTACGGACTCCATCGGCTCCTCCACGTAGCCCCCCGGCTCGATGGCGGGATTCAGATCGCGCGCATCATCCAGGCGCAGCTCCCGCTCCGGCACTTCAAGTTCCGTGGAATCATCGGCGAAGACCTTCCAGCGCCGGAACGTGTCGTAATCGCCGCTTTTGCGATCGATGGCAACGCGCACGTCCCACTCCTCGCCATGCTTCTTGCGCGCGGCGGAAGCAAGGGCAGCTTCAAGCGCGTCGAAGATGACCTCTTTATCCACGCCCTTCTCGTTGGAGACGGCGTCGACGACCATCAGGATTTCCTTGTTCATCTCATCTAGCTCCTAACATTCGGCACGCCGCGCACCCTTCTTAAGGGGCCAGTCGCGCCTTCGCAATCTCGCCAAATGGCACGTCCACGCGCTGCCGGTCGACCTCCAGGGCCACTCCAGTCGCGGAAACTTCCTGCAACATTCCGGTATAGCGCCGCCGTCCGTCGCGTGGCGCAACCAGCTCAATCAACACCCGGGAACCCTTGAAACGCTCGAAGTGCGCGTGTGTGCGCAACACCCGATCGTCCCCCGGTGAGGACACCTCCAACGAGTAGGCTGTCGGGATCGGATCCTCGACATCCAGCAGCGCCGAGACCTCGCGGCTCACGCGCTCGCAGTCGCTCACGCCAATGCCCGCGGGCTGGTCGATGAAGATCCTCAAGGATCCACGACCACGCGCCGGCACGTACTCCAGCTCCACAAGCTCGTAGCCCAATTGAATGAGCAGGGGCTCGATCAAGGAGATGAGCCGATCGCGCAGGGCCGTCGCCATGAGCCACTCCTCCTCAATATTCGCTAAAGAACCCGCCGCAAACAAAAATGGGCCGTACGGCCCACTTCCCACCCCAAAAAACGAAAAGCCCCTCGGGGGGCTTTACAATCAAGCAATGCGGCCGATCATCACCGCACATGCAGGCACGGACAAATTCCGTCCGGACCCACCGAGGCCGCGCATTCTACGGCAGCCGGAGCAAGGCGTAAACCTGCATTCAGCCTGCCCCGGCATTGCATTTGGAACGCGCGCTGCGGTCCCGCCAACCTGACGTGTCGGCAGGGGATTATACCGCAATTAATTGATTCAATTGGCTTTTATTGCTGTCAATGCATGCGCTGGCGGCGCGGCGCACTGCTGGTCCCATGACCTGCGCTGTGACCGGACGCACCCCGGCCCCGGGACGCACGGCCTGCACCCTCGCGGCGCTGGGTCGGCGGCCGGTTCTGCCGTACCGCAGTATCAGGACGGCGATGCTCTGCGGATGGCTCGCGACCCGCGACCGGCGCCTGGGTCTGGTTGATCGGAAATTCCGGGACCGCGCACACCTGTAGCGGGCGCTTCAGCAATCTCTCGATGTCACGCAGCAGCGGCGTCTCATCGGAAGAAACCAGCGATACCGCCTGGCCCGCAGCTCCGGCGCGGGCCGTGCGACCAATGCGGTGGACATAGTCCTCCGGCACATTGGGCAACTCATAGTTGACGACGTACGGCAGTTCCTTGATGTCCAGGCCCCGCGCGGCCACTTCAGTCGCCACCAGTGCCGTGATGCGGTTGTCCTTGAAGTCCGAAAGCGCCCGCGTGCGGGCACCCTGACTCTTGTTGCCATGAATGGCCGCCGCGCGGATGCCCGCGCCTTCCAGCTGCTCGGTCAGACGGTTGGCACCATGCTTGGTGCGCGTGAAAACCAGCACCTGAAACCAGTTGCCGTCCTTGATCAGATGCGCCAGCAGGTGACGCTTGTGATCCTTGGGCACCTTGTAGACCGACTGGTCGACACGGTCGGCCGTGGCATTGCGCGCGGCGACTTCCACCGCGACCGGATCGCGCAGGATGCTATTGGCCAGCTGCCGCATATCGTCGCTGTAGGTGGCCGAGAACATCAGGTTCTGACGCTGCGCCGGCAGCATCTTGATGACGCGGCGGATATCGCGGATGAAGCCCATGTCCAGCATGCGATCGGCCTCATCGAGGACCAGAATCTGTACATTGCGCAGATTCACCGCACCCTGCTGCGCCAGATCCAGCAGCCGGCCCGGGGTTGCGATCAGCAGATCGCAGCCACTGCGCAGACCCGAGATCTGTGGATTGATATTGACGCCGCCGAAGACCACCTGCACGCGCACCGGCGCGTACTTGCCGTAGGTGTGTGCGCTTTCGGCGATCTGCGCGGCCAGCTCACGCGTGGGCGCAAGCACCAGGGAACGCGGCGCGCGGCGGTCGGTGCCGGCCGTGCCAATCGGGGCTGCACCGGCCAGTCCTGCCAGTTTCTGCAGGATGGGCAGGACGAAAGCGGCGGTTTTGCCGGTACCGGTCTGGGCACCGGCCAGAACATCACGACCCTCGAGCACGGAGGGAATGGTGCGTGCCTGGACGGGGGTGGGTTCGGTGTAGGCCTTCTCGGAAACAGCGCGAAGCAGCTCGGGAGCAAGCCCGAGATCGGAAAATGACATGTTTGAACGAAACCTTGAGTAAGACTCGCACGGGGCCGAAGGCCGCCGCGGTCAGAAGCGAGGGGAAAAGTTGAAGATATCGGCGGGTGTCACGTTGAGGACACCGGACGAGCAAGATGGGGCGCTGACCGCGCATCCCTCTTCCAGCGCCGCTCACTTTACAGATTTTGCACCCTGCCGTCCAATTGCGGCTGCGCAAACCGTGCATCAGGTCCGGGTTACGATACCGGCATGACATTACTGACACTGCGCGACGCCGAACTCGCCTACGGCGATTTTCCTTTGCTTGATCAAGCCCAATTGTCCGTCCAGGACGGAGAGCGCATCGGGCTCATCGGCCGCAACGGCACGGGTAAGTCCACGCTGCTGAAGGTGGTGGCGGGCATGGCGATGCTCGATGACGGTGCCATCGAACGCCGCGACGGTCTGAGCATCGCGTTTGTCGAACAGGAGCCGCAGCTGCCTGCCCCGCCCGCCGAGCATGACTGGAAGCTGGCGATGTACCTGGAGCGCTTCGAGGTGGATCTGGTGCAGGCTGCCGTCACCGGCTCCGGCGGCGAACGCAAGCGTGCGGCGCTTGCCGCGGCCTTCGCCTCCGAGCCTGAGCTGCTGCTGCTGGATGAGCCCACCAATCACCTGGATATCGCGGCTATCGAGACACTGCAGGATCTGATCCCGGAAGCCCGTGCGGCACTCATCATCACCCACGATCGTGAATTCCTGGACCGGGTCGCAACCCGCATCGTGGAACTGGACCGCGGTGTGCTGCGCTCCTATCAGGGGAATTTCGCGCGTTACCAGGAGCTCAAGGAACAGGAGCTCAATTCCGAGAGCGTCTCCAACAGCCGCTTCGACAAGCTGCTGGCACAAGAGGAGGTGTGGATCCGCAAGGGAGTCGAGGCGCGTCGCACGCGCAATGAAGGCCGAGTGCTGCGGCTGGAGCAATTGCGGCGCGAACGCGCGGCGCGCCGCGAACGGGTCGGCCGCGTCAACCTGCAGGTGGATGCCGGCGAACGCTCCGGCAAGCTCGTGGCAGAACTGGAGGACGTCACACTCAGCTACGGCGAGCGCACGGTGATCGACGGGCTTTCCGCACGCGTCATGCGCGGTGACCGGGTGGGCCTGATCGGCCCCAATGGCGCCGGCAAGTCCACGCTCATCCGCCTGATCCTGGGCACGCAGGCCCCGGATTCCGGCACTGTGCGGCTGGGGACCAATCTGAGCGTCGCGTATTTTGATCAGATGCGCGCCGCGCTGGATCCGGAACGCACGGTGGCCGACACCATCAGTCCGGGTTCCGACTGGGTGGAGATCGCCGGACAGCGCAAGCACATTTCCACCTACCTGCAGGACTTCCTGTTCTCGCCCCGTCGGGCACACTCGCCCGTGCGCACGCTGTCCGGAGGCGAGCGCAACCGCTTGCTGCTCGCCAGGCTGTTCGCGCGGCCCGCCAATCTCCTGGTTCTGGATGAACCCACCAACGACCTGGATATCGATTCGTTGGAACTGCTGGAACAGACCCTGGCCGAATACCCAGGCACAGTGCTGCTGGTGAGCCATGATCGGCGCTTCCTGGACAACATCGTCACGCAGACCATCGCGGCCGAGGGTCAGGGACGCTGGCGTGAATACGTCGGGGGTTACTCCGATTGGCTGGTGCAGAAGTCGGCATCTCAGGCCGCGCGCGCCGCGGGCGCGCCTGCTGCGTCCCCGCCGGCGCGCCCGCCGATACCCGCGGCGCTGCCAGTACCGCGCCCGAAATCCAGACTGGGATACAAGGATCAACGCGAACTGGAAGTCCTGCCGCGCGAAATCGAGTCCCTGGAAACCGAACAGGCCGAATTGCTGGCACGGATGAGTTCCCCCCGGTACCACGAGTCAAGCGCCGACGTGATGCGCGCCGACCGCGCGCGGGCCGGTGAGATTGAGCAGGACATGGCGCGCAAATTCGCCCGCTGGGAGCAACTGGAGCAGTTGCGGCTGCGCAGCGACGGCAAGGCCGGCTGACTGCAGCAGCGGCTTGCGGGAGGCGCAATTCATGACGCCCGGCGGCGACATAGTTGCAATAAATAGCCTGCTTTCGACCACCGGGGATGACATAGAATGCGGCCCCCATGCGATTCCATTTAACCGCTTCGGCGCCGGTCCTTGGCGTGGCACTGGCTGCCGCACTCGCCGCCGGCTGCTCACCGACACCCTCCGCCGCAACCGCCCAGATACCGGAGGTGTCGGTGCTGCGCGCCAAGGCGCAGGTACTTCCCCTGACACGCGATCTGGTCGGCCGGGTCTCGGCATTCCGAACCGCAGATGTGCGGGCGCGGGTGCCGGGCATCCTGCTCAAGCGTCTGTACCGCGAGGGCTCGGAGGTCCGCGAGGGCGATGTGCTGTTCCAGATCGACCCGAAGCCCTACCAGGCCGCCCTGGACGCGGCGCTGGCAGCACTGGCCCAGGCGCAAGCTACGGCAACCAATGCCACGGTGAATGCGCGGCGCACCCGCGACCTGCTGCCCAGCGGCCTGGTGTCCCGTTCGGACGTGGACAACAACAATGCCACCGAACGCTCCTCGGTGGCGCAGGTCAAGCAGGCTGAGGCGAATGTCGAGACCGCCCGTATCAATCTGGGTTACGCCACGGTCAAGGCGCCCATTTCCGGTCGCTCCGGCCAGCAGCATGTCACCGAAGGCGCTCTGGTGGGCCAGAGCGAGGCGACGCTGCTGACGACGGTCGACCAGATCGACCGCCTGTATGTGAATTTCGACCGGCCGGCGGATGAGATCCTGCAGTTGCGGGCGGCGCAGGCGCGCGGCGCTGTGACGCTGTTTGATGGCGACAAGGCGAGCCTGCAGGTGATCCTGCCGGATGGCACGCCGTACACCCCGCTGGGGTCCGTGGATTTCGGGGATGTGACGGTTGATCCCACCAATGCCGCGCTGGCCTTTCGTGGCATCATCGCCAATCCGCAGCGCCAGCTGCTGCCCGGAATGTTTGTCACGGTGCATCTGCTGCTGGGCACGCAGAACCATGCCTACGTGGTGCCCCAGGCGATCGTGCGCCGCGACAGCGCTGGCGCATTCGTCGAAGTCGTGGGTGCCGATGACAAGGTCGTGCAGCAGCACATCCAGGCCGATGCCATGCTGGGAACCAACTGGCTGATCACCGGCGGCCTGCATGACGGCGACCGGATCATCAGCACCAGTGTCGACAAGGTGCACTCGGGAATGCAGGTCAAGGTGCAATCAGACAACGCGTCGGGATCCTGATCTGACATGGCGCAGTTTTTCATCGATCACCCGGTCTTCGCCTGGGTCATTGCCATCCTCATTACACTGGCCGGCATCCTGTCGATCACGCGGCTGCCCATCGAGGCCTATCCCGATATCGCGCCCCCTCAGGTACAGGTGTCGGCCAACTACCCTGGCGCGGATGCTGAAACGGTGGAGCACACCGTCACCCAGGTCATCGAGCAGCAGCTCACGGGCATTGACCATCTGCTGTACTTCACCTCCACCTCCAATTCGAAGGGCAATGCCAACGTCACGCTGACCTTCGACACCGGCACGGATCCGGACACGGCGGTGGTGCAGACGCAGAACCGCGCAGTCCTGGCCGCCCCGCGCCTGCCGGTGGAGGTCAACGCGCAGGGCCTCACCGTACAGAAGGCCTCCACCAGCAACGTCATCGTCCTGGCACTGCAATCCACGGACAACGGCATGAACTCCTATGAGCTCAGCAATCTGCTCGCCACGCGGGTGCTGGATCAGATTGAACGCATCAACGGCGTGGCCAATGTGCAGCAGTTCGGCTCTGAATACGCCATGCGCATCTGGCTGAATCCGGATCGGCTGCATGCCTACGGGCTCTCCCCGGCGCAGGTGCTGGCCACCGTGCAGAGTCAGAATGTCCAGGTGGCCACAGGCTCGATCGGCGCCGTCCCGACAGTGCCCAATCAGCAGATGTCGATCAACGTCAGCGTCCCGGGCCGCTTCACATCGCAGGATGAGTTCGAGAACATCATTCTGCGCACCAACCCGAACGGCACCACCGTACGGCTGCGCGACGTCGCACGTCTGGAACTGGGTCCCTACACCTACGGCCTGGATGACAAGATGGATGGCAAGCCCATCGCCGGTTGCGGCATTGCCGTGCTGCCCGGGGCCGATGCACTGAAGGTGGTGCAGGCCATACGCGATCGCATGAATGAGCTGCAGCGCAGCTTCCCGCCCGGCGTCACCTGGATCACACCGTTCGATGCCACCAAGTTCATCTCCGTGTCCATCCGCGAAGTGATGTACACCCTTGCCGGCTCCGTGGCGCTGGTGTTTCTGGTCATGCTGGTGTTCCTGCAGAACATCCGTGCCACGCTGATCCCCACCCTGGTCATGCCCGTGGCGCTGCTGGGTGCATTCGTCGGCATCTACGCCGTCGGCTTCTCCATCAATACCCTGAGTCTGTTCGGGGTCGCCCTGGCCATCGGCATCGTCGTGGACGATGCCATCGTAGTCATCGAATCCGTCGAGCGCATCATGCGTGAGGAGCATCTGCCGCCCAAGGAGGCCACGCGCAAGGCCATGGGGCAGATCACCGGCGCCATCGTCGCCATCACCGTGGTGCTGGCCGCGGTCTTCGTGCCCAGCGCCCTGCAGACCGGCAGCGTCGGGGCCATCTATCGCCAGTTCGCGCTCACCATTGCCATCTCCATGCTGTTCTCGGCATTCCTGGCGCTCAGTTTCACGCCGGCGTTGTGCGCCAGCCTGCTGCGTCCCGGACATCTGAATCCGAACCTGATCTTCCGCGGCTTCAACCGTGCGTTTCAGTGGAGCCTGGCGGCCTATATGCGCCGGGTGTTGCAGTCGGTGCGTCACGCGCCGCGCTGGATGATCGCCTTCGCGATATTGGTGGCGCTGGGTGCCTGGTTGTTCGTGCGCATGCCGGGTGGCTTCCTGCCCGAGGAGGATCAGGGCTACGCCTATGTGATCGTGCAGACCCCACCGGGCACCACGCTGGATCGCACCATGCAGGTCATGACCCGCATCGGCACGCTCATGCATCAGAGCCCGGATGTGGATGCGGTCATGGAGATCGCCGGCTTCAGCTTCGTGGGTCAGGCTGAAAATGTGGGCCTGGGTTTTGTGCGCCTCAAGCCCTGGGACCAGCGCAAGGACACCGCGGCCACATTCATCGCCTGGGCGAACCGCACGCTGGCGCGCAACGTTAAAGATGCGCAGGCGTACTCGGTCAACCTGCCGACGGTGCGGGGCCTGGGCCAATTCGGCGGCTTTGACCTGTTCTTGCAGGATCGCGCCGGAAATGGGCGCGACAGCCTGACAGTTGCGCAGAATTCACTGCTCAAAACGGCTGACGCATCGCCCATTCTCACCAATGTGCGGGCCAATACCCTGGAGGATGCCCCGCTTCTGGACCTCAAGGTGGATCGCGTGCAGGCCGAGACCATGGGCCTGTCGGCCAGCGATCTGTATGGCTCCATCCAGTTGATGATGGCGCCCGTCTATGCCAACGACTTCTACTACCAGGGCCGGGTGCTGCGCGTGATGCTGCAGGCGGATGCACCCTTCCGCATGGGACCGGAGGCGCTGGCGCACTTCTATCTGCCCAGTACGCTCGGCACATCGACGACCACCACCGGCGGCACCACCCTGCCCACGATGATTCCGCTGTCGAGCGTCGTCCACCCGCACTGGACTGTGGCCCCCCCCAACCTCACCCGCTACAACGGCTACGCTGCCGTGGAAATCACTGGTTCCAACGCGCCGGGCCGCAGCACCGGCGAGGCCATGGACGAGATGCAGAAGGAGATCGCGCAGCTGCCCGATGGCATCGGCCTGGATTGGGCGGGCCAGTCACTGCAGGAGAAGCTCTCCGGTGCTCAGGCGCCGGCGCTGTTCGCACTGTCGATTCTGGTGGTTTATCTGTGCCTGGCGGCGCTTTACGAAAGCTGGTCCGTGCCCGTTTCCGTGCTGCTGGTGGTGCCGCTGGGAGTCATTGGCGCCATTGCAGCCGCGCAACTGCGCGGCCTGTCCAATGATGTGTTCTTCAAGGTGGGATTGATCACGATCATTGGTCTTGCGGCCAAGAACGCCATCCTGATCGTCGAGTTCGCGGTGGTGGAACATGCGGCCGGCAAGAGTCTGCATGACGCCGTGATCGAGGCCGCCCGGTTGCGCTTCCGACCCATCCTGATGACCTCGTTCGCGTTCATCCTGGGTGTCATGCCGTTGGTCCTATCCACCGGCGCGGGCGCCAATGCGCGTCATGCCATCGGCACCGGTGTCGCCGGCGGCATGGTCACGGCAGCGGTACTGGGCGTGCTGTTCGTCCCGGTGTTCTATGTCGCCGTGCGTCGCCTGCTTGGCGACCCATTGGACGGACCGCGCCGTAAACCGCGCGATGTCGTTCCATCCTCGCCCGTGCCCGGCGGCATGGAGTAGGCCGCCCGGTCGGCGGTTCAGCCTGGCGCGTGCGGCCTGACCAGATCCAGCAGCGCGACGCCATAGCGGCGCAGCTTGGCCTCCCCGACCCCCGCGATGGCGCGCAGCTGCGCGGCGGACTGCGGCAGCTGGCGGGCGATTTCCGCCAACGTGGTGTCGTGAAATACCGTGTAGGCCGGCACATTGTGTTCGCGGGCGATGTTGCGCCGCCATTCGCGCAGCACCTCGTAGAGCGCCGAGTGTGCGCCGGCGATACCGTCGGCAGCCGCGCGCCGCGTTCGGCGCTGCGCCTTGGGCTCACTGCGGCGCAGGATCAACTGCCGTTCACCCTTGAGCACTTCGCGACTGGCCGGCAGCAGCTTCAGCACATTGAACTGATCATGATCCACCTGCAGCAACCGATGCATGACCAACTGACGTACCACGACCCGCCATTGAGTCTGGTCCAGCTCAGCCCCGATGCCGAAAGTGCTCAGGCGTTCATGGCCATAGTCCCTGACCCGCGGCGTGGATTTGCCACGCAACACATCGATGAGGTGCTGGGCACCGAAGCTGACACCGCTCGCCTGTCCGATCCGATAAATGCAGGACAGGAGCTTGCGCGCCGCCTGTGTGCCATCCCACTGGGCCGGCGGTTCCAGGCAATTGTCGCAGTTACCACAAGCGGTCGCCGTCTCACCAAAGTAATCCAGCAGTCGCACTCGCCGACAGCCGATGCCCTCGCACAATCCGACCATGGCATCGAGCTTGGCCAGGCTCAGGCGCCGATAGCTCTCCGCGCCTTCGGATTGCTCGAGCATGCGCCGCAATTGCACGATGTCCGACAGGCCGTAGACCAGCCACGCATCTGCCGGCAGGCCATCCCGGCCGGCCCGTCCGGTCTCCTGGTAATAGCCCTCGATGCTCTTGGGCAGATCCAGGTGGGCGACAAAGCGCACATCCGGCTTGTCGATGCCCATGCCAAAGGCGATCGTCGCCACCATGACGATGCCCTCTTCATAGATGAAGCGGCGCTGATGCAGCTCGCGGCTGTGTGCGTCGAGCCCGGCGTGGTACGGCAACGCCCGCACGCCGTGCTGGAGCAGCCATGCCGCGGTGTCGTCCACCGACGCGCGTGACAGGCAGTAGACGATGCCGGCATCACCATCATGCTCGGCTTTCAGGAACTCAAGCAGCTGGCGCCGCGGGTTGTCCTTGTCACCGATGCGATAGCGGATATTGGGACGGTCAAAACTGGAGATGAACACCCGCGCGGAACCCAGCTGCAGCCGCGAGACAATTTCGGCACGGGTCTGCTCATCAGCGGTCGCGGTCAGGGCCACGCGGGGCACCCCGGGAAAACGCTGGGCGAGAATCGACAGCTGGATGTACTCGGGGCGAAAGTCATGGCCCCACTGCGAGACACAGTGCGCCTCATCAATGGCGAACAGGCTCAAGGCAACCGAGCCCAGCAGGTCCAGACAGCGTGGTGTCAGCAAGCGCTCCGGAGCCAGATACAGCAGGTCAAGATCGCCGTTTCGTACCAGCTGCTCGATGCGCTGCGCCTCCTGCCAGTCCAGGGAGGAATTCAGCGCCTCGGCACGTACGCCCGCCTCCTTCAGACCCGCCACCTGGTCCTGCATGAGCGCGATCAGGGGCGAGACGACCACTGCCAGGCCTGCCCGCACCAGCGCCGGAATCTGGTAACACAGGGATTTGCCGCCGCCGGTCGGCATGAGAACCAGTGCATCGCCGCCGCGGGCGACATGGTCGATGATTTCCCCCTGCGGCGCCCGGAATTGCGGGTAACCAAACACCTCCCGCAGAATGCGGCTGGGACCTGCGGCATCAAAACTCATGGATCGCCAAAGTGTACATGACACGCTACCTGCTCATGCCCTTTCGCTCCGTTCCGCTGATCCTGGTGGGCACCTTCACAGTCCTGTGGGACTTCGCCATCGCAGGCGGCGTGATGGGGCTTCCGGCGGACCTGATCCTGATCTCCTGGTTCTTCAAGTACTGCTATGCGCTGCTGGATACCGTGGTCGCCGGCCACGACGAGTTGCCGGTACTGTCGGTGGAAATGCTCAATCCTGTCGATGAACAAAGACCGCTGTTTCAGGCAATAATGTTTGCCCTCAGCTTCAGTGCCTGCTGGTGGCTGTACCACGCCGCAGGCCTCATGGCAGGTCTTGGGCTGGGCGCCCTGCTGCTGTGCGCACTGCCGGCCACCGTGGGATTGCTGGCCATCAGCGACAGCTGGGTGCACGCGCTGTCGCCGCTGGCGATCGCGCGCCTCATCAAGGGCATGGGCTGGACCTACGTCTGGGTACTGCTCGTCACCCTGGGCGGCGCGGCACTGATCCTCACCCTGGCGCTGACCTTAGGCTCGATACTGCTTATCCTGGCGCTTTCGCAGCTGACGTTCATGGCGATGTTCTGCTTTATCGGGGGCGCGATATTCGAGAGCCGAGTGGATCTGCAGCTCGCCACTCGTACCCACGGCGAACGCCTGGCCGAGCGGGACCAGCGCCACCACGCTGACGAGCGCGGCGCGGTCCTGGACCGCACTTATGCGCTGCTACGCCTGAAGCGCAGCAGTGAGGCCTGGGCGACCCTCGAGCGCTGGATGCGCCAGCACTGCCCGGACAGCCACCCCTTCACCGAATATCACGCCCTCCTGACAGCGACTTGTTCCTGGGATGATCCCGTCATCGGCGACCGGGTCGCCGGCGAGTATCTGCAGAAACTGCTCGCTACCGGGGAAACCGGCATGGCGCTGGATGCGCTGCAGGTCCGGCTCAACTCCAATCCAAATTTCTACCCCGGCCCAGCGGCGGATGCCGAGCGTTTGACGCAGCTGGCGAGCCTGGCGGGCCGCAAGGGCATGAGCCGCCAGTTGCTCGCCAATGCCGCAGCGCAGCTCAAGGCGACCGCGAAGCCTTAGAGCAGCGATCCGTAAACGCGTACGAAGGTCGGACGTTGGGTTAGCTATCGTGGCACAGTTGACTCAACCGCACTCCTGAGGAGCACTGCATGTTGCCCTTGACTCGCCTGATGGCATTGGTCGCAGCCGTCGGCCTGATGGCTGGCTGTGCTGGAGGCGCCTTCAGCAATTCCCCCGCACCGACCAAGGACACCTTCCTGAAGTATGCCGGGCCGCCCATTGATAGGTTCACCTACCTCGGGCATGACGAGGGCTTTCGCACTCTGGGAGGCGAAGACGTGGTGATCTGGACCACGATCAGTGACGCCTACCTGATCACCGTGATGAAGCCGTGTGTGCAGCTGCCCTTTGCCAACAGGGTGGCGCTGACCTCCGCGTCGAAGACAGTCACCAGTAATGTGGACTGGGTGCTGGTCGACAACGATCGCTGCCGCATTGCCTCGATCCGGCACATCGACTACGGCGCCATGAAGGCGGCCGGCATCGCGCCGCCGTAGCAATAAAAAGGCCCACCCGGCTTTCCGGGTGGGCCTTGGATCGAGTGCGGAATCAGGTCGACTTCAGCAATGAATTATCAATGGGCAGATTGCGGATCCGCTTGCCCGTGGCCGCAAAGATGGCATTGCACAGCGCCGGAATGACCGGCGGCAGCGGGGGTTCGCCCAGACCGGTGGGCGAGTTCGGCGTAATTTTGAAATCCACTTGCACCGGTGCCGCCTGATTCATGCGCAGCAGCCGATACTCCGGGAAGGTCTGTGCGATCCGCCCACGATCGATGGTCACCTGCTGGGCCAACGCCTGGCTGATGCCGTCCAGTGCCCCGCCCTCGCATTGGTTCCTGGCCCCTGAGGGGTTGATGATGGGGCTGCCCGCATCGCCCACGATCCAGACCTTGTCCACATTGACGCTGCCATCCTCGGGCGCCACCGTGACCTGGACGACCTCGGCAAAATATCCCAGGTGGGCGTAGTAGAACGCGACACCCATGCCGGTGCCTTTGGGCAGCTGGCGCTTGCCCCAGCCGGATTTATCGCGAACCATCTCGAGCACATCCTGAGCCCGCTTGGCGCTGAACGGCGCGCCCATGGCAAAGCCGCCGCCACCGCGACGCGGCGGTCCACCGGGGCCGCCTTTGCCCATGGGGGGCGCCGGCGGCGGAGCGGCCCGCTCCTCCTTATACAAGTCGATCTGGAACTGCAGCGGATCCTTGCCCGCCGCATGCGCCACTTCGTCCAGGAAGGACTGGAACACGAACGCCAGAGCGTTGGCGCCCGGCGCACGCATCGGTCCGGTGGGTACGCCCAGCTGCATGGTGGAGGTGGCGAACTGCAGATTCTTTACATACTTGGCCGGGAATTCCCCGGGCGACAGATCCGCGCTGTTGGACGGCCTGCCATTGTTTCCGTAACCGACGTAGTGATCCATGAAGGCGATGAGCTCGCCCTGCGCGTCGAGTCCAGCCTTGAAGTAATGGAACCCGCCGGCACGATAGTACTCATGCTGCAGATCCTGATTCCGGGTCCATAACAGCTTCACCGGCTCGCCCTGCAGCTTGGCGATCATGGCCGCCTCGGCCGCGAAATCGCTGCCCAGGCGCCGCCCAAAGCCGCCGCCGGCCCGGGTCATATGCACCGTCACGGCGTCTTCCGGAATACCCAGCGTCTTGGCGGCCATGGTCTTGTTGGCGCCAGGATTCTGGGTCGGAACCCACATTTCCAGCTTCCCGTTGGAAAAGACGGCCGTGGCGTTCTGCGGCTCCATATTGCAGTGATACACGAACGGATAAGAGTAGGCGGCCTCCACGGTCTTGGCGGCACTCGCCAGCGCAGCCTTGGCATCGCCGTCGTGGCGCAGCACATGCTGCGGGGTCTGCGTGGACAGTTCCACCGCCTTGGCGGCAAAGCCTGCCGAACTCTGGCTGGCCACCGGACCCTCGTCCCATACCACTTTCAGCGAATCCAGCGCCTTGCTCGCCTGGTACCAGCTGCTGGCGACGATGGCCACGCCACTCTGCAGGCCCATGGCCATGCCATCGGGCAACCCCGTCGGGCCTTCCGGGTTGATGACGAACACATTGAGGATGCCCGGCAGCGCCTTGATGGCATCCACATTGGCGCTGACCACCTTGCCGCCAAACACCGGACACTTCTGGAACACGGCGTGCCGCATGCCGGACACCGACACGTCGATGCCGAACAGCGGCTGGCCGGTGACCAGCTTGAGATTGTCGATGCCCCCGATCGCCTTGCCGATGATGGTGTAGTTGGCGGGGTCCTTGAGCACCACCGTCTTCAGATCCGGCGGCGCGATTCTGGCCGCCCGGGCCGCGAGCTGACCATAGGTCAACGACTTGCCGGCCTTATTGCTGACTTTGCCCAGGGAGGTCGTGCAGTCCGCTTCCGGTACGCGCCAGGTCTGCGCCGCTGCCGAGACCAGCATGGCGCGCGCCGCCGCGCCTGCGCGCCGCAGCGGGTCCCAGTTCATGGGTGTGGAGAAGCTGCCACCGGCGAACTGCGCGCCATACAGCTTGGCATCCACGGGCGCCTGCTCGATGTGCACCGTGCTCCAGTCGGCATCCAGTTCCTCGGCAATGATCATCGGCAGCGAGGTCTTGATGCCCTGGCCGATCTCCGGGCACTTGGAGGTGATGGTGACCTGGTTGTCGGAATCGATGCGCACGTAGGCGTTGATCTCGGCGGCGCCACCATGGTCGGGGATATCGGTGATCCCCAAGGGCACCGAGGCGTCGGCGAGCTGCGGAATACTCAGCGACAGCAACATGCCGCCACCGGCGATCGCGCTGACTGTCAGGAAGCCGCGCCGCGAAACGGATTCATCGTCAGCGGGATACGGCGCCTTGGACTCTTGGCTGGACTGTGCGATTGACATGATCAAATCTCCCGCGAATCGGCAATGGGCAGACCGGCGGCCTGCTTGATGGCCGCACGGATGCGCGTATAGGTGGCACAGCGACACAGATTGCCGGCCATGGCATCGTTGATGTCCATATCCGTGGGCTTGGGAATCGTGTTCAGCAGTGCCGTGGCCGACATGATCTGGCCGGCCTGACAATAACCGCATTGGGGCACGTCGATTTTCATCCACGCGTCCTGCACGCGCTTGCCGGTCTCGCTGCTGCCAATACCTTCGATGGTGGTGACTTTCGACTGGGCCACCACGCTGATCGGGGTAATGCAGGAGCGGGTCGGGTTACCGTTGATGTGCACCGTACAGGCGCCGCACAGGCCCATGCCGCAACCGAACTTGCTGCCCTTCAGGTCCAGTGTGTCCCGCAACACCCATAGCAGTGGCGTGTCACCGTCGACCTCGACGGTGTGAGGCGTACCGTTCACATTGATTGTGTAGCTCATTGGTGTATCCTGACGTAGCGCTGTATTCAAACGTGCATAACGTTGCCCGCCGACTGCGGGTGAACCAACGCGCATCGTATCAGACAAGTCCGTCACATGACTGCGATGACTTGTCAAAGCCAGCGTGCCCGACTCTCACGTTCAAACCACTGCGCTCAGTGCCCAGGGCACGCGGCCGTGCACGCTAACTGACCGGCGCGCGATTAGGCCGACTCCTGCGGCGATGCAGTCCCCGCACCGGGGTGGCGGTTACCACTCGGCTTTGCTGCAGCACCGCATTTAATTTGCCGCGTTGCATCGACGCATCAGTTGTCCCTGCTACACTGCAGTCTGTGTCCCAGGCTCCGCACCACGATGGTGCCGGGGCCCTGAGGGACCGATTCATTCCAGTGCGTTCCGACCCGGCTGGGCCGCCGGGAAACATGTAACTGCCTGTTCTTGAATATAAAATTCATTTGGCATACGGATTGCAGCGTTCGCG
>DASXFV010000046.1:0-3998 GCA_036489445.1 Steroidobacteraceae bacterium | reverse complement strand
TACGCCATGAACTGACCACCGTAGGTCTCGGCCATCACCTTCGTCAACGCCGCCGTCAGCGTCGTCTTGCCGTGGTCCACGTGACCAATCGTCCCCACGTTCACGTGCGGCTTGGTGCGTTCAAATTTCTCTTTCGACATGGCTACAACCTCTAGCGCGACTACTTATGATCTTGCGAAAAAAACCAAACTACCTGGAGCTGACGACCGGGATCGAACCGGTGACCTCGTCCTTACCAAGGACGTGCTCTACCAACTGAGCTACGTCAGCGGATCTGCTCCCTATCTCTTCTCTAACGCCGAACCAGGCCTGCGGCCCGTTCAGCTGCAAACCGAATGGAGCGGGTGATGGGAATCGAACCCATGCCATCAGCTTGGAAGGCTGAGGTTCTACCATTGAACTACACCCGCCGATGGCAACCGCAACCTGATCTTCTGACGGACCCCGCCCCGCCTTGGTGGAGGGGGTAGGATTCGAACCTACGAAGGCGTAAGCCGGCAGATTTACAGTCTGCTCCCGTTGGCCGCTTGGGTACCCCTCCGCGAAAACGAGCCGCGTATTCTGATTTCCACCGGCGGGGGTGTCAATGCGCGGGACAGGTAAATTTTCCATGTCGTTGCGCACCCGGCTCGTTGCGCACCCGGCCGGTCGCCAGTGTGCCTGAATGAAAGGCGATAGACCAGGATCCGCAGGCCGCATGAGCGCGCTTAAGGGATACGTTTGCCGCAGATACCGGCATGATCGGCCCTAGGGCGGCGTTAGGGCCGGCCCCGACTCGGCGGGCGTCGTACCTTCGGACCGGCCGGTGCAGCACGCCGCCGTTCCCGCGCGGCCCGCCAGAGGTCTGACTCCTCGGCAGCCGGCGACATGGCAGGCGCCGCCGTCGCGGCCGCCGGCTTGCCCGCACCCGACATTTTCGTCGCGCCGCTGGCCGCGACCGTCAGATCTGCATGGATCTGCGGGGCCAGCAGCTGCCAGCTGCCCGTGGCCATATCGCGCGGCAATTGCACCGGGCCGTAGCGGATGCGCAGCAGCCGGCTGACTTCGCTGCCGATGGCCTGCCACAGCCTGCGCACCTCGCGATTGCGGCCCTCGCGCAGCACCACCCGGTACCAGGCAAAAGTGCCCTCGGTACGCGCCGCGGTCACGCTGTCAAAACGCGCCTCCCCGTCCTCCAGCATCACGCCGGTCGTCAGCCGGTGCAGCTGTCCGGGCGTCAGGGGGTCGCGGGAGCGCACCAGATATTCCCGGTCCACCTCGGCGGAGGGGTGCATGAGGCGGTGAGCCAGCTCCCCATCGGTGGTGAACAGCAGCAGACCTGCGGTCATGAAATCCAGGCGTCCCACGACGATCCAGCGCCCATGCGGGGCGGGCGGCAAATGGTCGAACACCGTGGGGCGACCCTGGGGATCGGCGCGGGTGGTCACCTCCCCGAGCGGCTTGTTATAGAGGAGCACGGCGGGTGCTTGGGTGCTCACGCCGGTATCCAAGGGCTTGCCGTCCAGACGAATGTCATCGCCCGGCTGCGCACGGCAGCCCAGCTGGGCGACCTCGCCATTGACCGTCACCCGGCCGGCGCGAATCCAGTCCTCGATGGCGCGGCGCGATCCATGACCGCCCCCGGCGAGTAATTTTTGAAGTCTTAGCACTAAGAGATCGGTTCTTAGCCAGCGCCGCTGGGGGCGTGGCACTATTGCCACCCCACGGGGCAGGCGCTGACTTGGGGAATACTAGCCTAACCGAGGTATCCGCATGATCTACGACAGCATTCTCGGAACCATCGGGCGCACGCCCATTGTGCGTATCAGGCGGGTTGCACCCGCCAATGTGACGCTTTACGCCAAGTGCGAATTCTTCAATCCCCTGCATTCCGTCAAGGATCGCCTCGCCATCGCGCTGATCGAGGATGCCGAGGCACGCGGGGTGCTCAAACCCGGTCAGGCCGTCATCGAGGCCACCTCCGGCAATACCGGCATCGCGCTGGCCATGGTCTGCGCGGCCAAGGGCTATCCCTTCATCGCCGTCATGGCGGAGTCCTTTTCCGTCGAACGTCGCCGGATCATGCGCATGTTGGGCGCCAAAGTCATTCTCACGCCCGCCGCCGCGCGCAGTGCGGGCATGATGGCCAAGGCCCAGGAGCTGTCCGAGAAGCATGGCTGGTACCTGGCGCGCCAGTTCGACAGCCCGGCAAACCCGGCCTATCACCGCAACACCACGGCGGCGGAAATTCTGTCCGATTTCGCCGGCAAGCGTCTCGACTACTTTGTCAGTGGCTGGGGCACGGGCGGGACGCTCACCGGAGTGGGCGAGATCCTGCGTGTCGCGCGGCCGGATACTCAGGTCGTCGCGGCCGAACCTGAGAATGCGGCGCTGCTGTCTGGCAGGCCCTTCACCCCGCACAAGATCCAGGGCTGGACGCCGGATTTCCTGCCGCGTGTGCTCAACCGCGAGGTGGCGCATCGCATCGTCACCGTCACGGATACCGATGCCATTGCCCAGGCGCGCGCGCTCGGCCGCAGCGAGGGCATTCTGTGTGGCATCTCCTCCGGCGCGACCGTTGCGGCCGCGCTGAAAATCGCCGCCGACGCCCCCCAGGGTTCAGTCATCCTGGCGATGCTGCCGGATACTGGCGAGCGCTATCTCTCTACACCCCTGTTTGAAGGAATCAATGACGGTGGCGACCCGGAGCCCTGAACTCTCACGGCCCGCGGACTCCTCCGGCAGCGATACCAGCACGGTATTCGATGCGCGCCGGTTTGCCGCGCTGCCCGATCCTTTTCCTATGTGGAAGGGGGGAATGTTGCGTGAAGGATACATTGCATATGAAACCTGGGGGGAATTGAATCAGCAGCGAGACAATGCTGTTCTGCTATTCACTGGCCTGTCCCCACCCGCTCATGCCCGGTCCTCGGACGCCAACCCGGCTCCGGGCTGGTGGGAGGGCATCATCGGACCCGGCCTGGCCATCGACACCGATGAGCTGTTCGTGGTGTGCGTGAATTCCCTGGGCAGTGCCTTCGGTTCCACCAGCCCGCTGTCCGTGAACCCCGCCACCGGGGCGCCCTATCGCATCTCCTTCCCGGACCTGGCGGTCGAGGACATCGCGCGGGGCGGCTATGAGACCCTGAAGTCCTTAGGGATCGAGCGCGCGCACACGGTTGTGGGACCCTCCCTGGGCGGCATGGTGGTGCTGGCCTTTGCGGCTCTGTTCCCCGGTGCGGCCCGCAATCTGATCAGTATTTCCGGCACTGCGGCGGCCACCCCCTTCGCCATCGCCCTGCGGTCCATCCAGCGCGAAGCCATTCTGCGCGATCCGGACTTCAAGGCCGGCCAGTACACCGCCGAGCGGCCACCGGAGACCGGCATGCGCATTGCGCGCAAGCTGGGAATGATGACCTACCGCTCAGCGGCCGAATGGGTGGAACGCTTCGGACGAACGGCGGCGACGCCGCCGATGCCTGAGGAGGATGCATTTGGGTCGGAATTCGCGGTGCAGAGCTATCTGGAGCTGCATGCGCGCCGTTTCGTGCGCGCGTTTGATCCCAACTGCTACCTGTACCTGTCGCGGGCCATGGATCGCTTTGACCTGGCTGTGCACGGAGAGAGCATTCCTGCCGTACTGAAACGTTCCCAAGTGAAGCGGGCACTGATCATTGGTGTCGAATCCGACATGCTGTTCTCTATTGCAGAGCAGGCATCATTGGCGCAGGCCTTCACCGACGCCGGCACGGATACGCACTACGCGCCGCTGGATTGCATCGAGGGACACGATTCCTTTCTAATCGATATCAAGCGCTTCGGCCGCGAGATCAGCGGCTTTCTGGCGCTCGATGCCAAATGCTAGTGCAGGATAGGCCCTAGCCCGGCTTCGCGGATTCGGCCTCGATTCTGGGGGTCTGGCAGGCCTCGGGTGTCGGACATTCAAGCACTTGCGTGCGGTTGAGGGCGCAAAGTGGCTGTGGTGAAGACCTTGGTTCTGGTGAGTTTGCCGGGGATGC
>DASXFV010000085.1:0-2991 GCA_036489445.1 Steroidobacteraceae bacterium | reverse complement strand
CATCCGATTTCCCTCCCTTTCATGGCAGATCCAGTCCCCTTTTGAGACACGCCACCACATCGGGAATTCTAGCCGACTTCCGGCTGTCTTGCACGCGAGCGCCACAACCGATTCAGCCCGACACCTCTGGTAGAGGACATTGGACTAAACCGCTTCGCGGTAGTTCTTTGATTTGATCGACGTATTCTCAATTTGACAGGATCCGTCTAGAGGCAGCGGCCGAGCGCATTTCCCTAGTCTGACGACTCCGTCGGGTGACGATGCAGCGGCGCCATGTGGCGCCGTTCATCTCACACAGGAGCCGCCAATGAGTCCGCTTCGCCAGCGCATGATCGAGGACATGCAGATACGCAATCTGACCCTGAACACGCAGCGCGTGTATGCCGAACAGGTTGGCCGGTTCGCCCTCCACTTTCGCCAATCACCGGAACGTCTTGGGCCAGCCGAGATCCGGACCTATCTGCTCCATCTCACCAACGACAGGCGTCTCGCAGCCAGTTCGATCATCGTCACAGTCTCAGCCTTGCGGTTCTTCTACACCGTCACCCTCAAGCGTCCGTGGGTTGTTGAGGACGACATCCCTGCTGGCAAGCAAGCCAAGAAGCTGCCTGTGGTGATGAGCCAGGACGAGGTGGCGCGCTTCCTGGCCGCTGTGGACAATCTGAAGCACCGCGTGATCCTGACCGTCTGTTACGCGACCGGTCTGCGAATCTCCGAAGCCGTCTGCCTCAAGCCCGACGCCATCGACAGCCGGCGCATGGTCATCCGGGTCGAGCAGGGTAAGGGTCGTAAAGACCGCTATGTGATGCTGTCGCCCAGATTGCTCGAACTGCTGCGCGACTATTGGAAGCGCACTCGGCCCGGCGCATGGCTGTTCCCTGGTAACCGACCCGGGCGGCCGGTGCATCCGCTCACCATCAACCGCACCTGCCGCGAGGTGCGGGCGCAGTGCGGGATCGGCAAACCGGTTGCGCCGCATTCACTGCGGCACGCCTTCGCCGTACACCTGCTGGAGGCAGGCACTGACCTGCGTACCATCCAGTTGCTGCTGGGCCATCGCAACCTGAGCACCACGGCTCAGTATCTCATGATTGCCACCAGCAAGGTGTGCGCCACCGCCAGCCCACTTGAATCTCTGAACGCCGTTCCGCCAACCACGCCGGACCTCGTGCCCGCCTGACGCGCGGGTTCCGTGGCACGCGAGGGGCTGGAAGTGGCGGATGTATTCCGCCGCTTCGGTCCAGCTTTCCGCGACCAACATGGCGCCTCGCTGTCCGGCGCGCGGCGGCGCGCCATGCTGGCGATCGAGCATTGTCGCACCGCGGCACTCGGCGGCCACGTGGAGCGCTGTGGCGACTGCGGCCATCAACGCATCGCCTACAACTCCTGCCGCAATCGGAACTGTCCGAAGTGCCAGGGTCTCGCCCGTGCGCAGTGGCTTGCGGACCGCCAGGCGGAATTGCTCGACGTGCCCTACTTCCACGTGGTGTTCACCGTACCCGAGGCGGTCGCCACCATCGCCTTCCAGAACCAGACCGCGGTCTACGACATCCTGTTCCGCGCGGCCTCGGAGACGCTGCGCACCATCGCCGCAGACCCGAAGCATTTGGGGGCAGAGATCGGCTTCCTGGCTGTGCTGCACACCTGGGGACAGAACCTGCTGCATCACCCCCATCTTCACTGCCTGGTGCCGGGGGGCGGGATCGCGCCGGATGGCAGGCGTTGGGTCTCCTGCCGACCGGGGTTCTTTCTGCCGGTCCGGGTGCTGTCACGGATGTTCCGCGGGTTGTTTCTGCACTACCTGGAGAAGGCATTCGCCAACGGGGAACTGAACTTCTTCTCCGCGCATCGTCATCTGCATGAGCCTGCGGCGTTCCGGCGTCATCTTGCCCCCGTCCGTGACACCGAGTGGGTGGTGTATGCCAAACGGCCCTTTGCCGGGCCAGCCCAGGTTCTCGACTATGTCGGGCGGTACACCCACCGGGTCGCCATCTCCAACAACCGCCTGGTGTCCATGGATGAGGGCAAGGTCCGCTTCCGTTGGAAGGATTATCGGAACGGCAACAAGCAGAAGACGATGAGCCTGCAGGCCGGCGAGTTCATCCGCAGGTTCATGATCCATGTGCTGCCGGATGGGTTTCATCGCATCCGGTACTACGGCTTCCTCGGCAACTGCCATCGGGCGCGGAAGCTTGAGCGCTGCCGGGAACTGCTCCGGATGGCACCAGTGGCACCGGCCGAGCCACCTGCCGACTACCGCGACCGTTACGAAGCCCTGACCGGGAGCGCACTGCACCAATGTCCGCATTGCCGCACCGGCATGATGGTGGTGATCGGCTGCATCGCACGGCCGGGCATCTGCCAATCGATTCCGGATACATCATGATCTCCGACCGGCGCCCCCGCCATGTAAAGCTGAGCAACCCGCCGGATCGGCGGCGGGACATCGTGGCCGTAACGCACTCAACGGCGTCTCAGGACACACTCAACCCGCCGCCACGCACCCAGCGCCGACCCGCGGTAACGCCGCTGGGTCCCAATCGGCACTGTGCGAGGTCGAAAACCGCCGTCCAGATGTCCCCACCCTGCACAGGCAGGGCGGCCGGCGGTGTTAAACGCCCATAGCCCAGTCGGGGGGCGGTTTAGTCCAACCCGTTTTTCGCTCACCGGCGCGGCTCCCAACTTGGGTGACCCTCAGGGAGGTTCGTGCGCCGCGCCAGTGAGCGAAAAACGCTCTTCATTATCAATGCGCCAGGCGAAGCTGGCGCGTTCCAGCCGGTGAAAGTCCGGCGAGGGTAAGGCAGTAGCGAGCCGCCCTGTAGCGAGTGTTGCGTGGACGTCGGTGACGGCGGGCGCGAAGCGTACACAGCGATCGTGCGGAGTGGGATATTGAGCCGCGAAAGAGATAATGTCGCAGAGGCCGAGGCGGTTGATAACGCCGAAGGCAACATGTTGCGCACCGTCACGCGAGGTGCGACCGCTCTGCCGTGG
>DASXFV010000043.1:0-12725 GCA_036489445.1 Steroidobacteraceae bacterium | reverse complement strand
TCCCCTGGCAGGGGATTGCCGAGGATTTCGGAAGACGGTTCGCTCATGCGGCAATGGTAAGCCGTCTGCAGGACGCTTGCAGCGCCTGCGCTGCACCCGTAAAACTGAGGATCCAGCAACCGAAAGCCAGACCATGACCCGCACAGACGTGACCCTTGATGAACTGCGCCGCGGCCTGAACGACCTGGACCACCAGCTGTTGGTCCTGGTGGCCGAGCGCCAGCGTGTGAGCCGTGAAGTGGCCCGCGTGAAACGCGAAACCGGCCACCCCACCCGCGACTATCAGCGCGAGCGCACGGTCATCCTGGGCGCGCGCAGCGCTGCCGAGGGGCTGGGGGTGTCCGCGGACCTGGCCGAGAATCTGATGCGCATGCTGATCCGCTCCTCCCTGGCCACCCAGGAGCAGATCAGTGTCGCCGCCACCGGGGCCGGCTCCGGTCATCGCGCGCTGGTGATCGGCGGCAGCGGCAAGATGGGCCGTTGGTTCGTTGATTTCATGGCGTCCCAGGGGTTTTCGGTAGACGTGTCTGATCCGGCCGGTGCGCCGCCCGGATATGCCGCCATCTCGGATTGGCACCATGCGGATCTTGCCGTGTATGACTACATCGTGGTCGCCACGCCCCTGGGGGCAACTGGCGCCATCCTGCGCGAGCTGGCGCTGCTGCGCCCGCCTGGCATCATCTTCGATCTGGGTTCGTTGAAATCGCCGCTGCGCACGGGTCTGCAGGCCCTGAAATCCCATGGTTGTCAGGTCACCTCCATCCATCCGATGTTCGGACCGGATACGGAATTGCTCTCCGGCCGGCATGTCGTATTTGTGGATCTGGGCTGCGCGGCCGCGCTGCAGAAGGTTCGCGAACTGTTCGCCGCCACCATGGTTGAGCAGGTCGTGACCAGCCTGGATGAGCATGACCGTCTGACGGCCTACATCCTGGGACTTTCTCACGCGCTGAACATCGCCTTCTTTACAGTGCTGGCGAACAGCGGCGAGGCGGCGCCGCGACTCGCCGAAATGTCGAGCACGACGTTTGATTCGCAGCTGGATGTGGCGACGCGCGTGGCGCAGGAAAGTCCGGATCTCTACTATGAGATTCAGAGTCTGAATGATTTTGGCGCCGAGCCACTCGAAGCCCTGGCGCAGGCGGTGGAGCGCATCCGCACTGCGGTGCTGTCTCAGGACCATGACGCCTTTGTGGCGCTGATGACCCGCGGTCGCGCGTACCTGGAAGACCGACGCAGCGTCACCGAGCGGCGCGCCTGAACGGCTCCGTGGCACACAGCCCCGAGCGCCTGGAGCGCGAGCATCGCGAGCTGCTGCAGAAGCTCGCGGAACTGACTGCCGCCGCCCAGCGCAATGACGAGGTGCGGCGCAAGACCCAGGAGCGGGAGCTCACCTTGTTGCGGGCGAACGCGCTGCCTCAGCTCATCGAGTTGCTGCAGTTCGGACTGCGCAAGTCCTTTCAGCTGGATGCCGTGTCGCTGTTCCTGCAGGACCCGCATCATGAGATGCG
Source organism: Steroidobacteraceae bacterium (assembly GCA_036489445.1). Lineage (GTDB taxonomy): Bacteria > Pseudomonadota > Gammaproteobacteria > Steroidobacterales > Steroidobacteraceae > DAIDKA01. Next base: position 11,214 of record DASXFV010000043.1, on the reverse strand, counting down.
TCACCTGCTGGCGGACGAGCCGGCGTCCTCCGGTGCCCGCGGCGTGCAATTCGTTGATTCGCTGCTCGCCCTGGCGCCGCAGCTGGCGAACCTCGAGCATCCCTGGCTGGGGGCGTTTCGCGACAGCGAACACGCCCTGCTGATGCCGCAGTCGCGAGCCATCGCGAGCCTCGCACTGCTGCCCCTGCGCCGCGGCGAGCAGCTCGACGGCGTGCTGGTCTTCGGTTCGCGCGATGCCAGGCGTTTCACGCCGGAGTTGGCCAGCGACTATCTGGCGCACCTGGGAATCATTGCGGCCATCTGTCTGGAGAACGCGGTCAACCGCGCCCGCCTGGTACGCAGCGGCCTCACCGACTTTCTGACCGGTTTCCACAATCGACGCTACATGCACGCAAGGCTGCGCGAGGAGCTGGCCCGCGCGCAGCGCCACCAGATCACCGTGGCGTGCCTGATGATCGACGTCGATCACTTCAAGCGCATCAATGACGCTTACGGCCACCTGGCGGGGGATTCGGTGTTGCGCGAAGTCGCCCGGCGCATCGATGGGGAGATCCGCATGAGTGACACGGGCGCCCGCTTCGGCGGTGATGAGTTTGCCATCGTGCTGCCCGGCGGGCATGTACGTGAAGCTGAAGCGCTGGCGCGCCGCGTATTGGGCACGGTGAGCAGGACGCCGGTGCTGGTCAATCCCGATGTCACCGTGAAGATCACGCTGTCCATCGGGGTCGCAGTGGCCGGCCCGGTGCAGGGTTCCCGCGATCTGCAGTCGCTGGCCGAGCGCCTGATTGCCGATGCGGATGCGGCCCTGTACCGCTCCAAGGCCGCGGGCCGCAACTGCGTGACGGTTTCGAGCACGGTGGTGAGCTGAACGCTATCGCGCCCGCGCCTGCCGCAGCAGCAACAGGAACAATGGGGTGCCGGCTACGGCCATGATGGCGCCGACCGGCAACTGGCGTGGCGCCGCCACGGTGCGGGCGATCAGATCGGCCAGCGCCAGCAGCGTCCCGCCGAGCACTGCCGCAGCGGGGGCGATGATGCGGTGATCATGGGTGCGAAACAGCAGCCGGGCGAAGTGCGGAGTGATCAGGCCGACAAAGCCGATGGTGCCGGCACTCACCACCGCGATCGCCGTCAGTACCGCGGCAATGCCGTATACCAGAGCGCGCCACACCGGGACGTCCAATCCCACGCTGCGCGCGCGCAGATCCCCGGTCGCCAGCACATTCAGCGGGCGCGCCAGCAGCATCGCTGCGACCACGGCGATTGCCGCCAGGCCCAGGCCAAGCGTCGGATGAGTGTCCCAGGACAGATCTCCGGCGAGCCAGAACACCATACTGCGCACGCGACTCTCATCGGCGCTGGTCAGTACCAGGGTCACGAGCGCGCCACAGACACTGGCCACGGCCACGCCGGTCAGCAACACCCGGGTGGCCCCAGCCCGGCGGGACAATGCCCACACCAGCACCAGTGTGACCAGCGCACCGGCAGCGGCGGCTCCCTGCACCGCGAGGGCGGCGAGGCCAACGGCCATGGCACAGATGGCCCCGAAGGCAGCACCGCCGGACACACCCAATATGTAGGGATCGGCCAGGGGGTTGCGGAACAGGGCCTGCAGGGCGACGCCGGTCAGCGCCAGGAGGCTGCCTACGCCCAAGGCGTTCAACAGTCGTGGCAGCCGCAGTTCCAGCACGATGGCACGGGTGAGAGGATCACCGCTGCCCCCCAGCGCGTGCAGCACCTGCAGCGGACTGGACAGCGTGCTGCCGCACATCAGCGACAGCACCAGAACTAAGGCGGCGGCGAGCAGCACGGCTGCCGCGCGCAGCCTGCGGTGTGCAGACCCGGCCATTCGAGGACCTCAGTGACAGGTCATTGTGGCAGACTTCACGCACCAACGGCATGAGTGACATCATCGACAATGAAGGGTTCCGCGCCAACGTCGGCATCGTCCTGATGCGCGGCGACGGATCCGTGTTCCTGGGCCGCAGGGCCCGTGGCGGGGGCTGGCAGTTTCCCCAGGGCGGCATGCAGACCGGCGAGGCGCCCGAACAGTCGCTGTACCGCGAACTGCATGAGGAGATCGGACTGACGCTCCAGGATGTGGAACTGGTCGGCTCGACCCAGGACTGGATCCGCTATCGATTGCCCGCCCGCTACGTGCGCCGCGATCAGCTGCCGCTGTGCATTGGCCAGAAGCAGCGCTGGTTCCTGTTGCGGCTGCGCACCGGCGCCGCGGACTTCGCATTCACGGCTACCGATGAGCCGGAGTTCGACAAGTGGCGCTGGTCGGGTTGGTGGGAACCGGTGCGTGAGGTCGTGTTCTTCAAGCGTCCGGTTTACGTGCGGATGCTGACTGAACTTGCCGCCCTGGCGTTTCCGCAGGGGGCCCCGCCGCTACCTGCCTGGTGGGAGCAGCTGACCGCGCAGGAGCCACCGCTGCGCGAGCCGGCTGCGCGGCCGGAATAAGCATCAGGCCGTCATTCATGGCCGATCCGACTGATAAATTCGTCGTCCACCGTCATACGCCGGTGCGCACACTGCTGCTGCGAATCGCGACGCTGTTGATTGGACTGTTTGCGCTGTATGTGGTGTTCGAGTTCGGCCGCTATCGCGCCGGCTTCGACCGCGCCCGCGTGAGCCAGGAACGCAGCGCGCATCAGCGCTCGATCAAGGCCTTGAACGGCCAGATCCAGGACCTGCATGCGCAGCTGGCGCAGCTGCAGACGCTGCAGGCAGGGGCGGCGCGCGAGCACCAGGAGGTCGGCCAGGAACTCGCGCAGCTGCAGGCCCAGATCGATCGGGATCGGCAGGAACTCGCGGTGTACCGCGGCGTGATCGCGCCGGCCTCCAGCACCGGCACTTCCCTGCAGGTGCAGCAGCTGCGGATCACCAGCGCTGGCGTTGCCGATCACTTCGTGGCGCACCTGACGCTCATGCAGGGCGGCAAGCCCGATGCCACGGTGACCGGCAATGTGGGCGTCCGGGTCATGGGCCAGTTGAATGGGACCGCAAGCTCCGTGGAGGGCAGCAGCGCCGCACCTCAGGGCGCGGTCAGCTTCCGCTACTACCAGGCGCTGGACTACCAGATCGCACTGCCTGCGGGTTTTCATCCGACCACGATCGAGGTCACCTTGCGCGACCGCCGGGCCAATGGCACCCCTGGCACCCAGAATTTCCCCTGGAGGGTCGATGTTCAACCGTGAATCCCGGACGCAAAGTCGCGTCGACATCCTCATCGGGGCCTCCGCCCGCGTCCACGGCGATGTGGATTTCTGCGGTGGACTGCATATCGACGGGCATGTGTTCGGCGGGGTGCGCGCCTATGGCCCGGGGGAGTCCACCGTGTCCGTCGGCGAGAACGGCGTCGTCGATGGCGGGGTGGTGGCCACGCATGTGACCGTCAACGGAGTGGTCCGCGGGAATGTCCAGGCCACGGGCAAGGTGGCGCTCGGGCCCAGCGCCCGGGTGCTCGGCAATGTCCAGTATGGCATGATCGAATCGGCTGCCGGGGCTGAAATCACCGGTACTTTGGTTCAGGTGCGTGCGCCCGCCTGAGGAGGGCCGCGCAGGCTGATTTTGCCCCAGCCACCCCTTGGCATACACTGTCCGGGTACCCATATCTGCCCCATGGCAGCTGCAGGACAAATTTGATGAGTGCTTCGTCCGAGACCACGACCGTTTCCGCCACCCAGGCGCCCGCTGGGCTGCATGCCGAGCATGACGCGCCGGCTGCGCTCGTTTTCACTGACGCGGCCGCCCGCAAGGTCGGGGACCTGATCCGCGCCGAGGCCAATCCGAAGCTGATGCTGCGGGTATATGTGCAGGGGGGCGGCTGTTCGGGACTCAGCTATGGGTTTGAATTCGATGAGACCCTGCAGGACGGGGACCTGTGTGTCGAGAACCAGGGCGTGCGGTTACTGGTCGATCCCATGAGCGTGCAGTATCTGATGGGCGCCGAAATCGACTACCGCGAAGGGCTGGATGGGGCGCAGTTCGTGATCCGCAATCCCAACGCCACCACCACCTGCGGGTGTGGATCCTCTTTCACGGCCTGATGGCCGCGCGACCGCAACTAGCACAGTCTGCGGCCGCTCTATCCTTCGCTTCCCTGCCGCGATCGCGCATGGCCGCCAATCCTGTTCCTGACATCCTCGCGGCAGTCGACCTGGGATCCAACAGTTTCCACATGGTCGTCGCGCGCTACATCCACGGCCAGATCGTCATCATGGACCGGCTGCGCGAGATGGTGCGGCTGGGTGCCGGGGTGGAGGAAAACGGGCGTATCGACAAGGATGTGGCTGCGCGCGCCTTGGCCTGCCTGGAGCGCTTCGGACAACGGCTGCGCGACATGCACGCCGACAGCGTCCGGGTGGTGGGCACCAATGCGTTGCGGCGCGCACGGCGCAAGCAGGCCTTCCTGGAGCGTGCCCGTGAGGCCCTCGGACATCCCATTGAAATCATTTCGGGTATGGAAGAGGCGCGCCTGATCTACTCCGGCGTGGCACAGACGGTACCGACAGAGCCTGGTCGGCGCCTGGTGTGCGACATTGGTGGCGGCAGCACCGAACTGATCATCGGCGAGGGCACTGAGCCCCTGGAGCTGGAAAGCCTGCAGATGGGCTGCGTCTCCTTGAGTGAGCGGTTCTTCAGTGACGGCAAGCTGTCGGTGAAGCGGCTGAACAGCGCGCGCGTGGCGGCACGCCTGGAGCTCGAGCCCATTCAGGCGGCCTATCGACGCCGCGGTTGGCAGACCTCCTACGGCAGTTCCGGCACGGTGCGCGCCATCGGGGATGTGGTGCGGGAGCTGGATCCGACCGCTACGGCCATCACGGTGGCAGGCCTGGAGAAGGTCTTCCGCCACATCGGTGATGCCGGACATGTCCGCGAACTGCGCTTTGCCACTTTGACCGAGGATCGGCGGGCGGTATTCCCCGGTGGGCTCGCCATCCTGATGGAAGTGTTGAGCGTGCTGGAGCTCAAGGAGCTGCGCATCGCTGACGGCGCGATGCGCGAGGGGTTGCTGTACGACATGGTCGGGCGACTCACCGACGAGGATGCCCGCGAGCGTACCGTGCGCGCCATGCAACGCCGCTATCACGTGGACTTCGCACAGGCCGAACGCGTAGAGGCCACTGCCTTGCAATTCCTGGAGGCCACGCGCGCGGCCTGGAAGCTCACCGATCCGCTGGCGGATCTGGGCCTCAAATGGGCCTCGCGCCTGCATGAGATGGGCCTGGATGTTTCGCACAACGGCTACCACCGCCATGGCGCCTACCTGACCGAGAACGCGGATATGCCCGGGTTCTCGCGCGAAGAGCAGCGATTGCTGGCGCGGCTGATCGGTGGGCATCGGCGCAAGCTGACGCTGGAAGGCCTTGAAGAGCTGATTCCGCCCTGGGACCGCAGCGCCGTGTATCTGATCGTGTTGCTGCGACTGGCGGTGCTGCTGCATCGGGGTCGCAGTCCCGCGGCGCTGCCGGATATCCAGCTCGCCGCCACACCCCGCAGCCTGGAAGTGAAGTTCCCCGCGCGCTGGCTGCGCGAACATCCGCTGACCACCGCGGATCTGCAGCAGGAGATTGATCACCTGAAGCCGCACGGCTTTCGGCTGCGGGTGTTCAGTACCTCACGCGCCTGAAGCCAGGCGCGATCCGGCGCCTGATTCAACCGGTGCTGTGACCGGCCGCGTAACGCTCCAGTAATTGCTTCTGCGCGCACACGTGCGGGTCGGATCCGGCCTCAGCGCGCATGTAGCTGCCATCGGGGCGCAGCAGCCAGGCCTGCGTGTTGTCTGCCAGGTACAGGTGCAGATCGCGCAGAATGCGTTCACGTTGTGAGTCGCATTGTACCGGAAAGGCGATCTCCACCCGCCGGAAGAAATTGCGCTCCATCCAATCGGCGCTGGCGCAGAACAGTTCCGGCTCCCCGCCATTCTCAAAGTAGAACACCCGTGAGTGTTCCAGGAAGCGGCCGATCACCGAGCGTACGGTGATGTTGTCCGAGACACCGGGCAGGCCTGGGCGCAGCGCGCAGATGCCGCGCACGATCAGCTCGACTTTGACCCCGGCCCCCGAGGCGCGATACAGCGCCTCAATCGCTTGCGGATCCACCAGTGCATTCATCTTGCAGATGACGCGCGCGACCCGGCCGGCGCGGGCGTGATCCGCCTCGCGCTCCAGGCGCGCGATCATCCCGGCATGCAGGGTGAAGGGTGACTGCAGCAGGCGGCTCAACTTTGGTGTCTGCGTCAGGCTGGTCAGCTGCAGGAAAATCTCGTGCACATCCTGGCCGATGTCGCGGTCGCAGGTGAACAGGCCATAGTCGGTGTAGGCGCGGGCAGTGCGCGGATGGTAGTTGCCGGTGCCCAGGTGGCAGTAGCGGCGGATGCCGTCCGGCTCGCGGCGCACGATCAGGGTGAGCTTCGCGTGAGTCTTGAAGCCCACCACGCCGTACATGACGTGGGCGCCGGCTTCCTGCAGCCGGTTGGACAGCTCGATGTTGGCTTCCTCATCAAAGCGCGCGCGCAGCTCGACGATCACGGTCACATCCTTGCCCGCCTGCGCGGCAGCCACCAGTGCATCCACCACCGGCGATTCATGGCCGGTGCGGTACAGGGTCTGCTTGATGGCCAGCACCTGCGGGTCCTGTGCCGCCTGGCGTACGAAGTCCATGACCGGCATGAAACTCTGGAACGGATGCTGCAACAGCACGTCCTTGTGACGGATCACCGAGTACAGATCGGTGGTGCTGGCCAGGCGTCGCGGCAGCCCGGGGGTAAACGGCGGGTACTTGAGATCCGGCCGCTGGATAAGCTCATAGAGCGCCGATAGACGATTCAGGTTGACCGGGCCCGGCATGCGATACAAGTCCACTTCCTCGAGCGCGAACTGCTGCAGCAGAAAATTGATCATCTCCCTGGGGCAGTCGCGCGCGGTTTCTAGACGTACGGCAGCACCGTAGCGCCGATGAGCCAGCTCGCCCTCCAGGGCGCGGCGCAGATCGTCGATCTCTTCCTCATCGACGAACAGGTCGCTGTTGCGGGTGACCCGAAACTGGTAGCACCCCTTGACCTCGATGCCGGGAAACAGCCGCTGCACGAAGGCCTGCACAATGCTGGTCAGCAGTACGAATCCGCGCGGCTGGCCCGGCGCATCATCGGGCAACGGGACGACGCGCGGCAGCGAGCGCGGCGCCTGCACGATGGCCAGTTCGCTGTCGCGGCCGAAGGCGTCCTTGCCTACCAGGTGCACGATGAAGTTCAGACTCTTGTTCTGGATGCGCGGGAAGGGTCGGGCGGGATCCAGACCCAGCGGGCTCAAAACCGGTTCAACTTCGTTCGCGAAATACTTTTCCAACCAGCGCCGGGTTTTCGGGGTCCAGGCCGAGCGCGACTGCAGGGCCACCCCGGCATGCGACAGTCTCGGCAACAGGATCTCATTGAGGCAGCGGTACTGCTCGGTGCACAGGTGCAGTGCGCGAGCATGGATGCCGGCCAGCTGTTCTGGAATCGACAACGCATCGGGGGTCTGCTGGGTCTTGCCCAGTTCCTGCAGATGTTTGAGACCGGCAACGCGGATCTCAAAAAACTCATCCAGGTTGCCCGAAGAAATGCACAGAAACTTCAGCCGTTCCAGCAATGGCAGCGAGTCATCGAAAGCGAGCGCCAGCACGCGATGGTTGAACTCCAGGAACGAGAGTTCACGATTTATGTAGCAGCTAGGCGCCTTGAGGTCCGGGACATCCACCCGCCAACCATACACGGACAGACTCGGGGATTGAAGGCTCCATGCTGCATCGCCATAGGGCAACCGGTCCGCCGGGCCGCATCGATCAGCGTGATACCAGGGTCGGTGGCGGGGGCGGATTCAGTGAGGCCAGGAGCGGGGCTGCCTTGGCTAGAAAGTCCGCGCGCAATGGCCCATCGATGGGCAGCGCCTCGGGGAATTTGACGGTTTGGGGATTTTTGAACACACCGTTCACGCGATATTCGTAGTGCAGGTGCGGTCCGGTCGCCAGTCCCGTCATGCCGACGTAGGCGATGACCTGTCCCTGGGTGACATGTTCGCCCGCATGCAGCCCGTGCGCGAAACGCGACAGGTGCCCGTAAACCGTGGTGATTCCCCGGGAGTGGTCCAGCTCCACCAGATTGCCATAGCCGCCGCGGACTCCCGCAAACAGCACGCGACCATCGGCCGCCGCGCGCACCGGCGTCCCAATCGGGGCGGCGTAGTCCACGCCCTTGTGGGCGCGAATGGTGTTGAGGATGGGATGCATGCGATGCAGGTTGAAGGGGGAGCTTACCCGTGTGAATTCCAGGGGCGCGCGCAGGAAGGCCTTGTGCAGGCTCCTGCCCTGCGGCGAGTAATAATCAGCGTTGCCCGAAGGGCCCACATAGCGCACGGCCAGATATTCCTTGCCCTGGTTGACGAAGCGCGCTGCCAGGATCGGGCCGTCCTGCAGGTACTTGCCGTCCTGGAGGACCTCTGTGTAGGTGACCGTGAAAGTGTCGCCCGGGCGAATGTCGAGGACGAAGTCGATATCGTAACCAAAGATGTCGGCAAGACCGAGTGCCGTCTGATCGTGGCCGCCGGCACTGCTGACCGATTCGAACAGCGAGGAGTCGATGCTGCCGCTGATGGTTCGGGTGCGTGTGGCCAGCGGGTTTTGCAGCACATTGGCCGTGAAGCCCGCCTGCACCCGGTCAACTTGCAGGGTCTGATCAATATTGAGCCGTCGTTTCAGGCCCACGAGGCTCCCGGACCGGGAGGTCAGGGTGAGGGTTTCTCCCGGCCGCAGCCGGTCCAGGTGAGCGCGGATGCCCGGCAGGCTGCGCAGCGAGGCCAGATCCGACAGGCTCAGGGCCAGACGGCGAAAGATGTGCTCCAGCGTGTCATTGCGGCTGACAATGATGCGGATCGTGGAGAGCTCCTGGGTGGTGGGCTTCAGGACCGATGCGGCCAGCCGGGCGGGAGTCTCGCTGGCCGCGGAACTGCCGGATGCCACTGTGGTGAGGGCATGCGGCGCCGCACCGTTCGGCGTCAGGAGGGCACGCAGCAGCAGGGCCCCGATTGCGACTGCGACCAGCACCAGGGTTGGCAGCAGGATTCGGTGAGTCAGGAATTTCGGCATCTTGTTCGGCACAACTTCCAGCCAGGGCATCGATTAGACTTGCATGTTTCCAGTGTAATGAGAACCAAGGTGGAAGGTAACGATCAGCTGAGCGCGATCCTGGCCGAATACAAGCGTGGCACACACGAGGTGCTGCCCGAGGCGGAGTTCATCGCCAAGCTGGGGCAGCAGCGTCCGCTGCGCATCAAAGCGGGGTTCGATCCCACCGCGCCGGACCTGCATCTCGGCCACACTGTGCTGTTGAACAAGATGCGCCAGTTCCAGCAGCTGGGGCACGAGGTCATCTTCCTGATCGGGGATTTCACCGGGTTGATCGGGGATCCGACGGGGCGCAATGCGACCCGCCCGCCTCTCACACCCGAGCAGGTGCAGGCCAATGCGGTCACCTACCAGGCGCAGGTGTTCAAGATCCTGGACCCTGAGCGTACCCGCATCGAGTTCAATTCACGCTGGTTCTCGAACATGCTGGCTCCGGATTTCGTGAAGATCGCCACCCACTACACGGTGGCGCGCATGCTGGAGCGCGATGAGTTCGGCAAGCGTCACAAGGCCGGCCAACCCATTGCCATCCACGAATTCCTGTACCCGCTGGTGCAGGGCTACGACTCCGTGGCCTTGCAGGCCGATGTGGAGATGGGTGGCACCGACCAGAGGTTCAATCTGCTGGTCGGCCGCTCGCTGCAGGAGGCGTATGGCCAGGAGCCGCAGGTGGTGATCACCATGCCGCTGCTCGAGGGCACCGACGGCGTCAACAAGATGTCGAAGTCGCTGGGCAATTACATCGGCGTTGCGGAGGCGCCGGACTCCATGTTCGGCAAGATCATGTCGATATCCGATGATCTGATGTGGCGCTACTACGAGCTGCTGAGCTTCCGCAGCCTGGCCGACATCGCGGGTCTGCGCGCGGCGGCGACGCAGGGTCGTAATCCCCGCGACATCAAGCTCGAGCTCGCTGCGGAAATCACGGCCCGCTTCCACGGCAGTGCGGCGGCGCAGGCGGCGCAGCAGGGCTTCACCTCCCGCGTCAGTGACAAGGCGGTGCCGACGGACCTGGTCCCAGTCGTGATTGCGGTGGGTGCCGCCGGGTTGCGCATGGCGAACGTATTGAAGGCCGCGGGCCTGGCAGCCAGCACCTCGGAGGCCAATCGCAAGATCGACGAGGGGGCAGTGAAGCTGGATGGAATCCGCGTCAGCGACCGCGGCCTGACGCTGCACGCGGGCGCCGATCATGTGCTGCAGGTGGGTACGCGGCGCTACGCCCGGGTGCAGGTGGTCACAGTGGCGTAGTCAGGCTACAGGTTCGGCTGCGGCCTCCGGATTCCGGGTCAAGTGGGTCGGGGCGTAATGGTTAAGCTTAAGGTTCAGGGGCCTCGCTACGGACCGCACGCTGGCCAGGCAGGAGTCCTGGTGCGGGGTCCGCGGCCGCCGCTGTCAGCGCTTGCCGCAGCGCACATTCGGTCCGTCTGGCACCGGCAAAGCCGCAGGGAAATTGGCCCAGACACAGGGGCCACTACTGCCGTCCGCTCCGGTGCGCCGGCCTGTTGGCGCAAATTCCATCGGCACTGCCTATGGGCCGGACGGAAACGCCCCCAAGCGGTGTAAACGGCTGTTTTTACGGCGGCTTTGCACGCCAGCAGCTACGCATAAGTTTTTTTGTGACACTGCGTTGACAGTCCAAAGTCCTTGGCTATACTGCGCGGCCTCGAGTTGATCGGCGCCTGCGGCGAGAGCCGCAAAGTGACGCAAAACGAGGCCCAAAAAAGGGGTTGACGGAAGGCGTTAAGCGCTTATACTTCGCCCCCCTTCAAAGGGAACACCTCCTGGCCCACAGCGACCAGGATGCTTTTTAAAAATTCGGCAGGTAACTTGTGTGGGGACTCGCGTCAATGCCTCGAAGAGTGCAGATGACCGAGTGACCGAAAAAGTCCAGCAATGAGTTTTTTCGAGCCATTCATTTCGATGTTCAAAATCTTCAAGTGAAGAGTTTGATCCTGGCTCAGATTGAACGCTGGCGGCGTGCCTAACACATGCAAGTCGAGCGGTAACAGGTGTAGCAATACATGCTGACGAGCGGCGAACGGGTGA
>DASXFV010000074.1:0-22392 GCA_036489445.1 Steroidobacteraceae bacterium | reverse complement strand
TTCGTCGCGGAATCCTGGGATGGCTTCGCAGGCGGCTGCTGTCGCTGGGGTTCGTGCTGGCACTGGGCTTTCTGCTGTTGGTGTCACTGACGGTCACGACCTGTCTTGCGACGCTGCGTCAACATGTCGCCGCGAACCATCTGGCGCTGGTCGGCACCATTGGGGCCGTTGATCTGTTGTTCTCGCTGCTGTTGATCTCGGGCCTGTTTGCCGTGATTTTCCGCTATATGCCGGCTCGACGCCTGCCTTGGAAGGTGGTGGTGGGCGGGGGGCTGCTCACGGCGGCCCTGTTCTATGTGGGTCGTTGGGCCATCGGCCTCTACCTGGCGCATTCGACTGAACCGACCGCCTATGGGGCCGCCGCATCCTTTGCCGCACTGTTGCTCTGGCTGTATTACAGCGCGCAGATTTTTTTGTTCGGTGCCGAATTCACCGCGTGCCTGGGGGGGCTGCGCAAGGACTGTTCCAGCCCTGAGAACTCCCCGACCAGGCTCACCAGTACGAGTGTGAGTGAGGATGTGGCTGCGAAAGCGGGTGCTCGATCGATGCGAACTTCAGACCTACCGCGTAGCGATTATCCGCCAGGCGCTCGCAGTAGATGACCTCGGCATCCAGATGATAATCCCCGACCGTCTCGGCGAGGTTTACACGATCATGTGCATGCCAGGGCCGAACACTGATGACCCGCGCACCATGAGTGCTCAGGTTTCTGATCCGGACGCGCTCGCGCAGCGGACGCAGACCGGCGGTTTCCAGGCAACCGGCCAGGCTCACGTCCATGCGATGTTCGCAGCGGCCCAATTCGGTCCTGGAGCCACCGTATGTCGCGTCGTGTCTTGGCGCTAACAACTGACGCCTCCAACGGCCAGCGGCCCATAGGTCTGTGACGAGTCATCCTCCCGCTGCACAGGCTCCAGATGCGCGGGTGTCGGGTGCGCGGGCGCCGAGTGCGTCGGGCGCAGGGGACTTGGCACCTTGCGGAATTTCTCCAGATACATGGCCCGATCCGCCCGATCCAGCAGCGACAGGATCGACGCTGGGCGCAGCGGGTCGAAGTCCGCAACACCCACGCTCAAAGATAGTGGCGGCGCCTGGCCGCTGGCATTGCAGGCTGCCACGGCGCCGCGGATGCGCTGGCGCAGCAGATCATAGCTTTCAGCACTGCTCTGCCTCGCCAACAATGCGAACTCATCGCCGCCGATGCGGCCGATGATGGTGCTTTCCCCGCAGGCCGCGCGCAGTGCCTGGGCGGTGGCCATCAGCAGCCGGTCGCCCGCCGCATGGCCTTGCGTGTCATTGACCACCTTCAGATCATCCACATCCACGTACATCAGCAACGCACCGCGACGCTCACGGCTCAAGTGACGCAATAGTCGGCCTGCCATCCAGTCAAAACCACGGCGGTTGTAGACGCCAGTGAGTTCATCGGTCACCGCCATGGCGCGCATCGCGTAAAACAGGTCTTCCAGCGCCGTCAATTGCTCCCGCAGCTTGTCGTCGCTGCGACGATTCCGCGACACCAGCAGTTGCCCGAGCAGCTGCTTGACGCGCTCATCGTCGCCTTCCATGGCGGCCAAATTGAGCTCCCTGGCAATAACTGTATTCCTGCCGGGGCTTGGGTTTGAGCTGTCCGCATCTGAATTGGCGAACGCCGCAGATCCAAACATGGGTGACTTCTCCCTCTCCTGGCACGCCGATCGCGCCAGGGCCAGAATAGCCAGCAGTGATGCAGTGCCCAACGGGCCAACCCCGCGTCGCCGACTAGGGGAAAGTCCGATGCGGTGTCAGAAAATCACTGACACCGCTTCGGCCAGAGCGCGGCCGTCGGAAATTCAAGCCCGAGCCTGACCAGGATCACCCGAAATCGAGCCAGGCACGCGCGCTTCCCAGGGCTTGCGGTTGCAACTGGCAGCGGCGGCCCTTGCCGTCGCGCTGGTTTTGGATCAGTGCAGCCTCCGCCAGGACTTTCAGGTGGCGGGAAATCGCCGGCAGCGACATCGCAAAGGGCTGGGCCAGCTCCCCGACCGTGGCCGGACCGCTGGCCAGTCGAACCAGAATGGCGCGTCGCGTCGGATCCGCCAGCGCATGGAAGGTCCGATCGAGTGCGGAGTATTCCAGGGAGTTCAAGGCCATCGATTTTATTTAACCGTTCGGCTAAGTCAATAAGATATTGTTCCCATCCGTCATGCATCCGCTCAGACCACGCTCAGGTTGCGATGCAGCGCGTCCTGCGTTTGCGCATAATTGGCGGACCTGAGGGGGATGAAAATGAAGCAGTCTTTGTCGGCCGCCGAGCAGGCCTTGTCCGATGCCGCGCTCGACTATCACCGTCTGCCGACACCGGGAAAGATTACCGTTGCACCCACCAAGCCGCTGTCCAACCAGCGCGACCTGTCGCTGGCCTATTCCCCCGGGGTGGCCTATCCATGCCTGGAAATCGAGGCCGATCCGAACACCGCCGCGCTCTACACCTCACGCGGCAACCTGGTAGGTGTCGTCACCAATGGTACCGCCGTGCTAGGCCTCGGCGATATCGGGCCGCTCGCCGCCAAACCCGTCATGGAGGGTAAGGGCTGCCTGTTCCGCAAGTTCGCTGGCATTGATGTGTTCGACATCGAACTCGCCGAGCACGATCCCAAGAAGCTGGTCGACATCATCGCCGCCATGGAACCCACTCTCGGTGGCATCAATCTGGAGGACATCAAGGCCCCGGAGTGCTTTGAAGTGGAGCGCCTGCTCAGCGAGCGGGTCAACATTCCCGTGTTCCACGACGACCAGCACGGCACGGCCATCATTTCCGCCGCGGCCATCCACAACGGCCTGGAACTGGTCGGCAAGAAGATCTCTGACGTCAAGGTCGTGGTGTCCGGCGCGGGCGCAGCCGCCATCGCCTGCCTGGACCTGATGGTGGGGCTGGGCTTGAGCCGGGAGAACATTCTGGCCTGCGATTCCAAGGGCGTGCTGTACCACGGTCGCAAGGAGTCCTTCAACGAGTCCAAGGCGCGCTACGCACAGCGCACGCAGGCCCGTACACTGGCGGATGCCATCGTGGGCGCGGATGTGTTCCTGGGGTGCTCCACGGGGGGTGTCCTCACCGCGGATATGGTCAAGCAGATGGCGCCCAATCCCATCATCCTGGCGCTGGCCAATCCGGAACCGGAGATCCGTCCGGAGCTTGCGCTTGCCGCGCGCCCGGACTGCATCATCGCCACCGGTCGTTCGGACTACCCCAACCAGGTCAATAACGTCCTGTGCTTCCCCTATATCTTCCGTGGTGCCCTGGACTGTGGTGCGACGCGGATTACGGCCGAGATGAAACTGGCCTGCGTGCGGCAGATTGCTGACCTTGCCAAGGAGGAAGTCAGCGAAGAGGTCGCCAGCGCCTATGCGGGCCAGGAACTTGCTTTCGGGCGCGACTACATCATCCCGAAGCCCTTTGATTCGCGGCTGATTCTACGCATCGCACCCGCCGTGGCCGCCGCCGCCGCCGCCTCCGGTGTCGCCACCCGCCCCATCCCGGACCTGGATGCCTATCGCCAACGGCTGATGCAGATGTTCGCAGCCGGTGGCCTGGTGATGCAGCCGGTATTCACGGCCGCGCGCGCTTCCCAGAAGCGCCGCATTGTGTACGCCGAAGGCGAGGACGTGCGCGCACTGCGGGCCGCACAGTTTGCGCTTGATGATGGTCTGGCCGAACCGGTTCTCATCGGCCGACCGGCCGTCGTCGAGCAGCGCATCGCCAAAGCCGGGCTGCGCCTGCGCCCGGGGAACAACATCGAGCTGATCAATCCCGACGATGATCCGCGCTTCAAGCAGTACTGGCAGGCCTATCACCACATCATGGGTCGGCGCGGCATCAGCCCCGAGGCGGCCAAAAATGCCGTGCGCCGTTCAACCACCACCATTGCGGCCATGATGGTGAAGCTCGGGGAAGCGGACGCCATGCTGTGCGGACTCCACGGCCGTTTTGATGCCCACCTCGCCAAGATCAGTGATGTGATTGGAACGCGGGCGGATGCGCCCTGCCTGGCTACGCTCAACGGGCTGATGCTTGATGGGCGCACCTTGTTCATCGCGGATACCTATGTGAATGAAGTGCCTTCTGCCCAGCTGCTGGCGCAAATTGCGCTGCAGGCTACGCACGAAGTCCATTTGTTCGGCCTGACTCCCAAGGTCGCCTTCCTGTCGCACTCCAATTACGGCTCCTCAAGGCGCGACTCGGCGACTCGCATGCGCGAAGCCTACGAAATTTTCTCGAAGTTGGCACCGCACATCGAATGCGACGGCGAAATGCATGCCGATGCGGCGCTGTCACAGACCATCCGCAACACCAATCTCATGGACAGCCGCCTCAAGGGTGAGGCCAACATCCTGATCTGCCCGAATCTGGACGCGGCCAATATTCTCTTCAACGCCATCAAGGTGCTGAACCGCGACGGCTCCACGATCGGTCCGATCCTCATGGGTCTGGGGGCGCCGGCCCATGTGTTGACGCCCTCATCGACCGTGCGGCGCATTCTGAACATGACGGCGCTGGCCGTTGCCCAGGCGCCCCGCACCGCGGGCGCCCCAGTTACGAGATATTTATAGTGTCGATTCAAGCATCGGCGTTGCGTTTCGAAGTCCCGCAGTGATCCGGCTCTGCCGGATTCGCATCGTCACCCTGCTCGGTCTTGCGGGCGGTCGCGGCCAGATGATCCGCATAGGCACGGCGTAATGCCGCCAGCACCTGGGGACTCAGATCCTTGACGCCGAAGAAGGCTGCCGAACCTTTCATTTCCGGATTCATGCCCAGCTCATGGGCACCCGCCACGAACTCCTCGTCAGTCGCCTCCAGCAACTCCTGTTCGAGGCCATGTATCAGTCTCTCGAGCCCCACATCAGGCCGCACGCTCATTGCCGTACTCCCATGGTCAAGCCAGCGCGAATCAGTGCACGCCGCATGCGCTTGCGCGCCGAATCATATTCCGTCTTGGTCATCCCCAGCGTGCGCCGGATTTCCTCCGCCGTCAGTCCATCCCCAAGGCCGCAGATAATCTGCAACGCCACGGGGTCCTGCGCAAACAGCATTCCGATGGCCTCCAGCTGTTGCGCGGCAATCAGCCAGCGCTCAGGGTCGGGCTGCGGATCGCAGGCTTCGGCGGTTTCGGGCGCGACCACCTGGTACTCGGTGGCCAGTACCGGTTGCTGCTGGGTGGCGCGGCGGCGGCGGCGCCAGTGCTCAGCCTTGATGCTGCGCATGACGCCCGCCAGGAAGGCCACCGTGGGCACATGCGGGGGAATGGCCCGCGAGCCATCCAGCACCCGCGCGAATGCTTCCTGCAGCAAATCAGCCCAGGACACATCCGGCGGCAGACTGCGACCATGGAGCCTGGCGATCACCTTGACCCGCAGCAGGTCGCAGTTGGTCACCAGTTTCAAGGCCAGCGCCCGGTCGGCAGGCGGCTGGACCGGCATCATCTCCATGAGCGCCGCATCCGCGGCGCGGACCACATTTTGACGTTTGGCCATGCATACCTCCGCACCCTGATGCCCGGTATGCGCATCGGCAGGCTCGGCGCGGACACGCTGCACCCCCCGATGCGCCCGCCAAGGATTCCCGATATGGTGGCGACCCTTGCGCAGGCCGGTGGCGGAGAGATTTGGCGTGGGACTTTCATTTCTGGTCAAAGGCCTGCTGGTGGGCCTGTCGATCGCTGCCCCCTTGGGGCCTGTGGGGATTCTGTGCATGCACCAAAGGCTCGCTCAAGGACCGCGCCGCGGCCTCGTGGGTGGCCTGGGCGCAGCGGCTGCTGACGCCCTGTACGCGCTGTCGGGCATGGTCATCCTATACGTGATCGCCCGCTGGATCATCGATGACGCGACGGCGCTGCGGGTGATAGGCGGGATCTTCCTGCTATACCTGGGGGCGCAGACCTTCATGCGAGCGCCCATCGTGCTGCCATCACGGGCCCGAATGCCCTCGCTGCACTTATCCGGGGCCCCGGCGGCGTTCATGTCGACCTTCCTGCTGACCTTGGCGAATCCGCTGTCGCTGCCCGGCTTCGCCGCGGTGTTCGCCGGACTCGGCGTGGCACCCCACGGTATGGTTCCCGGCACGAGAGGTGCCACCAGCGCGGCCGCAGCGCTGGTGCTGGGTGTGGTGTTGGGCTCTGCCCTATGGTGGCTGGCGTTGACCACGCTCATCGGGCGACTGCGCACTCGCATCAGTGACCGCACCCTGAGACTGATCAATCGCCTGTGCGGTACGGTGCTGACCGCATTCGGGCTGCTTGCCATGGCTTCGCTGCTGCCCGCGTTTTAGCGGCGGCCCCTCCTCCGGGGTGCCATTCCCAGATCCAGTTCGCGCCGCAGGCTCTTCAGGGCGCTGGCAATGACCGCCTCATCACGCGATTCGATGGCCTGCTCCAACTGCAGGAACACACCGAGGGCGCCGGCCAGAAAGGCGTTCTGCGCCGTTTCCGTCTCCCGCAGCGTCGCAGCACGCGGCAGAAAGTTTCGGGACACTTCAGCCCACAGTTTCACCAGCATCGCGGTACGCATCAGCGAAATCTCCCTTGCAAAATCGCAGCGTATTCTTGCATCACCAGGGGCCAAACAACACCGCCCTAACACGTTGTAACTGGCGTGCCGGATACTCAGTGAGTACCCTGGCGGCCATGTCAACGAAGGGGGTGCGTTTTCCGTCTGCGCTGCTGGCCGCACTGCTGATCCTGGAATGCCGCGCCATGGCGGCGCCGGCGCCCGACTACTCCGTGGCGCGCGAGCAGTTCCAGCAGGCCATGGCCCTCGCGGCACGGCCGGGCAGCGGCGCGGCGACGGCTGCGGCTGCGGCTGCGGCTGCGGCTGCGGCTGCGGCTGCCGACACCGATGACCCGGCCCTGCGCAGCTATCCGCTGTATCCCTATCTTCAGGCCGAGCGCATCCGTCAGGCCTTCGACTCCGATCCCATCGCGGCGGACCGCCGCGCCGCGGGGTTCCTGGCCACCTATGGGTTGCTGCCCGTCGCTGTGCAGCTGCGTCGCAGCTGGCTGGAGAATCTGGCGCTGCGGGGGCAATGGGACACGTTCCTGAGCGCTTACCGCGAGTCGGGCGCCACCGAGGTCCTGCGCTGCCAGGCGCTCAATGCGCGGATTGGCACCGATCAGACGGCGCAGCTGGGACCTTTGCTGGTACGCCAATGGCTGACCGCGCACGAGGTGCCGGAGTGCGACACGGCCTACGCCTGGGGGATGGAGCACGGCATCATCACGGACGAGCTGCTGGAGCGCCGGGCCCGCCTCGCCCTGCAGGCCGACAATACCTCACTTGCCCGTCAGTTGATCGCGCGGCTGCCTGCGAACCAGGCCGCCCCGCTGCGGGAATGGGCGCAGCTGCTGGATACCCCGCAGCGCAGTGTCGATGAACTGCTGGCGCAGCCCGCAACCGCCGTGCTGCCGGAAGCGCTGCTCGCCGGATGGACGCGGCTGGCGCGCGCGAATCCGGACGATGCCGTGGACCGGTATGCGCAGCTGCTGCGTACCTTCAATCTGAACTCCGAGACCGCCAGTCCCTTTGCACTCAACATCGCCTTACCGCTCGCCTGGCGCCGCGATGCGCGGGCCGAGGACTTCTTCGCTCGCGTGAGCACCCATGATCTGGATGACAGCGCTCTGGAGTGGCGGGCCCGTGCGGCACTGTGGGCCGGGAACTGGCCGCTGGTTGCGCAGACCATCGCGATGATGTCCGAGACCACCCGGCAAAGCGCGCGCTGGCGTTATTGGACCGCGCGGGCTGCGGACCAGGCGGGCGATGCGCTACAGGCACGCCAGCTGTTCAGCGCGCTGGCCCCGGATGACAACTACTACTCAGGACTCGCAGCCGCCCGTCTGGGAATCGGCGTAGCGCCACATCCGCAGCCGCTGGATCGAGACGCCAGGGTTGTCGCGCGCCTCGAGCGGGTTCCCGCACTGGTTCGTGCCCACGAGTTGCTGTTGTGCGGAATGCGCGGGCAGGCGATGACAGAGTGGCAGTTCGCCTTTGATGATCTGACCCCTGGGGAACGCCAACAGGCCGTCTCCCTGGCCGCGGACTGGGGCTGGTATGACATGGCGGTGACTGTTGCGACCTCGCTGCATATTTTCAACGACTACAACGTGCTGTATCCGCAGCCCTACGAGTCCTCGGTGATCGCTGCGGCAAGAGCGGCGCAACTGCCCGTGACCCTCATCTACAGTGTGATTCGCCAGGAGAGCCTGTACCGGACCGATGTGGTGTCCAGCGCCGGGGCCCGGGGCCTGATGCAACTGGAGCTGTCGACCGCCAAGCCCACCGCCCGGGCCATGCGGCTGCCCATCCCGCATATGGCTGATCTGTTCGATCCGCAGACCAACTCCACACTCGGCGCCGCGCACCTGCACATGCTGCTGGACAAAGTGGATGGTCAGTTGCCGCTGGCGCTGGCGGCCTACAACGCGGGAATCGCAGCGGCGAGCCGCTGGTTGCCCGGCGAACGCATCGCGCCCGATGTCTGGGTTGAGAACATCCCCTACAACGAAACGCG
Source organism: Steroidobacteraceae bacterium (assembly GCA_036489445.1). Lineage (GTDB taxonomy): Bacteria > Pseudomonadota > Gammaproteobacteria > Steroidobacterales > Steroidobacteraceae > DAIDKA01. The sequence goes on along the minus strand of DASXFV010000074.1, from coordinate 13,850 downwards.
CAATTACGTGCAGCGCATCCTCTGGCATACCGTGGTCTACGGCTGGCTGCGCTCCGACGGCAAAGCGCAGGACACCGCATCCTGGCTCAATCCGATCCGCGCCATGGGTGCCACCGAGGCGCGCGCATCCAGGGGCGCTCGTCAGTCCTTGGGGCGCTCCGGTATATTCATGCCCCGCGCGACCGCCGGACGGGCCAGGAAGGCATCCAGTGCGCGCGTCACGGCCGGAAAGTCGCTCATCCCCACCAGATCCCCTGCTTCGTAGAAAGCGACCAGCGTTCGCACCCAGGGAAAGATGGCCATGTCGGCGATGCCGTACTCATCCGAGACCACCCACGGCTGCCCCTGCAGGCGCCGATTGAGCACCCCGAGCAGGCGCTTCGCTTCTGCCACATAGCGGTCCCGAGGACGCTTGTCCTCGATCTCCTTGCCTGCAAAGCGGTGGAAAAATCCCAGCTGGCCGAACATTGGCCCCACGCCACCCATCTGGAACATCAGCCACTGCAGGGTGTGGTAGCGCCCGGCCGGATCCTGCGGCATGAAGCGCCCGGTTTTTTCCGCCAGGTACACCAGGATGGCGCCGGACTCAAACAGCACCAGCGGCTGACCGCCCGGGCCCTGGGGGTCGAGGATCGCGGGAATCTTGTTATTGGGGCTCACGGAGAGGAATTCAGGGCTCATCTGATCATTGCGATCAAAGCGCACCAGATGCGGCTCATAGGCCAGGCCGCACTCCTCGAGCATCACGGACACCTTCACACCATTCGGTGTCGGCAGCGAGTACAGCTGCAACCGGTCAGGGTGCTGCGCCGGCCATTTCCCGGTCACCGGAAACGCTGTGAGGTCCATCATGGGTTTTTCCCGATCCATTGTGATGACATGCGAAACGGTACCCCGGTGAAAATCGCCTCGATGCGATACAGCTGGCCATGGCGGATCTTGAACATTTCTATCAGGGAAATGCTGTTGGGCGACTTGATGGGATTCTGCGCCGGCTTGCCGTCCGTTGTCTTGTAGTCCTCAAACGTGGCGCCGTGATCGAACGTTGCCAGCGCCATCACCACTCCACGCTCCTCATCGACCACCGCGTAGCGCCGATCGCGCACCCGGTCCACAAACAGGAAAGTACCGAGTTTGAACTGCGCCTCGCAACCCTGGGCATCCGACCCGAAGCTGCCGTTGGTGGTGATCTGACCGTTCTCCTCGCGCGCACAATCCTTGTCAAAGCGGGTGTGCAACGTGCCATTGTTCTTCTGGACGGTGCTGAAGTAGCCGTCAACCAAGGCGATCATTGACTGGCGCGACCCACGCTGTGCCACCGGCAACGTCTCGGTGAAGGCAGGATCGTGGGTGAAGTGAGCCGGATCGCCGAAGGGTCCCGCATCGCCCTTGCGGTCCAGTATCACCTCGACCTCGGATACCCGGTGCTGAACCACCTTCACTCGCATGGCGTAGTAGGACAGCTGGCCGTGCTCCGCCACGGTTCCGTACCAACCCACATTGCCGGTGCGGGTGTCGGCGGCGAGCAGCGGATTGGCATCATGAGCGGTGGCCACGCCCCACTCGCCATCACCGATCATCATTGCCACATTGTTTTCGGTGTAGCGCACGATGGGCGCCCAGGGCACACGTCCCGGATCGCGCGCCACCAGGGCATCCATGTAGTTGTTGGCCGCGGCGAACAGGCAGGCACGGTCACAGGGACTGTTGTCCAGCGGCGCCGCAGAGGCGGCGCGGGTCGAGGATTCCGTCGTCGTGGTGGATCCGGGCATGCCCGCCGCCGGAGGCCAGGCGTAGGGCGAATGCATGAAATATGGCACGTAGGTGAAAACGGCCTCGACGCGATAGATCAGACCGTTGCGAATCTTGAAGGCCTCCATCAAGGATATCGAATTGGGCCACTTCAGGGCCGTGGCGTGCACCTTGCCGTCCGTGGTTTTGTAGCTGTCAAAAGTGTTGGCGTGATCGAAGAAACCGCTCGCGACGACGATGCCACGCTCCTCATCGACAATGGGAAAGCGTCGTTCGCGCACCCGCTTGTTGATCCGATACAGACCCAGTTTGAACTGGCTTTCACAGCCTTGGGCAATCGCTGCGGCGCCCTGCGAACCCCGGGTGGTGCTGATACCGTTCTCGGTGCGCTGGCAGTCCGGATCGAATGCGGTGAACAACTGCCCGTCATTCTGCTCCACCGTGCTGAAGTAACCATTGGCCACGGCCACCAGCCGTTCCCGCTCCCGACGCTGATCGGGCGGCAGGACCTGCTGGAATGCCGGGTCGTGCTCCAATTTCGTCGTATCGCCAAACGGCGCCGGGTGCACCGGTTTGCGCTGAACCACCGATTCCACCTCTGTGATGCGGCCGTCGGCCACCTTCAGACGCAGGGCCAGGAAGGCGCCGATGCGATGTTCCTGGACGGTGCCAAACCAGGCGGCATTGCCGGTGGCAGGATCGGCCACTTCCAGGCCGGTGGCCGACACGCCCCCTATGGAGCCCCACAGCCCCTCTCCCAGCGGCATCTCCACATTATTTTCCGTGTAACGCACGCTGCGGGCAAAGGGCGCCAGCCCCGGATCCTTATGGCTCAAGGCATCCAGGTAGCTGTGCAGCATTCCGATCAGGCAGGTACGGTTGCAGTTCGGATACACCGCACTGGGCTCACCGGGGGCCTGTGCCCTGGCCAGCGATGTGAGCCCCGCCATGAACAACACGGCCGTGCACAGCGCCGCGGCGCGCCCGCGAATACGCATTCCGGGTTTCCTGCCCCGTGCCGTCATGCTTCCCCCTTGCCTGTATGGATCTGCTTTCGGCCCGACTGTACTGCAGCTGCCATGTTCGGCACCAGCACCGTCATGCGCAGGTCCGGACGTCGCACCACTCTGAGGATGTGCTGTTCAAAATGGCGGATTTCCCCGTTGCCGACCCGGAAGCTGCGCTGTCCGCCGTCGCGCGCCAACACCCGTTGCGAACGCCAGCCCTGCGCAAACTGCGGACTTGCCCTGCTCAGCTCCTCTACCAGGCCCGAGCGCTGCGGATCGTCGCGCATGTGCGGGGTATCGGCACGGAACTCGGCGACCAGGCCGCGCGCGCGGGCCTCCCAGTCCAGCAGAAATGTCCTGGCCCGCGGGTGCAGGAACACATAGCGCAGCAGATTCGGCGGCTCGCGCGTGAGGCTCGCACCCGCAGAGCGGCGTCGAGGCCTGGGCGGGGTACCCAGCCAGTCCCGGAACAGATCCGCCGCAGCCGGGTTCCACTCGATGGCATTCCAATAACGATCCAGCACATAGGCCGGGGCGCGGATGACCCGAACCAGCCCGGCCAGTTCCTGGCCGCCAATCACTGACGGCCCGGGCGGGCTGGGATCCAGTCGCCGGGCGATCTCAAACAGGTACGCGCGTTCCGCGGCAGTCAGATGCAGTCCCTGCGCCAGGGCCACCAGCGTGGCCGCGGAGATGGCGGCGGTGCGACCCTGCTCTATCCAGGTGTACCAGGTGGGACTGATGCCGCACAGTTGTGCGACCTCCTCGCGACGCAGCCCCGGCGTGCGGCGCCGATTGCGTTGCGGCAGCCCGAAGTCCAGCGGCCGCAGCGACTCACGCCGCGCGCGCAGGAAATCACCCAGCAATCGGGATTGCGACACGGCGCGCATGGGGCTTGACCATGGTTGTGACAGGTGAACTTTATAATAGGATAAGTGCCGTACTGCTACCCGTATATCCATGGGCGCAGAATGCTGCCAACACTGATGCGAGGAGTCGCAATGCGCAGCCATTCCCAGCTGATACAGCAGCAGTTCGATCCGCAGGCCCGGGCCTATCTGAGCAGCGCCGTGCATGCGGCGGGTCCGGACCTGCGCGCCGCCCGTGAACGGGCCCTACAGTGCCTTGAGCCCCAGGGGCAGGTGCTGGATGTCGGCTGCGGCGCCGGACATCTGAGCTTCGCACTCGCCCCGGTAGCGGCACGGGTGGTGGCGCTGGATCCCTCCCCCGGGATGCTGGCGGTGGTGCGTGAGGGCGCAACCGGGCGTTCACTGCCGCAAATCGAAACCTGCGAGGGCAGCGCGCATGAGTTGCCCTTCACCGATGGCAGTTTCGACCTGGTCTGCACGCGCTACAGCGCCCATCATTGGTTGGACGTACCGCGCGCGATGCGTCAGCTGCGCCGCGTCGTCAAGCCCGACGGGTTTGTCCTGGTCATCGATCTGCTCGGTGACGCGGACCCCCTGGTTGACACCTACCTGCAGAGCATCGAGCTGCTGCGGGACACCTCCCACGTCCGTGACCGCAGCATCATCGAGTGGCAGGTGTTGCTGCAACAGAGCGGATTCAACCGCATCGAACACAGCACCTGGAGCACCCGACTGGAGTTCACCGCCTGGGTGCAACGGATGCGCACGCCCGCGCCGATGGTGAGCGCGATCCGGCTGCTGCAGACCAGTGCGCCGGTGGAAGTGCAGCGCGCGCTGTGCATCGAGGCAGACGGCAGCTTCACGCCGCAGACCGGCCTCTTCTGGGGGCGCCCGGCGGGCTGATTCACAGCCTGATCGCCTCGCTGCGCTGAAAGCCGACTTGCGAGGCGCGTCCGCCTCTGGTCTAGTCCTGGGTGCATCATCGTCAGCACAAATTACAGGACGGGGTACTCATGGCGAAAAAAACCAAACGCAGCCGCAGCGCGGGTGCGCGCACCAAATCAAAAGCAAAACCTGGCATGAAAGCCAAGGCAGCGAAGCTGATCGCACGCATCAGCGCCAAGGTCAGGTCCAAGGGTGCTGCAAAAGCCCCTTCAAAGCCGCGGGCCAAGGTCGCCGCCAAAACCAAGGTGTTGCGCCGCCGGGTCCCCCCCAAGGTCGCCGCCAAGGGACATCCGGTTGCTGACCAGCTGGCACGCAACAAGCAGCTGGTGCTCGACTTCTACCGCCAGCTCATCGGCGAAAAGGACTTCGAGGCAGCACGTCCCTACATGGGAGCCGAGTATCGGCAACACGCCCCGTATGCTGCAGACGGCCACGCCGGGGTCGCGGAGTGGGTGCGCAAGTTCAAGGAAAGCTTTCCCCAGCACCGCTACGAGGTGAAGAAGGTCATCGCCGAGGGCAACCTGGTGGTGCTGCACCTGCACGGCCAGAGCGGGCTGCACCCGTTCGGTGAATCGGTGGTCGACATCTTCCGCATCGAAAACGGCAAGGTCGTCGAACACTGGGATGTCATCCAGCCCATCCCCGAGAGCGCCGACAACGCCAATACGATGTTCTGATCGAAATCAGGTCACCGGCACGACCATGGCCTGGTGGAACATCAGCCGCCATCTGCCATGGTCGGGCACCCATCTCCGGGTGAGGCGCCCGTGCTCATGCGTACTGCGCCTCTCCATTGCCAAATGACCAGTTTTCCTTGCGCACCTCAACCAGGCTGATCAGCACGTCCTCGCGGCGCATTCCGACACGTTCGTGCAGGCCATCGGCCACCGCCCGATAAAACTGCCGCTTCTGTTCCACGGTGCGGCCCTCGTTCAGTGTCAGCTGCACCACAATGCAGGACGGGGAACGCTGGATTCCAAGGTAACTGCGATCCAACAGCAGGTCCTGGGCGTCATGCTCGGTGATCACCTGGAAGCGGTCATTGGCGGGAACCTGCAAAGTCTCGAGCATCGACTCGTAGATCACATCGCTCACAATGCGTCGGAACGCCGCGGTTCTGCCGCGAGGGACATCGATACGCACCAATGGCATGAAGTTTCCTTTGTCTATTGCTTTAGATAGCGCGCAGCGCCACCGCCACCGGAATCCGCGCGGCGCGTATTGCCGGCAACAGTCCGCCGATGAGCCCCACGACGCAGGCCCAGATAATTCCCAGGGTGATGAGCCCTGATCCGATATGCAGATGAAAAACGACCTGAGCCAGGCCGCCGTTACTGGCCAGGCTGCTCACGGTGTTGCCGTCGAACACGGCCCAGGCCAGTGCCGCGCCCACCAGGGCGCCGAGCACCGACAGCACCAGCGCCTCGATAATGACCGAGGTCACCACACCCGTGGCGCCATAGCCGATGGCGCGCAGCGTCGCGATTTCCACCGCGCGGGCGCTGACCGCCGAGTACATGGTGTTCAGGGCCGCGAATACCGCGCCGATGGCCATGATGACGCTGATCACCTTGGCGATGAGCCCCAGGAAGCTGGCAAAGGTCTGCGACTGACGCGCGTAGTAGTCGCTTTCCTTGAACACCTGGACGGATAAGGTCGGGTCATGCAGCAGCGCCGCGTGCAGGATGTCAAAACCCTTAGGGCCGTCCAGCTTCACGATCACGGAGTTGTAGCTGGCGCGCTGGTACGCCGCGAGAGCGGTGTCGATGTCGCCCATGACCTCCGAATCATGCGCACCCCCGCCGCTTTCGAATACGCCGACCACCGTCCACTCATTGCCGCCAAATTTCGCCACACTGTTAATACTCAGGTTCGCATAGCGCTCCTCGGCTGACCTGCCCACGATGATCTCGCGCAGCCCCGACCTGAACATCCGACCCTGCACCATGTGCAGCTCCGGCCGCAGCGCCAGCAGCTCATCCGGCGATACGCCCCGCAGCGTCAGCGCGCTCAGCTTGCCGTTATCCAACCGCGGCAGATTGACGGAGGCAATGGCTTCGGCCGAGGCAATGGGCTTGTGGTCCGCACCCCTGGCAATGCCGGGTGCATCGAGGATGGTCGGGATCGCATCATGGGGCAGGTTGCTGCCGATTTCGTTGGCGGCCTGCGCATGCAGCACGATGGCGCGGTCCGCACTGCCCGTGGCGGTCAGGGCCCCTGCAAGTCCCGTGGACAGCGCGAGCACGGACAGCAGCACGGCCACGACCCCGGCCGTGCCAATGACTATCACTGCGGAGGATGCCGCCCGGTGCGGCAGACCGCGCAGGCTGATCGAGGACACCGCGAGCGATTGGCCCAACATGTTCATCTCGCCTGGCCTTCAGCGTCCCGACAAGGCGGTGACGATATTCAGCCGCCGCGCGCGCACGGCAGGCGGCACACCGCTGAGCAGCGCGAGCAGCAGTGCGACGACGGCAGCCGCGGCATAGACCAGCCCCGGCACGTGCATGGAACCAATGCCATTAGCAGAGAGCGTCGGTCCGGAAGTGATCCACGGCAAGACGCGCGATGCCAGCCCCACCCCCAGCGCGGCCGACACCATGCTCAGAATCAGCGCCTCGGCGAGCACCAGCCACTGCACGCCCGCATCCGTGAAACCCAGCGTCTTGAGCACCGCCAGTTCCGCGGTTCGCTCGCGTACCGATTGCGAGATGGTGTTGGCGGTCAGAAACAGCAGCGTGAACAGCACCGCGCCCACGACCCCATTGACCAGGTAGTTGATGTCACCGATCTGGCGCAGCGTGGTTTCCAGATAGTCCTTTTCATTGGCGGTGCTGGTCTGGTCGGGCGAATTCGCAAACCGGTCATCGATCATCTGGGAAATCGCGGCTGATTTCGCCGGATCGTTGATCCCAACGTAGAAAACCGTTGCCTGGTTCTTGCCGGCGGTGAGGGCCTCGTTGATGAAATCGTAATTGGCGAAAATGCGCGTGGCCCAGTCCGGCTGCTGCAGCGTGTACATGCCGACGATGTCGAAGGCCCAGTCCGTGGTGCCGTCGGTCTTGACGGTAATGCCATGCACCGGGATGCGATCCCCGATCTTCCAGCCGTACTGTTTGGCGGTCGCCACCCCGACAATGACGCCATTGCGGGTGCGGCGCATGGCCGCCGCCTGGTCCGGCGGAACGATGAGGTCGGCACTGATCTTCAACATCGCATCCATGTCGGTGCCGATGACGACCATGGGATTGTTGGGCCGCTGGTAGGTCCCGATCAACATGTTGAACGGCGCGACCGCGGTCACGCCGGGTACCGAGCGGATCTGCGCGGCATGCGCCAGGGGCATCGGAGCACCCTGGTTCACCCGACTCATGACCATCAGGTGTGAGACGCTGGTGAGCTGCATAATCTTGGCGATCCCGACATTGATGCCCTGCAGGGTGCCGAACAGAAAAAACGCGGTCACGATGGAAAAACACGTGAGCAGCGTTCGCGCAGGTTTACGGCGCAGCGCCGCCCAGACCAGCGGCAGGTATTTCATGCAGCGCTTCGCGCCTCATCGCGCGCGAGGGTGCCCTTGTCCATGTGCAGCAGACGGGTGGCATAGGCCGCGGCACGCGGATCGTGCGTCACCATGATGATGGTCTTGCCCTGCTTCTGATTGAGAATGGTCAGCAATTGCAGGATCTCCTCGGCGCTTTCGCGGTCCAGGTCGCCCGTGGGCTCATCGCACACCAGCAGCGTGGGATCGGCGATCAGCGCGCGGGCGATCGCGACACGCTGCTGCTGTCCGCCGGACAGCTCCGTGGGCTTATGACTGGCGCGATCCGAGAGCCCTACCAGGGCCAGCGCCGCGGCAACATTGGTCTTGCGCTGGGAACGCGACAGCCTGGTGAGCAGCAGCGGCACTTCAACATTGCGCTCGGCCGAGAGCACCGGCAGCAGGTTATAGAACTGGAAGACGAAACCCACATGCCGCGCGCGCCACGCGGCCATCTGTGAACCGGAGAGCTTGTCGAGGCGCTCGCCGGCCACGGTGATCTGGCCCTCATCGGGTTTGTCGAGGCCACCGATCAGATTCAGCAGCGTCGTCTTGCCAGAGCCGGAGGGGCCCATGAGCCCGAGAAATTCCCCGCTTTGGACCTCAAGGTTCAGCGAATGCAGCACTTCGACACGCTGCCGGCCGCGTGTATAGCTTTTCACAACGTTCTGTAATGAAACCACAGCGGCCATATAGCTTTCCCTTGCCCCTTTGGGGCTGTTCGATAGCAAATTGGATGTGAACGATTGAAGGCCCACGGAATGCCATAGGCGCTCCCATCCCCTCCGAAATGGCGCCTCGAATCTTGTGATGGTGTTATATCACACCAAACCAGTTTGGCAAGACCGCCCCGAAAGCGAACGGGACGTCAGGTGGGCTGAGCTGCGGTTTATTGGGCCGCGCTGGGAGCTTTACTCAACAGCGCATCGATCTCCTGCTCCGCGGCCAGCCAGTCTTCGGCCTCGCCGCCGGAGGGGAAACCGCGACGCTCGCCGCGCAAATACGCCGCGTAGGCAATCATGCCGCGACGTTCGTCGGGGGAGACTTCCGGGGCGGCGGCGGCTGAAATCAGGGTCTGCGGGGCCCCCGCTAGCGGGTCAGCGGACTGGCGTTTGGCCGACTTTTTTTCCGATATGCCCGGGGTGGCCTTTGCAGGCTTTACATTGGCCAGCGCTGCAGGGGGCGGTGCGGCACGGGAAGGTTGTTGGGAATCGGTTCCACGACGGTTTGCCATGAGGAATCTCCTGCGAGGTGAACATCACACCCCAAGAGACATGCAAGTGCAGTGCCTGCAGTGGCCTGCCCGGCAAAACTTCAGGTCTTGCGGCGGGACTTGCTGGTGCCTTTGCGGGACAGATAGCGTCCAGCCTTGCGGACACCCGTCCGCGAGGCGCCTTTGCCCTTGCCAGGCCGGGCAACTTCATTGGAGATCCCGGCCAGGTACTTACGGAAATCCGCGCCCAGCGAGGGATGCCCGAGCGCGTATTCGACCGTGGCCTGCAGATACCCCAGCTTGCTGCCGCAGTCGTAGCGCTTGCCGCTGAAGCGATAGGCGTACACCGCCTCCTCGCCCATCAGCGCGGCGATGCCGTCCGTCAACTGGATCTCGCCACCCGCGCCACGCCCGATGCGCGCCAGATGCTCGAATATGGACGCCGTCAGCACATAGCGCCCGACGACCGCAAGGTTTGAGGGCGCATCGGCCGGTTTGGGTTTCTCGACAATGCTGCGGACCCGCCCGGTGCTCGACTTGTCGGCCTCGATCTCGACGATGCCGTACTTCTCCGTGTCCTTGTGCGGCACCACTTCCACGCCCAGCACACTGGCGCGCTTGGCCAGATACACCTCCGCCATCTGTTCCAGGCAGCTGGTGGGATCCCCGCGGATCAGATCATCGGCCAGGTGCACAAAGAACGGCTCTGAGCCGACGGCCGGCTGCGCGCACAGCACCGCGTGACCCAGCCCCAAGGGGGCCGCCTGACGGATATAGATGCAGGTGGCGTACGAGGGCAGCACGCTACGGATCTGATTCAGCAGATCGCTCTTGCCCTGGGATTCAAGCAGATGCTCCAGTTCCCCATCCGAGTCGAAATGATCCTCGATAGCCCGTTTGGAAGCACCGGTGATGAACACCAGTTTACGGGCGCCGGCCAGCAGCGCCTCCTCCACCGCATATTGGATCAGCGGCTTGTCCACCACGGGCAGCATCTCCTTGGGGCTGGCCTTGGTAGCGGGGAGAAACCGCGTTCCGCGTCCGGCAACAGGGAATACGGCGGTCCGAATGGCCGGCTGTGATCTCATGCGTGAACCTCGAGGCCGCGGGCGTGGAAGGATGGGCTGATTATTTTAAGGGTATCACCCTGCAAATACGCGCCGCCCATCAGTCGCGGATGGGTTGGTCCTGGCCATCATTGACCCGCTCGCGCAGGTCCTTGCCCGGCTTGAAATGAGGTACGTACTTGCCCGAGAGGGCAACCGCCTCGCCGGTCTTGGGGTTGCGCCCCTGGCGTGGCGGCCGGAAGTGCAGCGAGAAGCTGCCAAAGCCGCGGATTTCGATGCGCTCACCCTGGGACAGGGCATCGCTCATGATTTCCAGGATCTGTTTGAGCGCGAGCTCAACGTCCTTGGCAGGCAGATGCTTCTGCTTGGCCGTGATGACTTCGATCAGTTCCGATTTGGTCATGGGTTGCCCTTGCGGACACCCTTGTTGGTAACCCAAGGGGTCCGTACTCGCTGTTTCCGATCAGCTGCGCTCGCCGATTTGTTCCTTCAGCAGATCGCCCAGGCTGGTGCCGGTGGTCGAGGATTGCTCGGAGCGGTAGCTCTGCACGGCCTCGGCCTCTTCGTGCATTTCCTTCGCCTTGATGGACAGCGAGATGGTGCGCGTCTTGCGATCCACCCCGGTGAACTTCGCGTCGATTTCCTGGCCGACCTTCAGCACCGTACGCGCATCTTCCACGCGATCACGGGCCAGATCCGAGCCACGCAACTGGCCTTCCACGCCATTGCCCAGGTCGATGATGGCACCCCGTGCGTCCACTTCCTTGACCGTGCCGCGAACGATGGTGCCCTTCGGGAATTCGGCGATATAGGCCGAGAAGGGATCCTTCGCCAGCTGCTTGATGCCAAGGGAGATGCGCTCGCGGTCCGGATCGATGGCAAGCACCATGGCCTCGACCTGCTGCGCTTTCTGGTAATTGCGCACGGCTTCTTCGCCGGGCATGTCCCAGGAGATATCCGACAGATGCACCAGGCCGTCGATATTGCCCGACAGGCCGATGAAGATGCCGAAGTCCGTGATGGACTTGATCTGGCCACTGACCCGATCGCCACGGTTGAAGTTCTCGGCGAACTCCTTCCACGGATTGGCCTGGCACTGCTTCAAACCCAGGGAAATGCGGCGCCGCTCCTCGTCCACATCCAGGACCATGACCTCGACTTCCTGGCCGGTGTGCACCACCTTGGCCGGGTTGACGTTCTTGTTGGTCCAGTCCATTTCGGACACGTGGACCAGCCCCTCGACGCCATCCTCGATCTCCACGAATGCGCCGTAGTCGGCGATGTTGGTGACCTTGCCGAACACGCGGGTGTTGGGCGGATAACGCCGGGCGATGTTCTCCCAGGGATCCGCGCCGAGCTGTTTGAGGCCCAGCGAAACCCGCGAACGCTCGCGATCAAACTTCAGGATACGCACTTCGATCTCATCGCCAACCTTGACGACTTCCGACGGATGCTTGACGCGTTTCCACGCCATGTCGGTGATGTGCAGCAGGCCATCGATGCCGCCCAGATCAACGAACGCTCCGTAATCGGTGAGATTCTTGACGTTGCCACGCACCACGGCGCCTTCCTGCAGGTTGTCCATGAGCGCGCTGCGCTCGGCGGAGAACTCCTGCTCGACAACGGCGCGGCGCGAGACCACGACGTTATTGCGCTTCTGGTCGAGCTTGATGACCTTGAACTCGAGGGGCTTGCCTTCCAGGTAGGAGGTATCACGCACCGGGCGGACATCCACGAGCGAGCCGGGCAGGAATGCGCGGACGTTCTCGATCTCGACGGTGAAGCCACCCTTCACGCGGCCGGTGATCACACCGGTCACGATCTCGGAATTGTTGAAGGCAGTCTCCAGGCGCGTCCAGGTGCGGGCACGCTTGGCCTTCTCGCGAGACAGTCGGGTCTCGCCATTGCCATCCTCAACGGAATCCAGCGCCACCTCGACCATGTCGCCAGTCTTGACTTCGAGCTCACCGCGCTCGTTCTTGAACTGTTCGACGGGGATGACGGCTTCGGACTTCAGTCCGACGTTGACAATGACGATGTCGTCTGTGACATCGACCACCAACCCTGTGAGGATCATCCCGGGACGGATGCGTTGGTTGGCGAGACTATCTTCGAAAAGCTCAGCGAAACTTTCTGTCATACCTTCTACTCGCACAGGCGATTGGTTACCCCGTGCTGGAATTTACGGATCTGATCGAATCACGATCCGAATCTGGTTGATACACTGCACGAAAGACTTTCCACCGCCCCGTGCAACCTGTTCCCGTGACGCGCGAGAGCAGCCCTAAGTCTAAGGCCACAGCGAGCGGCTGCGTCCCAACGCCATCACCTGTTCGACCACATCCTGAATGTTCAGGGCAGTGGAGTCGATCACGTGGGCGTCGGGTGCGGGCCTCAGCGGCGCGACCGCGCGCGTCGAATCCTTGAGGTCCCGCTCGGCTATCTCGCGCGAAAGGGCGGCAAGGCTAACACCGGACCCCTTGTCTTTCAACTGCTTATAGCGTCTCAGGGCCCGCTCTTCCGCGCTCGCCGTCAGGAACACCTTGAGGGTGGCTGCGGGGAAGACCACAGTGCCCATATCCCGCCCATCGGCGACCAGGCCGGGGGCGCGGGCGAAGCGCCGCTGGCGGTCCAGGAGGGCGTTGCGCACCTGCGGCCAGGCGGCCACCCGGGAGGCTCCCATGCCCGCCTGGGCCGTGCGGATCTGAGCGGTGACATCCCGGCCCGCGAGCCAGACCTGTTCCTGCTCCTGCACCGCGCCAAAGGTGGCATCCAGGGTCTGGGCCACCTGGGCATGACCCGGAATATCGTCTGGCTTAAGGCCAAGCTCAAGCCCGGCCAGGGCGACCAGCCGGTACAGCGCCCCACTGTCCAGCAGATGCCAGCGAAGTCCAGCCGCCACACTGCGGCTGATGGTGCCCTTGCCGGAGCTCGTAGGACCATCGATGGTGACGACCATGACCATTTCGGTGGGCCGGTGCGGACTAGGAGGCCGTGACGCCGATGCCAATGTGCTGCGCCAGGGCTACAAATCCCGGGAACGAAGTGGCGACATTGGCCACGTCCAGGATGCGCAGGGGCGCGCTGGCCTTGAGGCTGGCGACCGCGAAGGCCATGGCGATGCGGTGATCGCCGTGACTGTCCACGGTGCCGCCATTGAAACCCTGGCCGCCGCGGATCCGAATGCCGTCGGCAAGCAGGGTGTGGTCCACACCCAGTGTCGCCAAGCCCTCGGCCATGACGGCCAGTCGATCGCTCTCCTTGACCCGCAGTTCTGCCGCACCCCGCACGATGGTCTCGCCCTGCGCGCAGGCCGCAGCAATGAAGAACACCGGAAATTCGTCGATGGCCAGCGGCACCAGTTCAAGCGGCACGTCGATGCCGCGCAGGCGGCTGGCGCGCACTTCAAGATCCGCGATGGGCTCGCCCGCCGCGCCCGCGCCGCCGGCGCGCGGC
>DASXFV010000057.1:0-9611 GCA_036489445.1 Steroidobacteraceae bacterium | reverse complement strand
ATAAGGGATGGAGACTTCGGCCATATCGGCGGCGAAGGTGGGTTCCACGGCGGCGGCATTGTTGAGCAGGACATCGATGGGCTGATTCCTGTACTTGGCCGCCAGCGCCCGGATCATCGCGGTATCGGTGACATCCAGCTGCTCGATGACCAGGTTCGGATGGGCGGCGCGAATGGCTTCCAGCGCCTTCAGACCGGGGTCGCCGGGCGGGCGCCGGGCCGTGGCAATGACATTCCAGCCCGCGGCGGCGTACTGGCGGGCAAGCTCCAGCCCCAGCCCATGGTTGGACCCCGTGATCAGGACCGTGGACGCATCCTGGTTGAAGGCGGCCAGGGCCGCGCCGGGCAGCAGCAGTCCCAACAGCAGCAGCGAACCTATTCTCTTGAGCATGAACATGGGCGGGAACTCCGTAGGGGGCGCAAAGATAGCATCACGCACCCTTGTTTTTGCAACGAATGCGGTGCTAGGGTTACGGGGCATGAACAGCAGTCACACCACCTCAGGCCTGATACCCGACGCCCCGGCGTCCGGGCTGCTTGCGCTTCTGCTCCTGCGCCGCTAGGCGCCATACCCAATCGCGCTACCCGTCGGCGCTATCAAGACGGAACCCCTGCACCCTCCGGATCCGACCTCCGGCAAGGGAGCCTTAGTTTTCCGCACCCTCATGCGCTGGTGATCCCATGTTGAAGATTCCGTCCGAAAAATACGCGCCCTTCACCCCGATCGGTCTGACCGATCGCACCTGGCCCAACCGCGCCATTACGCAGGCGCCCATCTGGTGCAGTGTCGATCTGCGCGATGGCAATCAGGCACTCATCGAACCCATGAACGCGGCGCGCAAGCACCGTATGTTCGAGCAGCTGGTCAAGCTGGGCTTCAAGGAAATCGAGGTGGGCTTCCCCGCCGCCTCGCAGACCGATTTTGACTTTGTCCGCGAACTCATCGAACGCAACCTGATCCCCGAGGATGTGACCATCCAGGTCCTGACCCAGGCGCGTCCGGAGATCATCGGGCGTACCTACCAGGCGCTGGCGGGCGCCCGTCGGGTGATCGTGCACGTCTACAACTCCACTTCCGCCACCCAGCGTCGTGTGGTGTTCAAACTGGATCGCAGGGGTGTGCGGGACATCGCCGTGCGGGGCGCGGAATGCGTGCGCCGCGAGGCGGAGCGCCGGCCCGGCACCGAGTGGCTGTTCCAGTACAGCCCGGAGAGCTTCACCGGCACTGAACTGGACTATGCGGTGGAGGTCTGTGATGCGGTCACGCAGGTGTGGGAGCCCACACCGCAGCGCAAGAGCATCCTGAACCTGCCTGCCACCGTGGAGATGGCCACGCCGAACATCTACGCCGATCAGATCGAGTGGTTTGGACGCCATGTGGCGCACCGCGACAGCATCATCATCAGCGTCCACCCGCACAATGACCGCGGCACGGGAGTCGCGGCCGCGGAACTGGCCGTCATGGCCGGTGCCGATCGCATCGAGGGCACGCTGTTCGGCAATGGTGAACGCACCGGCAATGTCGACATCGTGACACTGGCGCTGAACCTGTATACCCAGGGCGTGAAGCCGGGTCTGGACTTCTCCAACATCAACGAAGTCGCGCGCTGTGCGGAAGGCTGCAACCAGCTGCCCATCCATCCACGCCATCCCTATGTGGGGGATCTGGTGTTCACGGCATTCTCCGGCTCGCACCAGGACGCCATCAAGAAAGGTTTCGCGGCCCTGCAGCCCGGCGCCCACTGGGATGTGCCCTACCTGCCCATTGATCCGCAGGACCTGGGGCGCACCTACGACTCCATCATCCGGGTCAACAGCCAGTCCGGCAAAGGTGGCGTCGCCTATCTGCTGGAGCGTGATCACCAGTACGTGCTGCCGCGGCGGCTGCAGATCGAATTCAGTCAGGTGGTCCAGGCTGCGGCGGACGCCTCGGGCAAGGAACTCACCAGCGATGAGATCGCAGAACTGTTCAGCACCGAATACCTGCGCACGACGACACCCCTGCTCTACCGGTCACACCAGCTGGCCGCCACGGCAGACGGCGCGGACCGCGAGCGCATCACCTTGCATGTGGACCGCAACGGCATCCCTGTGACCCTCACCGGTTCGGGCTCCGGCCCCATCGATGCCCTGGTGGAAGCGCTGGGACTGCCGATGGATGTGTTGTCGTACTCGGAGCACTCCCGATCCGCCGGCAGCGGTGCACAGGCAGTGGCCTATGTGGAGATCACGACGCACTCGCGGGTGACCTTGTTCGGCGTCGGTATCCACAACAACATCATCACCGCATCGCTCCTGGCCGTGCTCTCGGCGGTCAATCGGGCCACGGCCCGCGGGGCGATGAGCGTCGCGGCATAGCAAATCCGCGCCTGAGGCGGTGCGGCAGGATCAGTATTTCTTCAGCAGATCCTCGACATCGGTCCGCGCCGCCTGCAGCGCCTCACGCAGCGGAACATGGGGCCTGCCTTCGCCGCCATTGACGATGGCGGCGAAGGCGATCCAACCGCCATCGCGTTTGCGCACATAGCCGGCGATGCCCAGCACCGAGTGCGGAACGTCCATGCTGCCGGTCTTCAGGGCCACCCGATCCAGCCATGCCTCACTGCCTTCGCGCAGAAATCCGAACGGCGCATCCCGTGGCACGACCAAGGCTCCGTAATAGGTGGGAAAGCGCCGGGTGTCGCGATAGACATGCGCCAGCACATTGATCAGATCATTCGCCGAGAGGGCATTCTCCGGCGTCAGCCCGCTGCCGCTGTGCAGGAGCGGCGGCTGACCTGCGACGGGCTCCAGCTCGGCGACAAAATTTGAGAGTACCGAGGCAGCCGCGGACAACTGCGTCGGCAGTCCCCCCATGTCTGCCGCCACATCCAGCGTGAGCACGTCTGCGATGTAATTATTCGAGTAACGCAGCATGCGACCGAGCTGCTCGCCCAGTGGCAGCCCCTCGGTTTGCGCCAGCTCCCGCGCCGTAAGCGGGGGTGGCGTGCTGGCCACAACCACCTCGCCGTCGATGCTCACGCCCACCTCGCGCAGCATTTCCTTCAGCAGCAGACCCGAACCGCGCACCGGGTCCGACATCGCCCGATATTCCTGGCTCGCAGGTCCGGCTGGAATGTCCCCGCCCACCCGCAGCCGATCGATCCCGGCCGTGGTCACCCGTTCCAGCCAGAAGCTCTGGCGACCCGTAGCGCCCACCGTTCGGATGGTGCCGTCCACCGCAATCGGCAGTTGCGTCACTGCGCAGCCCTGCACCGCAGCGGCCGCACCCGGAGCGGTCGGTCTTATCCGGATGCACCAATTGCCGAAATCGACCCCGAGGGACCCCAGTGGCGCGTTGTATGCCCGGTCGCTGCGCTGCATGGCCTCGCAGCGGTCCTGGGTTTCGCAGCCCACCAGTCCAAACGGCGCCGGGATCACGAGCAGCCGTCCACTGACATGGGTCACGCCAGCGCCGCGCAACTGCGCCGCGAGATTCCAGAAAGACTGATCATCGAGCGAGGGATCACCCGCACCCTGCAACAGCAGATCACCGTGCAGTTCGCCATCGGTGACGGCGGCGGTCGTCAGCAGCCGGGTGTGGAACACCTTGTCGGGCGCCCACAGTCCAAGGGCGACGGCGGCGGTGACGAGTTTCGTGAGCGATGCGGGTGTCAGTCTGGTATCCCCATGCAGCTGATCGAGCACCAGGTTGTGATCCAGATCGATGGCCGCGGCACTCACCAGCGCGCCTGAGCGCGCGAGCATCGCCAGAGCAGGCCACACGGCATGAGTTTGGGTGGTGGTGGCGGCGGCGAGAGGCCCGGCCACCGCCGCAGGAGGCGTGGGGGCAAGACCCGCTGCCGACAGAACCACTGCGCTCAGGCGCAGGCACCGCGTGAACACTGCGCCGAATTTCTCTGTCGGGACTGTCTGCGCTGTCATGGCTCAAATGTAACTGATGCGGCAATGTTTTGCCGTCATGCGGCCGCCCCTTGCCGGTTTTTCCAGCAGCAAACCCGGGCCGTAATAGTGGGCGACGGTTAATTTCGCAAACCCGCGAATCACTTGCACAGAATGCAAAGCAATGCTCAATTTCGATTCGCGCTTCGGACTAGCTTTGCACTCACACCCTCGAGGCAGGAAGGATTCACGATGAACATTGGCGCAATCGGCAGCAGCCTTTGGCAACAGCAGCAGTATCCGATCGGCATGATCGGCGCGTCGACCCAGACTCCAGGGGCCACGGCCGGCAGCGGCGCAACGCAAGGCGCCTCACAGGCGCCCCCGGCGGGCGGCCTGCTGGATGCGCTGCTGCAGGCACTGACTCAATCCGGTGCGGTGACGACCGCGAGTCCTGCCGCGGCGGCCGCCACGGGCAGCAGCAACGCAGCAGCCTCCACGACATCCGCCGCCGACATCGCCTCCAGCAGTTCCTCCACCACATCGAGCCAGAGCACGCAGTCGCCACAGGCGGCAATGCAGGCCTTCATTCAGAACCTGGTCGCCGCGTTGCAGGCGCAGACGGGCGGGACCACGGCGGGTACCACGGCCACGACACCTGCGACCACGACCGTCGCCAATTCGACTGCCAGCTCCAGCTCAACCACCAGCACCGATCCAACCTCCAGCACGTCCTCAGGGGTCGCCGGCGCGCACGGGCATCACGGCCACGGCGGCCATATGGGTTCGGCACTGCAGGCTCTCATCGATGAAGTGGACGACTCGAGCACCTCGGGCGCCGCCAGCGCCGCCACGACCGGCACCACTGCTGGCACAGGGACCACAAGTTCTGCCGTGACCTCGCTGCAGAGCAGTTTCCAGAACCTCGTGAGTTCCATGGGCGGCAGCAGCAATGCGTCGCTGTCAGGCTTTCTCACGAATTTCGCGAATGATCTGACCGGCATGAACGCTGTCGGCAACCTGGTGAATACGCAGGCCTGATTGCTGGCCTGATTTCTGGCCTGATTTCTGGCCTGATCGCCCGGAGCCCCGGTTTGCTACAGTACGGCCCATGCGCGTACTGCTGGTTGAAGATGACCGGATGATCGCCGAGGCCGTGCGTACCGCGCTCGGCCAGGACGGTCATGTGACGGACTGGATGGCGGATGGCAGCGCCGCACTGGGTGCTTTGAGCCTGTCGCGTTTCGACATCGTACTGCTGGACCTCGGCCTGCCGCGCAAGGATGGACTGACCGTCCTGCGGCAGTTGCGCGAGCGCGGCGATGTAACCCCGGTCATCATCATCACGGCGCGCGACGACGTGCGCACGCGGGTGTCGGGCCTCGACAGCGGCGCCGATGACTACCTGGTGAAACCCTTTGATCTGGACGAACTGGCGGCGCGCATGCGCGCGGCGCTGCGTCGCAGTGCCGGACGCGGCGATCCGGTCATCGAGCATGGCGAGATCCGCGTGAACACCGTGACTCGTGAAGTGCACACGGCGGGCAACCCCGTGACGCTATCGGCAAAAGAGTTCGCGGTGCTCGAAGCGCTGCTGTTGCGACCCGGCGCCGTACTCTCGCGCGCGCAGCTGGAGGATCGCCTGTACGGCTTCGGCGATGCGGTCGAGAGCAACGCCATCGAGGTGTACATACACGCCTTGCGTCGCAAACTGGGCAGCGATGCCATTCGGACCCAGCGCGGCGCCGGGTACTTCGTACCACGCTGATGCGCTCCATCCGCGCAAGACTGCTGGTGGGCCTGCTGGTGCTGGTGGCGGTGACGTCGCTGATCGTCGGGTCCATCACCTATCGGCGGGTGCTCGGGGAAACCTCCAGTCTGTTCGACTACGAGCTGAGCCAGATGGCGCTGTCGCTGGGCGATCAGGCCTCGTTGATGTCCGGTTACGCACTGCCGGTGCGTCCGGAGAATTCGGACTTCGTCATCCAGATCTGGGATGTTTTCGGCAACCGCATTTCCTCTCCCGGGTTGCCGTTCCTGGACCGGGCCATTCTCGGCTACTCGGATCTGACGGTACAGAACCAGCGCTGGCGGGTATTTGCCACAGTCACGCGGACCAGCGTCGTCATCCAGGTGGCTCAACCCTGGAGCGTGCGGGAGAAACTGGCGCGCGAGGCCGCGCTGCGTGTGCTGCTGCCACTGCTGCTGTTGCTGCTGCTGATGGCCGTCGTGGCGGCCTGGATCGTCACGCGCGCCCTGCGGCCGCTCAAGAGCATTACGGCGCAGATCGAACATCGGGACATACATAGCCTCTCGCCGCTGGCGGCGAATGACCTGCCGGCGGAAGTCTCGCCGATGGTCGAGGAACTCAATCGGCTGCTGGTCAGGCTCGCCGCGGCCTTTGAGAGCCAGCGAACCTTCGTAGCCGACGCCGCACACGAGTTGCGCTCGCCGCTGACAGCCTTGTCGCTACACCTGCAGTTGCTGGAACGCGCACGGGATGCGCCCGACCGCGAACTCGCCACCACGCGCCTGCGCGCCGCCATCGATCGCGCCGCGCACCTGGTCACCCAGCTACTGACACTGGCCCGTCATGAACCCGAAGCGACGCCGGAACATCAGACCCATACCGCCCTGGATTCGATCGCGCGTCATGCCGCCGGGGACGTGCAATCTCTGGCGCAGCAGCGTCGCATCCAGATTCAACTCGAGGCGCCCGATGCGGTGCTGGTGCAGGGCGACGCCGACGCGTTGCGGATCCTGGTGCGCAATCTCATCGACAATGCCGTGCGTTATTCCCCGGAGGATTCCACCGTGCAGGTCCGCGTGCTGCACAATCCGCGTGGCCAGCCGGTGCTCGAGGTGATGGATCAGGGCCCGGGCATCGCCTCCGCGGACCGCTCCCGCGCTTTCGCGCGCTTCTACCGGGCACCGGGCGCCATCGAAGGTGGCAGCGGCTTGGGCCTGGCCATTGTCAAAGCCATAGCCCAGCGCCACGGTGCGCAGGTGGACTTGAGCGATGCCGTACCGCATGGCCTGCGCGTCCTGGTGAGGTTCCCACCCTCTTAAGGTTCACTTAAGGCAGGCCGCGCATGCTCGGTGCCACAGCAAACTGCTGCCATGGCGCGAGGAGTGCTAACGTGAAATTCAAGAATCCAACATTAGTCGTATCGGCGGGTGCAGCCGTTGCCTTTGCCGTCATTGCAGGTTTAACCGGCGCTGGCGCTGCGACCAGCAGCACGGCCGTGCCGGCGCCGATCGCAGCCCCGGGCAAGATCGCACCCATCCCGTTCATTGGCGCCCCCAATTATCGGGCCATCGTGGCCGCCAATCGTGCCGCGGTGGTGGGCATCACCACCGAGTCCAAGGCCAGCAATCTGTCCGACGACGGGGACAGCAATGACCAGGGCCAGGGCGACGACAATGGCCCGCAATCCAACGGGGGCGACAACCCCTCTGGCGACAATCCGTTCTTCCGCTTCTTCGGCCAGATGCCCAACGCGCCACGGCAGGACCAGACCCCGATGCGCGCGCTGGGGTCCGGATTCATTGTCCGCGCGGATGGCGTGATCCTGACGAACGCGCATGTGGTCAAGGGTGCCACGAAGGTGACCGTAACTCTGGCGGATCATCGTGAGTACAAGGCCAAGGTGCTGGGCCAGGACCCGAAAACCGATGTCGCGGTCATCAAGATCGACGCCAAGGATCTGCCCACGGTGCACATGACCCCTTCGACCAGTTTGCAGGTCGGTGACCGGGTGCTCGCCATCGGCGATCCGTACGGCCTGGAAGAGACCGCAACCGCCGGTATTGTCAGTGCCAAGGGCCGTTCGCTGCCTGATGATAATGGCTCCGTGCCGTTCATCCAGACCGATGTGGCGGTGAATCCCGGCAACTCCGGTGGCCCGCTGTTTGACGCCTACGGCGATGTGGTGGGCATCAATTCGCAGATCTACAGCAACACCGGCGGCTTCCAGGGCGTGTCGTTCTCCATTCCCATCGAGGTGGCGATGCACATCCAGGATGAGATCCTGAAGACCGGCAAGGTCGAGCATGCACGATTGGGTGTTTACGTCCAGCCGGTGGATCAGTCACTGGCCAAGTCGTTCCATCTGGATACGCCAGAGGGTGCGCTGGTGTCCAAAGTGGAGCCGGACAGCGCCGCGTCTCGTGCCGGACTCAAGGCAGGCGATGTGATCCTGCAGTACAACCACACGAACCTGCTGGAGGAGGGTCAGCTGACGGCCGCGGTGGCGATGGCCGCGCCTGGGGATACTGCGGATCTCAAGGTCTGGCGCAATGGCAAAACCATGGATCTGACCGCGAAGCTGGGTGGCATGACGAGCAAAGGCGAGTTGGTCAAGACCGCCGCAACCGATTCGGGAAAGCTCGGCCTGCGGGTGCGTCCACTGACCTCGGATGAAAGCAGCCAGAGCGGGATCGCCTCGGGGCTGCTGGTGGAACGGGCGCAGGGCGCCGCGGCGCGTGCCGGCATTCAACCCGGCGATGTGGTGCTCGCAGTGGATGGCACCGCTGTCACCAGCGTCAACCAGCTGCACAACATGTTGGACAACAATGAGAACGGGAACACCGTGGCGCTGCTCATCCAGCGTGGCGATGCGCGGATCTTTGTGCCCGTGCAGCTGGGCTGAAACGGCTTTGGCCCCATAAGTACCAAGCCCCGTAAGCGCAAGCTTGCGGGGCTTTCTCATTTGCGACTTTTCCCGAGACCGAGCGCTGGGTCCAGACTTATGGCTTTAGCACGGTCCTTCTCAGCGTCCTGGTGCCGACCCAGGCGTTCGGCGGCGAGCGCGCGGTCAAACAGAGCAACCGCCTGATTTGGATCGCGGCTCAGGCTTTGCGAATAATCGTCGAAGGCCGCTGCAAACTTTCCCTGGTCATAGTAAATGTTGCCGCGAGCCAGCAGAGCCCCCGTGTTAGCAGGGTCCAACTGCAGCACTGCAGCGAAATCCTGGAGCGCCTCATCAGGATGGCGCCAACCTGCGTACGCCACTGCGCGATCGAAGTGCGCCGCGACCGATTGCGGTGCCAGCTCGATGCTGCGGCTGTAATCGCGAACAGCGGACTGAAGGTCGCCACGCTTCGCATACGCCGCACCGCGATCCAGGTATATGGAGCTATCAGTCCCATCCATTTCGATCGCCCGACTGAAGTCGCGAATTGCATCGTCAATTCGACCCAGCGACAGATTCAAGGCGGCACGGCCCTTCAGCGCCGGGGATTTCGGATCGAGTTGGATTGCGTGATTGAGTTCGACCAAGGCGACCTGCGGATCCCGGGTCACGAGAAGTCGTTCTCGGGCGGCGTAGGCAGGAGCAAACGAGGCGTTCGGGTCGATCCGGATCACCTCACTGAGGTCACTAATGGCCGGTTCGAACTGGCCCGACGCGAGATACAACCTCGCTCGGTTCAGATATGAGAGCGATTCATTCGGCTCCAGGACTATGGCGCGTCCGTAGTCCGCCATCGCACCCGCGTGATCCCCCTGCGCATTTAGCGCGGCCGCGCGATTCTCGTATAGGAGGGCGTTTTTTGTTTCGATCTTGATGGCATGGTTGTAGTCATCGAGTGCACGCGGAATATCTGCGCTCGCAGTATAGAAGTCTCCTCTCTCCGCCCAGGGGAGGTAACTGCGAGGATTCGTCCTGACCGCACTATCAAGGTCCTCCAGGGCAGCTTTGGCATCCCCGGCCTTGCGCTCCGCGCGGG
>DASXFV010000055.1:0-11588 GCA_036489445.1 Steroidobacteraceae bacterium | reverse complement strand
GCGGTCGTAATTCAACTCGTCATGCACATAAAGACCGATCAGCATCGCCGCCGTCAAACCGATGGTGAGACCAGCGATGCTGAGGGCAGCCTGCAGCCTGCTGCGCAGAAGGTGACGCAGTGCGGCGGCCAGGCAGTTGCGAAACATGCGGCCGGCGCCTATTCGTACCGCAGCGCGGCCACGGGCTTTGCGCGCGCCACGAGAATTGAATGGGTACTGACGGTCAGCAGTGCGATCAGCAACGCAAGTGCAGCGGCAGCCGGGAACAGCCACACAGCCAGATCCACATGATAGGCGAACCGGTTCAGCCAGGCGTGCATCGCATACGCGGTCACGGGCCAAGCGACGAGATTCGCCCACAATACGGGCTTGGCGAATTGTCGCAGCAGCAGATGGATGATGTTGCCGGTATCGGCCCCGAGGGCCTTTCGGATGCCGATCTCCCGCGTGCGTCGCTCGGCAATCGACGCCGCCAACCCAAGCAGACCCAGAGACGCAAGCGCCACGGCCACTGCGGCAAAGACGCCGAACAGCTGTGCCTCACGCAGCATGTCGAGGTACATGATCTGGATGCGCTCGTTGAGAAAGATACGATTGATCGGGTCTTTGGAGCCAGTCCCTTTCCAGATCCGGTCAATGTCGCTCAACGTCTCGGGGATCTGCTGCCCGATCAGCTTGACGCTGATGAGATCGAAGAGCGGATCCTGGGCGGTGACTACAAACCCCTGTGCTTCGATCTTGTGCTCCACGGTATCCAGCGAGAAGTCCGGGACCACGCCGATGACAGGCACGGCGCGGTGGCCATATGCCGGCAGTACATAGCCGATGGCATCTGAAGGTCTTGTGAACCCCAGTTGCCGGGCCGCCGTTTCGTTCAGCAGGTAGTAAGTGCCTGCCACACTTCCGGAAGTGTGGCCCGCGGCCGGCTTGATGCCGTAGAGATCGAATAACGAGGGGTCCACGAAGATCGGATAGAGCAGTTGCTGGGCGCCAACCTTGTCCTTCACGAGCATGACATTCACGCCCCCGTGATCCACCAGGACGGATGCCGAGCAAGCCAGGCCCCGAACACCGGGGAGCGCGCGCAGCTGCGACGTGAAAGCCGTGTTACAGGGGGATCGGATCAGGAGCATCTGGTCGGTGGAGATACGCAGCGCGTCCTGCGTGGCGAATTGTCGCTGCTGGTACACCACGGCGGCCGCAATGAGCAGACCAATTAATATCGAGAACTGTGCCGTCACGAGGATCTGCCGCACCAATCCGGCACCGCGCGAGTGCCGACTCTCCCCCGTCAAAACACGCAGTGGACGGAAGGCCGACAGGACCAGGGCCGGATAGACACCCGCGAGCGTGCCGAGCAGGAGCGTGACGAGCACGGCAGCGCCGATAAGTGCCGGATCCTGCCAATACCTGAACGTGGCAGCGACGTTGAGAAAGGCGTTTGCGTAGGGCAGCAGCAGTTCGGTAAGCGCGATTGCCACCAGCGATGCGACGATCACATAGGCGATCGACTCGGTGAGGAACTGCAACACCAGTACGCGCCGTTGGGCACCCGCCAGCTTGCGAATACTCACCTCCCTCGCGCGACGTGCGGAGCGCGCTGTGAGCAGGTTGACGAAGTTGATGCCGGCGATCAGGGGAATGCCGAAGCCCACGATGGTGAGCATCAGCAGCCTGCTGGAGAACCCGGGGTTGAGCCACGGGTTCGTATCCAGGCGGTCCATGCGCACCAAATCCAGGGCGACGGTCCAGCCCTTGGGCGGACCGGCAAACACCGCCTGTGCCATCGTGGGCATCGCCTGCAGCAGGCGCCGGGCGGAAGCGTGGGGCGAGAGTTTCACATAGGTGTGGATGCCGACGCCGAGTTCCGTGCGGGCCACGCTCGCGGGAACGCCATCCTGCTGGTTCAGATAAGTCCAGGGTGCCAAGGAGGAGACGAATATCCCTGCTGTCAGATGTGTGCCGCTCGGCGGCAGGTCCTCAATCACGGCTGCCACGGACAACACATGAGTCGCCGTGCTCCCATCCACGTTCATAACGAGGGTCTCACCCAGGGGCGCGTCGCGGCCGAAGTACTTGCGCGCGATGCTTCTGGACAGGACGATCGTGTCGGGGCGCGAGAGCGCCGATTTCAGATTGCCTGCGACCACCGGCAGCGGCAAAACCTCGAAGGCATTCGGATCCGCCCAGTAGACGTGTTCGTGTGCCTCCACGTTCCCATGCCTGAGGCTCGCGTTGTCGGCATTCAGGCGTGTCACCGCCTGGATCTCGCTGAACCTCAGGGCCAACTGTGGGCCGACGAAGGAAAGGGTACTGTCGTAGTAGATGGTCGCATGCCCAGGGGGCGTGATGGCGCTGGCGACCACGTAGATCCTATCGTACCCGGGGATGAAATGGTCGTGGCTGAGCTGGTCGTGGATCACGAGTGCTGCGAGCAGCGTCGTACACATTCCTACGGACAGCCCTATCACGCTGATTGCTGTGTAGAGCTTATTACGCGCCAGGTGGCGCAGGGCGGCGGCAAGGCAGTTGCGGAACATCGGGGCCCGATCCTATTCGTACCGCAGCGCTGCGACGGGGTTGGTGCGCGCCACCAGGATCGCGTGAGTACCTATGGTGACAAGTGCGATAAGAAGGGTCAGTGCGGCGGCAGCGGGGAACAGCCATACGGCCAAATCCACGTGATAGGCGAACCCCTGCAGCCAGCGGTGCATGGCGTACGCTGTCACGGGCCAGGCGATGAGATTGGCCCATAGGACGGGCTTGGCAAACTGTCGCAGCAGCAGGCGAATGATGTTGCCGGTATCCGCCCCCAGCGCTTTGCGGATCCCGATCTCGCGTGTGCGCCGCTCGGCAATCGACGCCGCGAGCCCCAGCAGTCCGAGGCAGGCGAGGACCACAGCCACGGCGGCAAAGACGCCGAATAACTGTGCCTCGCGCAGCATGGCGAGGTAAATGATTTGAATGCGCTGTTCAAGAAAGATGCGATTGATGGGCTCGTGGGCGCCGGTCGCTTTCCAGAGCCGATCGATGGCGCTCAATGTCTCTGGAATCTGATGACCGGTGAGCTTGACGCTGATGAGATCGAACGCCGGATCCTTCACAGCGACTACAAACTCCTGCGCTTCAATCTTGTGTTCCACTGAATCCAGAGAGAAATCGGGGACCACACCCATGACGGGCAGGGTCGGGCCGTTGCCGCGACCAAACGCTGGATATCGGTAGCCGATTGCATCTGCGGGTCTTGCGAACCCCAGTTGCCGGGCCGCCGTTTCATTGAGCAGCAGGTAAGAGCCCTCGGAACTTCCGGAAGTCCGGCCTGCGACGGCCTTGATACCGTAGAGATTGAAGAACGACGGCTCGACAACGATCGGGCGCAAAAGATGCTCGATACCTGCCTTGTCGTTTACGAATGCGATGTTGAATACTGGGTGATCCACCAACGCAGATGAGGAGCAGGCCATGCCGCGAACGCCGGGCAGAGCGCGCAGCTCGGTCGTGAAGGCCGCATTACAGGGGGAACGGACGAGGAGCATCTGGTCAGTATCGACACGCAGTGCGTCCCGGGTGGCGAACTGTCGCTGCTGATACACCACGGCGGCCGCGATGATCAGTCCAATCAAGATGGAGAACTGTGCCGTCACCAGGACCTGGCGCATCAATACCGCGCTGCGCGACTGTCGGGTTTCCCCCGTCAGGACGCGCAGGGGACGGAAGGCCGACAGGACAAGGGCCGGATAGGCGCCCGCGAGCATTCCGAGCAGGAGGACTGCAAGCGCGATGGCGGCGATGAGCGCCGGCTCCTGCCAGTACCTGAACGTGGCGCCCGCGGTGAGAAAGGCATCCACGTAGGGCAACAACAGTTCAGTGAGGGCAACGGCCACCAGCGATGCGGCGATCACGTAGACAATCGACTCGGTGAGGAACTGCAGCATGAGTACGCGCCGCCCGGCCCCCACGAGCTTGCGGACGCTCACCTCCCTGGCACGACGCGCCGATCGTGCGGTGAGCAGATTGACAAAGTTGACGCCGGCAATAATGAGTATCCCTACGCCTGTGATCGCCACCATCAGCAGTCTGCTTGAAAAGCCCGGGTTGAAGCCCGGGAACGCGATGAGCCGGTCCAGGCGTACGAACTGCAAGGCCAGAGTCGTGCCCTGCGGTGGGCGGGCGAAAAGCTCTTTGGTCATCGCGGGCATGGCGTCCTGCAGGCGCCGCGGGGAAGCGTGGGGTGCTAGCTTCACATAGGTAGGTATACCGACGACCCCATTGGACCCCGGTACATTTCCGGGAATTGTGTCCTGTCGGTGCAGCTCAGACCACGGGGCCGATCCGGATATGAATATTCCGCTCTGCAGGTGGGTGGCATTCGGCGGCAGATCTTCGATGACTGCGGTCACAGAAACCAGGTGCGTGCCGTTCACCGTTAACGTTTCGCCCAGTGGCGCATCACGGCCAAAGTACTTGCGCGCAATGCTGCGGGGCAGGACGATAGCGTCGGGACGAGCCAGAGCGGATTTCAGATTTCCCGCAAACACCGGCAGCGGTAGAACGTCAAAGGCGTTCGGATCCGCCCAGTAGATCAGTTCCTTCACTTCCACGTTCGATCGTCGGACAGTCACGGTTTCCGGGACCAGACGCGTTGTCGCCTGAATCTGACTGAACTTGAGCGCCAGCTGCTGTCCGACATACGAGCCCGTGCTGGGCAGATAGACGGTGGCATGACCCGGCGGCGTGATGGCGGTCACCGCGGCGTAGATACGGTCGTAACCCGCGATAAAATGGTCCTGGCTGAGCTGGTTGCGAACCACGAGTGCCGCCAGCAACGCCGTGCACAGACCGGTCGACAGCCCCAGCACGCTGATAGCGGTGTAGAGCTTGTTACGCGCGAGGTGGCGCAGCGCGGCGGCCAGGCAGTTGCGGAACACCTTCGGGGCCTCCTATTCGTAACGAAGCGCTTCCACGGGCCGGGCGTGCGCCACCAGGACGGATTGCGTGGCCACCGTCGCGAGCGCGATCAGCAAGGCCGCGAGGGCGGCTGCCGGGAACAACCACAACGGCAGATCGATGTGATACGCGAAGCCGGCAAGCCAGCGACGCATCACGTACGCGGCGACCGGCCAGGCGAGCAGGCTTGCCCAGACCACCGGCTTGCTGAACTGCCACAGCAACAGCCGCACCACATCGCCTGTGTTCGCACCAAGGGCCTTGCGGATGCCGATCTCCTTGGTGCGCCGCTCGGCTGCTGCCGCCGTGAGGGCGAAGAGCCCGATGCAGGACAGGGCCACGGCAATCACCGCGCAGATACCGAAGGCCTGAGATTGACGCAGTACGCCCAGGTACTGCCGCTGGATTTGCTGGTCCAGGAAGAAGCGCTTGGGTAGATCGGTATTGGCGAGGCGACGCCATAACGCGTCGATGGCCGCGAGCGTCTCCGGAATATCACGGCCACTGAGCCGGACATTGATGAGGTCGAACCCGCTGTCCCGCTGAAAGTAAGCCGTCGGCGGTACCGCCTCTGCGACGGAACTCAGGGAGAAATCAGGCACGACGGCCAGAACAGTGGACTGCTCCGGCTTGTCGGGCGTGCCGGGTCTGCCCGGCGGGGATAGTGGCACACGCTTCCCGAGCGCTTGCTCAGGCGATCCGAGGCCGAACTTGCGCGCCGCGGTCTCATTCAGCACCACATACTCCGGGTCGGTGATGCGCGGTGACCGGCCATCGATATCCGGCAGCCGCCCTGCCAGCGGCCTGATGCCGTAAAAATCGAACAGATCGAAGTCCACTGGGAACGTGTTGAGCGAGATGTTTCCGCCGCTCTTCGTGGGCACCGTTGCGATGCTGATGGCCCCCAGACCTTCGAAGCCGGACGAGCCCAGAAAGGGCACGGTGGCCCGCGTCACTGCATGAACTCCGGGAAGCTTCCTCAGTTCGTCGGCAAATGCGCTGCCATGCGGCCCAGGCGCGTAGACCATCAGTACCTGATCACGGTTCATTCGCAGCGCGTCGGCCATTGCGAACTCCCGCTGCCGGTACACCACGCCGGCGCAGATGGCGAGCGCGATCAGCAGCGCAAACTGCAATGCGACCAGGCCCTGACGCACGGCAGCCCCGCCCGGAACGGTAGCGGCTCCCCGCAGGACGTTCACCGGCCGGAATCCCGACTGCACGAAGGCCGGCCAGGCACCGGCAAGAAGGCCCAGCAGGATGGTTGTCCCGGCCAGAGCGCCGATCAGACCCGGCTCGTGGCGGTAGTCGAGCACTGCGCCGGCATCGAGGAAGGCGTTGACCCGCGGCAGCAGCCACTCGGTCAGTGCGACAGCGAGCAGGGCGGCAGCAGCGGCATAGAGCAGCGCCTCGCCGAGAAACTGCACAATCACCGTACGCCGGCTGGCGCCCGCCAGAGTACGGATGGCGGCTTCGCGCGCCCGCAAGGCCGAGCGAGCGGTCTGGAGATTGACGAAGTTGACCGCCGCAATCAGCAGCACCACTGCACCCAGGACCCCGAGTAGCGTCATGCGGCTGCGAAATCCCGGGTGCATGCCTTCGTGGGTGTTGAGCCGGTCGATGCGGACCAGTTCCAGCGACAGTATGTGCGGCCCGGGACCAGAGGACTCCAGGAGCCGGGGCAGGCCCCGTCTGAAGGCGGCGACATTGGTACCGGGCTTCAGACGCACGTACGTCAGTCCGGAGGCGAGGCCCAGATTGCCCAGCCTGTTGGCCGCCTCGCTCTCCTTGACCTGGGTCGGTGAGAAGTTGGTAATGCCCGCGGCGATGATTTCGCGCCGCAGGTGCGTGCCGTTCGGCGGCGGATCCTGGATCACGGCGCGTACGACCATCGGGTGTCCCTCGACCATCAGCGTTTCGCCCAGCGGCGCGTCACGGCCGAAGAACCTGCGCGCGTAGTTGCGCGACAGGAGGAGCCCGTTCGGCGAGTGAAGCGCCGCTGCGACGTCACCTGCATAACCTGGCAGCGGCAAAACGTCGGGCAGATTGGGGTCGGCCCAGTAGACCGTCTCACTCGACTTTTGCCTGCCGTACTCTACGATCATCTTCATATCCAGAACGCGGCTCGCGGCCTCGACTTGCGGGAACTGCTGCCCGAGCTGTCCGGCCGTGCGCAGCGGCGTCACCTGGATGTATTGTCGTCCCAGGCCCGGCGGGGTAATCACCGGCAGCACGGCGTACGTGCGCTCGTATCCCGGAACGAAATGATCGTAGGTGTACTGATTGCGGATCACGAGGGCTGCAATCAGCGCTGTGCACAAGCCGATGGCGAGGCCCAAGACGCTGATCGCGGTGTACAGCCGGTTGCGCGAGAGGTGGCGCAGGGCGGCGGCCAGGCAGTTGCGGAACATCGTCCCCCCTCCGCTGTGGTCTTACGCGGCCAACAAGGTTTCGCTGACCACCTGCCCATCGAGCAGCTTCACCGTGCGTGCCGCTGCCGCCGCGTGCAACAGGGAGTGCGTCACCATGATCACGGTCGTGCCGGCGCGATTGATTTCCGTGAGCATGGCCATGACGGCGGTGCCATTTTCGGTGTCCAGATTGCCGGTGGGCTCGTCCGCCAGAATCAGCTTCGGCTCGCCCACCAGGGCCCGGGCGATGGCGACGCGCTGCTGCTGACCACCGGAGAGTTGACTGGGCAGATGGCGGGCGCGATGAGTGAGACCGACGCGTTCCAGCGCCGCGGTGATCCGCCGGCGGCGCTCGCCACCGCTCATCTTGCGATACAGCAGTGACACCTCGACGTTCTCGTAGACATTCAGATCGTCGATGAGGTTGAAGCTCTGGAAGACAAAGCCCACGCTGCCGCGCCGCAAACGGGTGAGATCCTTCTCGCGCAGGCGCGCGACCTCCTCGCCGAAGAACGAATAGCTGCCGCTGTCCGGATTGTCGAGCAGTCCCAGGATATTCAGCAGCGTGGACTTGCCACAGCCCGAGGGCCCCATGATGGCCAGGAATTCACCGGGACGGACCGCAAGGGATACCTGCGCCAGGGCATGAGTCTCCACTTCCGTGGTGCGGTAGATCTTGCTGATGTTCTGCAGGCTCAACATACGGGTCCCCCTTATTTGAGATCGATGCGGTCGATGCGTTCCAGCCCGGTGTAATCGGAAGTGATGACGCGCTCGCCTGCGGCAAGGCCCCCCAGGATCTCGATCTGCTCGGCGTTGCGCCGGCCGACCTTGATCCGCCGCCGTCGGGCGCTGTGACCGTCCGGTGTCAGGACGAATGCCCAATCGCCACCGCTGCGTTCCAGGAAGGCACCTGCGGGCAACACCAACCCCGGTACATCCGCGCCCAGGGACAGTCTTCCCTGCAGGGTCTGGCCGCGCAGCAGGCCGGGGGGCGTTGCGCCATCGAAGGCGAGATCGACCACGAAGCCGCCGCTTTTCACTTCAGGATAGACGCGCGTGACTTTGAGTGGCCATGATTTGTCGTCCAGCTGGATGCTCGCACTCTGCCTTGGACGTACGCGGCCCAGGTAATACTCGTCCACCGTGGCCGACAGCTTATAGCCGGTGGCCGGCGTGATTTCGGCCAGGCGATCCCCGAGATTGCGGTTTTCACCCACCGTGAGGTCCATGCTGGTGACAAGTCCGCTTACCGGTGCACGCACCGTCAGATCAGCGAGCTTGCCATGCGTGATCACCAGATCCTGCTGCAGCTTGGCGATCGTGGCCTGCAATTGGGGTAACTGCTTCTCCCGCAGCTGTTCCTGCCGGCGGTTGCTTTCCTCCTGCATCGGCCGCTGCAGCAACGCGTTGTCGAGTTCGTCCTTGATCTGATCGCGCGATTCCACCGACACCAGGTGCTGCGCCACCAACCCCTCGCGGCGGTCGAGGGCGCGCTGCAAACGGATGATGTCGTAGTTGATCTGGGCGAGAGCCTTCTGATTGGCCACCCGGTTCTGCTCCAGCTGGGTCTGATAGGACTGCGACTCCGTGATGGACTGCACCAGCCGTCCTTCCCGATCCAGCACGTCCAGTTCCAGCGCCGTGTTGCTGAACTCCACCAGCGGCTGGCCCGCCTTCACGCTGTCGCCCGCCTGTACCAGGATGTGCTCGATACGCCCACCCTCCACGGCATCCAGGTAGACCGTGTCATGGGGAACGACTTCGCCAGTGAGGGGAATGATGTCGTGATACACGCCCCGCTCGGTGGTCGCGATGGTGAGGCTGCTGGTGGGAATACTGACACTGCGCTGGGCGGGGCCCAGCAACAGCACGGCAGCAGCGGCCATCAGGATCACGGCCGCGATGCCCAACAACAGCTGCTGCCACAGCTTCAGGCGCCACCACGGCAACGTCCGGGGCCGATCCATGCCGGAGTGCAGCACAGCCGACGGCATGGGAGTTTTCACAGCGGCGACCATATCGGATAGTGTATGGCGGTAAAGCTGGGACCAAAAAATTCGCCCAATCAGTGACTTGCGTGCGACGCGGCAGCCAGGGGCGCCAAGGAGTGTCCGGAATTGAACACCTCGGGGGTCAGGCACAGAGGATGTGGCGCTCATGATTGAAGATGCGGCGGTTCTTATTGTCGAGGACGACGCCGATGTGCAGCGTGCGGCCCGCATTGCGCTGGCGGGCTGTTGCAGGGTCATCGAAACGCTGAATGTGCCGGCCGCATTGGCAGAGAGGCTCGAGGCCGTAAGCTTCGATGTGGTGCTGCTGGATATGAATTTCGTGACCGGTGACCGCAGCGGCGGGGCCGGGCTCGATGCCCTGGCGCGCTTGCGGGAACTGGACGCCAGCCTTGCCGTGGTGCTGATGACGGCCTTCGGCGGGGTCTCGCTGGCGGTTGAAGCGCTCAAGCGCGGCGCGACGGATTTCGTGCTCAAGCCCTGGCACAACGACAAGCTCATTGCGACGGTGATCGCAGCCGCCGCGGCCACGCGCCGGCGGCGCGCGGCGGAGACGCTGAACCTGGAGACGCTGGAGCGCGGCGCCATCGAGCGTGCATTGCTGCAGCACGGGGGCAACATCTCGCTGGCGGCAGCGGCACTGGGCCTGAGCCGTCCGGCGCTCTATCGACGGATGTCGAAGCATGGACTCTAGTACCGGTCCGAGGGTGATGGGGGCTGGCGGCGCATTGCCGCGGCATTTCCAGTTTGCGGTGCTGTTCCGCGCCTTGCTGCTTGCCGTGCTGATCGTCGGTGTGCTGTGGCTGCTGGCGGCCACGCAATTCTATGCCACCGTGTTGGTAGTGGTCCTCTGCGGTGTGCTGGTCGTGGCCGATCTGGTGCGGGTAGTGGCGCATGCCGATCGGTCGATGCAGCGCTTTCTGGACTCTCTGGCGGCCGGTGCGTTGGAGGCGCCGGTGCCGGGCCCCGCCACTCCGGGTCATCTGCTCCCGGCCTTCGATCGTGCTCGACACCATCTGCAGCAGGAGCGGCGCACGCAGCGCCAGGGCGCCGATTATCTGCAGACCCTGCTGGACACGGTCCCGGCTGCCCTCGTTGTCATCAGCTCGGACGGGGCGCTGCGGATGGTCAACCGCGCCGCACATCGGCTGCTCGGTGAATCCGTGCCACGATTGGAGCAGCTGGTGGCACTGGATGAGCGCACCGCGGGCCTGCTGGCGGTGCTGCCGCCGGGCGCGCAGCAGATCGTGCGACTGAGCAATGGCCGCGAGCTGCTCGCTTCGGCGTCGCAGTTCACGGTACCGGCAGGGGTGGCGCAGCGGCTGATCTGTCTGCAGCGCCTTGCCGGGGACCTGGATGCAGTGGAGCACAAGGCCTGGGACGACATCACACGGGTGCTGGCCCACGAGATGATGAATTCCCTGACGCCCATCGCGTCCCTGTCGGAAAGCCTGGATGCGTTGCTGCGGGCGGGCGGGCACACGGAGGAGGTGGCCGCAGCGCTGGAGACTATCCGCCGCCGCAGCCTCGGTCTGATGCGCTTTGTGGACCGCTACCGCAAGGTCGCAGAGCTGCCCGAGCCGTTGCTGCAGCCGCTACGATTGCAGAGCGTGCTGGAGGGGGTCGAACGCCTGCTCGCGCCGGCATTAGGGCAGGGGCATGTCAGCTATGCGAGCACGGTTACGCCGTCAGATCTCACCGTGCGCGGTGATGCTGACCTGTTGGAGCAGGCACTCATCAACCTGCTGCGCAATGCCGCCGAGGCGGTTCGCGGCCAGCCCGGCGCCTGCATCGGGGTGACCTGCGGGCTCGGGGAGGGGCTGTGCTTCATCGACATCGCCGACAACGGCCCGGGCCTGACGACCGTGGCGCGCGAGCAGATCTTCGTGCCCTTCTTCAGCACCAAGCCGGGCGGGTCGGGCGTGGGGCTGAGCCTCGCGCGGCGCATCGCGCTCAGCCACGGCGGGCAGATTGTGGTGCGTTCCAACCTGCCGCACGGATCGGTGTTCCGGCTCAGCCTGCCCGTATAATCACTGCGTCGGTCGCGCTTGACGTGCGAATAATATTTCGATAAATAGTAACTACTCACCCCTTTTCCCCCCAGCTCCTCAGTACGATCGTTTGACAATGTAGATATCCGGGACTACGCTGCTGATCCATCGTGTTGAGGATGGGGATTTCGGCGGCGATGGGTGCGTATTTCGGATCGAAGGCGACC
>DASXFV010000039.1:0-26045 GCA_036489445.1 Steroidobacteraceae bacterium | reverse complement strand
AGTAGTAGCGCAGCCAATCCGGGTCCATGCCGATGCCAAGATAGCGCAGCGGATCGATGCCGGTGCCACGTGATTTGGACATCTTGGCGCCCAGTACGGTGAGGAAGCCGTGGACGTGAATATTGTCGGGCACCTTGTAGGGCGCTCCGGCGAACTTCAGCATCGCCGGCCAGAACAACGTATGGAAGTAGATGATGTCCTTGCCGATGAAATGGATCTGCTCGGTCGCGGGGTCGGCCAGGAACTGCGCAAAGCTGCCAGGCTCACCATTGCGCGCAGCCGCGCCGCTTGAGAAGTAATTCTCAAGCGAAGCCAGGTAACCCAGCGGCGCATCCAGCCACACGTAAAAGAACTTGCCCGGATGATCCGGAATGGGAATGCCGAAATAGGGCGCGTCGCGGGAGATGTCCCAGTCGCCCAGTGCGTTCTCACCGCTGCCATCGAGCCATTCGCGCGCCTTGTTGGCGACCTGCGGCTGCAGATGGCCCGGTGTCTGGATCCAGCTTTGCAGGAAAGCGCGGCAACGCGGGTCCGAGAGTCTGAAGAACAGATGATCGGAGCTGCGAAGTTCCGGCACGGTGCCGGACAGTGTTGAATAAGGATTGATCAGATCCGTGGGCGTATTGACCGTGCTGCACACTTCGCAGGCGTCCGCGTACTGTTCCTTGGCGTGACAGTGTGGACACTCCCCCTTGATGTACCGATCGGCCAGGAACATGCCCTTCACGGGGTCATAGAACTGCTCGACCGGGCGGGTATCGATCAGGCCGGCGGCCTTCAGGCGTTGATAGACATCCTGCGCGAGGGCGGTGTTCTCCGGTGAGTCGGTGGTATACCAGTGATCAAAGCTCAAGCCGAAGCCATCAAGGTATTGGCGGCGCCCCGCGGCGATGCCGCGCACCAGTTCCTGCGGCGTCACCCCGTCGGCCTGCGCCTTGAGCATGATGGGTGCGCCATGGGCATCGTCCGCGCCGATGAAATGGACCCTGGAGCCGACCATCCGCTGGAAGCGCACCCAGATGTCAACCTGGATGTATTCCATGATGTGGCCGATATGCAGGGGCCCGTTGGCGTAAGGCAGGGCGCTGGTGATGTAGAGTTGTCGTGACATCCGCCCAGTTTACCGTACCGGCGCGGTTTCCCGGTTGCCGGTACGGCGATGGCGATGCCAAGATGCTGCGGTGGCACGCAATATCGAAATCAAGGCGCGGATTGCGGACCTCGCGATGCTGCAGCTCCTGGCTGCGCGACTGGCCGATTCCGGTCCAACCGTCATTGCGCAGGACGACACGTTTTTCGCCTGCACCAACGGCCGATTGAAGCTGCGGGAGCAGTCGGGTGCCGGGGCCGAGCTGATTTTCTATCAGCGTGCGGATGAGAGCGGACCCAAGGAATCGTTTTATCTGCGCGTGCCGGTTGCCGATCCGAAGGCCTTGCGGGAGTTGCTGCAGCAGGCGCACGGGGTTGCCGGGAGGGTGCGCAAGCGCCGGGCGCTGTTCCTGGTCGGTCGCACCCGCATCCATCTGGATGTGGTCGAGGGCCTCGGGGAATTCCTCGAACTCGAAGTCGTGCTGCGGGATGGCGAATCCGCCGCTCAGGGCAGTGCGGAGGCGCACCACATCATGGCGCAGCTGGGCGTGACGCCACAGGAGCTGATTTGCGGCGCTTATGTCGATCTGCTCGGGCAGCCGAGCGCGTGAAGCAACCCGCCGCGGCCAGCGAACGCGCCTTTCTGGGGACCTTTCTGCACGCTCCGCAGCGCGGCGCCCTGGAGTGCCTGCACAACGCACTGGTCATGGTGGGCGCGGACGGTGTGATCAGCGCCGTGCACCGCGAGCAGACGCAGCAGGCCCGTACCGAGGCCGCCCGTCTGGACGCAGCCGGTCGGCTGGTCAGGTTCGAATCGAAGCACTATGTCCTGCCGGGCATGGTCGATTTGCATGTCCACGCGCCGCAATGGCCGCAATTGGGCATGGCGCTCGAACTGCCGCTGGCCCAGTGGCTGCAGGAATGCGTATTTCCGCTGGAGTCGCGGTATGCGGATGCCGGGTTCGCGGCGCAGATGTATGAGGCGGCCGTGGCGAATCTGCTGGCCAATGGCACGACGACGGCGATGTATTTCGGCACCCTGCACCTGGCGGCGACCAAGCTGCTGGCGGATATCTGCCTGCGCCGCTCCCAGCGCGCCCTGATCGGGCGGGTGGCGATGGATAATCCCGAGCAGTGTCCGGATTTTTATCGCGACAGCGGTGCTGCGGTCGCCGAGCGCGAAACGCGTGAATTCATCGACTATGTGCGCGCGCTGCCGGGCGGCGCGGGACTGGTTTATCCGGTGATCACGCCGCGCTTCATTCCCGCCTGCACGGATGAGCTGTTGCAGCGGCTCGGCAAACTGGCGCATGAATCGGGCTGCCACATCCAGACGCACTGTTCCGAGAGCGACTGGGAACACCAGTATGTACTGCACCGCTGCGGCCGGACGGATGCCGCGGCGCTCGATTCCTTCGGACTGTTGTCGCGACGCACCGTGCTGGCTCACGGAAACTTTGTGAGCGCCGTCGATGCAGGCCTCATTGTGGCGCGCGGCGCTGCGATCGCGCATTGTCCCTTGTCCAATGTGTATTTTTCCGACGCGGTGTTTCCGCTGCGTCGCATGCTCGCTGCCGGGGTGCATGTGGGACTGGGGACCGATATCGCCGCCGGACCCAGCCCCTCGCTTCTGGAGAACGCACGGCAGGCGGTCAGCAGCTCGCGGCTGCTTGAGAGCGGCGTCGATGCGCTGCAGACTCCTGCCCAGCGAGGTTGTCCTGAGTCACGCATCGATGCCGTCACGGCGTTCTGGATGGCCACCGCCGCGGGTGGTATCGCCCTGGACCTGCCGGTCGGCCTGTTCGCTCCAGGCTATCAGTTCGACGCCTGTGTGATTGACACGGCCGCCCCGCAGGGCAATCTGCGGGTGAGCAGCGGGGAGGACGCGCAAACGGTGCTGCAGAAGATCGTCCACGCGGCAGCGCGGGCCGATATCAGTCAGGTGTGGGTGGCGAACCGGCGGGTCGTATAACGGCAGGGTCAATGACCGGAGGCTATATGGCATCGAGCGAAATTCCGCGTGACCTGATCGGTTACGGGGCGCAGCCCCCGAATCCGCGGTGGCCGAAGGGCGCACGCATCGCCGTGCAGTTCGTCCTCAGTTATGAAGTGGGTGCACACGCCAGCGATGCGGCAGCGGACGCCAATCTGCCGGCGCAGTCGGTCTACGAGTATGGCAGCCGTGCGGGTGTGTGGCGGGTCCTGCGACTGGCGCAGGAGTTCGGCGTGCCCCTCACCATCTTTGCGGTGGCGACGGCGCTGGAGCAGCATCCCGCGCTGGCGCGCGAACTGGTCGGCCTGGGGCATGAGATCGCCGGTCACGGCTGGCGCGGGATCGACCATCAGCATGTGCCCGAGGAGCAGGAGCGCGCCGACATGCGTCGCGCCATCGAAGTCCTGACCCGGGTGACGGGAGCACGACCGCTGGGCTGGTACAGCGGCCGGCCGGGCGCGAACACTCGCAAGCTGGTCATCGAGGAGGGCGGCTTTCTCTACGACGCGGACGCGTGCAACGATGATCTGCCGTACTGGTTCAAGCTGTCGGGGCGCAATCATCTGATCGTGCCCTACACGCAGGACATCAATGACGAGGGTGAGGACTTCTATGCCTATGCCCGGGATGCCTACGACGCGCTCTACGAGGAAGGCGCTGCCGCGCCGAAGATGATGTCGATCGGCCTGCACGCACGCCTGATCGGCCAGCCCGGACGCAGCGTCGCGCTGCGGCGCCTGTTCGCTCACATGCGATCGCATCGGGACGTATGGTTCTGCCGGCGGATCGACATCGCCCGCCACTGGATCGAGCACCATCCGCCGGGATAGGGTCCTACCCCTGATCCCGCACCGGGTCGAACTTTGCCTTGTTGATGCCCTTCTTGAAGGCTTCCTTGCCCGTGATCGCCCGCTGCTCCAGTAGCTGCTGGATGGCGCTGTCCATGGTGCGCATGCCGAACTGGGCTCCCGATTGCATACTGTTTTCCAGCTGGTCGAGCTTGCCCTGGCGAATGAGATTGGAGGTCGCCGGTGTATTGACCAGGATCTCCAGCGCCGCGACGCGTCCCTGCTTGTCAGCCCGTTGCAGCAGCTGCTGGGAGACCACACCCCGCAGGGAAGTGGACAACATGGTGCGCACATGGGACTGCTTGTCCGACGGGAACACATTCACCATGCGATCCACGGTTGGCGCCGCCCCATTGGTGTGCAACGTACCCATGACCAGGATGCCCATTTCCGCGGCGGTCACCGCGATGCCCATGGTTTCAAGATCGCGCAACTCGCCCACCAGGATCACATCCGGGTCCTCGCGCAGGGCTGAGTGCAGGGCGGCCGAAAAGGTTGGGGCATGATGGCCCACCTCGCGTTGGCTGATCAGGCAGCTCTTGCGCTGATGCACGAATTCGATGGGGTCCTCGATGGTCAGAATGTGTCCCGGGATACGGGTGTTGATGTCATCGATCATCGCCGCGAGCGTGGTCGACTTGCCAGAACCGGTCTTGCCCGTCACCAGGATCAGCCCCTGGGTGTGGCGGCACATCTGGCGCACCGCCTCGGGTAGCTTCAACTCATCCATGGTCAGCGCCTTGGTTGGAATGGCGCGGAACACGGCTCCCATGCCGTTCAGGTGCCGCAGCACGTTGACGCGAAAACGCGCCCGCTCGCCCATGCTGTACGCGAAGTCGGCACCTTCCTTGGTCTCGAAGCGGTCGGTCGCGATCTTGGGCATGATCTCGTACAGCGCCTCGCGCACCATGGTGGGATCGAGCTTGTCCGGCCGCAGGGGCATGAGGTCGCCGTACAGGCGGATGCGCGGCGGATCCCCCGCGATGAAGTGCAGGTCAGAGCCGCGCTTGTCCAGGATCTCATTCAGATAGGCGTCGATGGCAGGCATGGCAGGTCAGCCCGCGGGAAGCGACATGGTGGCGGTGATCTCCGCCTTGGGCAGCACGCTGGTGTCGGTCACGAACCTCTGGAACAGCTTCTTGTCCGAGGCGTAGGCGTAGGCATCATCAGGATCGATCTCACGCGCGGTGATGGCGGCCAGCAGCGCCTGGTCGAGTACCTGCATGCCGGAGTCGCGGCCGGTCTGCAACTGGGTGAGGATCTGGTGGCTCTGGTCGGTCTGGATCAGCTTGGCGATCGCTTTGGTCATGACCATGATTTCGCAGATCGCCTTGCGTGCGCGGCCGTCCGTGGTCTTGCACAGGATCTGGGTAATCACGGCCAGCAGACTCTGCGACAGGAAACTCTTCGTCTGCTCGCGTTCCTCGACGGGGAGTGCATCGATCACGCGATCGATGGTCTTCACCGCGCCGGTGGTGTGCAGCGTGCCGAGCACCAGGTGTCCGGTTTCAGCGGCCGTCATGGCCATGCGGATGGTTTCCGCATCGCGCATTTCACCGACCAGGATCACGTCAGGGTCCTCGCGCATGGCCGCGCGCACCCCTTCGGCGAAGCTTGGAATATGGGTGTGCAGTTCGCGCTGGATGACCTGGCTGTTCTTGCTGCGGTGAACGAACTCGATGGGATCTTCCAGGCTGATGATGTTGAGTTTTCGCGTGTGATTGAGATGGTCGATCATCGCGGCCAGAGTGGTCGATTTGCCGGTGCCGGTGGAGCCGGTCACCAGGATCATGCCCTGGTGATAGTCACACAGCTTGGTCACGATGGGCGGCAGGCACAGCTTCTCCAGCGAGGGCACTTCGGTCGGAATCGTGCGGAAGGTGGCGCCCACGCCGGTGTCCTTGCGGAACACATTGACGCGGAAGCGCCCGCCATCGCCGGACACATAGGAGAAATCCAGATCGGCGCCGGTGGCGAAGTGCTCGGCCTGGGAGCGGGTGAGAATCTCCACCACGTACCCCTCCAGCTCCACCGCCCGAAGGTCGCGGAACTTGATGGGCAGCAGATCGCCATGCATGCGCAGCATCGGCGGCACGCCCACCGCGAGGTGGACATCCGAACAGCCCTGCTGCATGCCCAGTTTCAGGAAGGCGTCTATGCGCGCCACAACCGACCTCTCGCGATAACCTAAATCAAGAATCGCCCAATCATGGTTTTGCCAACTCTGGGCCACATAATCAATGGCTTGCAGCTGGAAATTTGACGTAACGCACGAAAGAAGGCCTCTTTAGGGGCCCGCAGGGCCTACATATAGGATTCCAGCTTGCCGCGCAGCTCGTCCATCGACTGGAAGCGCTTGTTCTTGTCGACTGCCATGGCCTTCATGACCGCCTCGCTCAGGCCCGCGGGTAAGGCGGTATTGATTTCCGCCGGCGGGCGGGCCCGCCCCTGGACATGCTGGTACATGACTGACATATGGTCGCCCCGCGCATAGGGGGGCACCCCGGTGAGCATCTCATACAGGATGACCCCTTCGGCATAGATGTCGGCACGCTCGTCGACCTTCTTGCCCAGGATCTGCTCGGGGGCCATGTACTTGGGAGAGCCGATGACATACCCGGTCTTGGTCAGCTGGGTGTCGCCTTCGCGGTGGGCAGCCGCGACCCCGAAGTCCACGATCTTCAGCAGCCCATCCTGGTTGATGAGCACGTTGGCGGGCTTCAGATCCCGATGCACGATGCCGACCTGGTGGGCCACCGTCATGCCCGTGGCGATGTCGCAGCCGAACTGCAGGGCGCGTTTCAGGTCCATGGGTTTTTCGTTGACAATCTCCCCGCCCAAGGTATGGGAGGGGAAGTATTCCATGGAGATGGCGTAATTGCCCTGGATGTACAGGAAGTCGTAGATACGGATGACGTTCTTGTGCGTGATCTTGCGCGAGTAGCGCAGCTCGTGCACGAAGCGCTTCATCACCTCTTCGTCTTCGGCGACGTTGGGGTTCAGGAACTTGAGGATGAGGCGCTCATCGACGACCGTGTCCTCCATGAGCAGCACCGTGCCGAAGGCGCCGCGACCGATGCGATCGATGTACTTGTAGCGCCCCTCGATGATGTCGCCGGTCTTGAGCGTGGTGATATCCAGGCGCGCCTCGGCCTGCTTGCGGGCGGCCTGCGCGATGGCCGCCTCGGGCATCACCGTCGTCCCCGACAGCGAGGCGCCGGGTTTCGAGCCGCTGCTGGAGGAGGCGCGCGCAACCTGCGCCGCCACCGAGGTCAGGGTGCCGGGCGCGGCGACCGGGCTGTTGCCGGTGCGTACATCCATTTCGGCGAGCGCCGCGGTGGCCAGTCGGGCCACGGTCTGATCCCCGGAGTTGATCTGACTCTGCAGGCCTGCGCGCACCTGCTCGGACTGGCGGTCATCGGCCAGTTTTGCCAGCGACTGGATGGCCTCGATGCGGATTTCGCGTTCCGGTCGCTCCAGCATCGGCAGGATGGCCTCGATCTGCTGCGCGTCGCCCAGCTTGCCCAGCGCGCGGATCACCACCGGCAGCGCTTTGGCGGTGGCGGTTTTCATCATTTCCATGAGGCGCGGCAAGGATCGCTTGCTGCCGATCTCCGCCAGCGCGTCGATGGCCCGCTCGCTCACCCACCAGTCATTGTCCCGGGTGGCCTGGATCAGGTGATCCACCGCCCGCTCGTCCTTGGTCTGATTCAGGATCTCGATCGCCGAGCGCCGGATGTCCTCATCCTTGTCCTGTACCAGCTGCAGGACGGCGTCGATGACCCGCGGGCCGCCGATCTTGCCCAGTGCGTCCGAGGCGCGGCTGCGCACCCACCAATCGCTGTCCTTGATTGCCTCCAGCAGGTATTTGACGCTGCCGGCGTTGCCCACCTCATTCAGGACTTCGACCGCGGAGCGCCGCGCATATTCGTTTTCGTCCTTGAGTACGTCGATCAGGTAGCGCACGGTGTCCGGATGGTTGGCCTTGATGACCACATCCACCGCCTTGTTCTGCACGTCGATCTCCGGATCACGCAGCAGGGCGCACAGTCGCTGGACATCGACGATGTTGTCCATCTTCTGCAGCGCGCCCAGCGAGGCGCTGCGAATGAGCTTGTGCGGATCCTTCAGCTGCGCCAGCAGCGCCGTCTGCACTTCGGGCAGGTTGAAGCGCGAGAGGATGTTGATGATGTGGACCCGGGCGATCGGATCCTTGCCATGCAGGCGGCCCATCAACTCAGGCACGGTGTTGGCATCGGCGATTTCGCCGATCACCCGAAACAGCGCAGCCTTTTCATTGGGCTCCTGCTGATAGGCGACACCCAGCAGTTCACGCACGTTGAAGCGCTGCTTCTGCGCTGCAACAATCTCCAGCAGTGCTGACTTTGAGACCCCGGGCTCGCTCAGCGATTCCAGCAGCAGATGGGCGGGGAAATTGCGCGAGGTGGTCAACGCCCAGGAAATGCCAGCGATGACCCGTGGGTTGCCCTCGACCAGGCCGCGCAGGAATCGAGGAAAGGTCTTGGCGCTGATCAAGGCCGAGAGCACATCGACCATCACCACCGTCACGTTCTTGTCCGCTTCCGGCAGCGCGGCCAGCACGGAATCGATCGCACCGGGTCCCAGGTCCTTCAGCTTGGCTGCGGCCTTCTGGACGCCCGGATCGTTGGGGCCGGGGCCGGACCGGATTTCAGTCACCAGTCTATCGGCGCGTAAGTTCGTGAAAAAGCTCATTCAGCCGACTGCTAGTGCCTCTTTATCAAAATGATTGGCCAACGGTGCAATCGACGCCCGTCGGTGACGATTAATTATGCCACAGCCCACCCGCCTGCTGCGTCAAAGCCACTCCCGGCACACATCGCGGAAAAAGCCGCGCTTCGATGAGGCAGGTTTACCCCACAGCGACTACAATCCGGCGCCCTTCGCCGCCATGATGGTGTCATGAACGACCCGCGCCTGAATCTGATCCGCACCGCGATAGAAAATTTTGCCGACCCCTTGATGGGCGAAACGCTGGGAGCGGCGCAGGCCGTTGATGAGGTCGTGCTGCGTGAAGGTCGCGTAAGCGTCCGATTGCGCTTCGGATTTCCGGTCGGGGGCTATGCCGACTCGCTGACGGAAGCGCTCCGGGCGCACGTCGCACCCGTCGCCGATGGACTCCCCCTGGAGATCGAACTGGTGGCGCAGATCCATGCGCACGCGGTCCAGCGGTCACTGAAGCCGCTGGCCGGCGTCAAGAACATTATCGCCGTGGCCTCGGGCAAGGGTGGGGTCGGCAAGTCGACGGTGGCGGTGAATCTGGCGCTGGCCTGGGCTGCCCAGGGCGCCCGGGTGGGTGTGCTGGATGCGGACATCTACGGCCCCAGCCAGCCGTTGATGCTGGGGCTGACGGGACAGCGCCCCAGCGCACCGGATGGCAAGCACATCAAACCGCTGGTCGCGCATGGCGTGGCGGCGATGTCGATTGGCTTTCTGATCGACCCGGATCAGCCCATGGTATGGCGCGGCCCCATGGTCACCCAGGCCCTGACGCAGCTGCTGTCGGACACGCAATGGGGCGAACTGGACTACCTGGTGGTGGATATGCCTCCGGGGACCGGTGACATCCAGCTGACCCTGGCGCAGC
Source organism: Steroidobacteraceae bacterium (assembly GCA_036489445.1). Lineage (GTDB taxonomy): Bacteria > Pseudomonadota > Gammaproteobacteria > Steroidobacterales > Steroidobacteraceae > DAIDKA01. The sequence goes on along the minus strand of DASXFV010000039.1, from coordinate 16,489 downwards.
GTGTGCCCGTGGCTGGTGCAGTCATCGTGACCACGCCCCAGGACATTGCCCTCGCCGATGCCCGCAAGGGGCTCGCGATGTTCCAGAAGGTGGCGGTGCCGGTGCTGGGCATTGTCGAGAACATGAGCATCCACGTCTGCAGCAACTGTGGGCACGCCGAACACATCTTTGGATCCGGCGGCGGCGCACGCATGGCCGAGCAGGCCGGAGTGCGCCTGTTGGGCGAGCTGCCGCTGGATGTTCGCATCCGCGAGGATGCCGATGGGGGCCGGCCCACGGTGATCGCAGAGCCTGAATCGCGCCGCGCGCAGCTGTATTTTGCGATGGCACGTCGCACGGCCGCGGTCCTGGCGCGTCGCGCCCGCGACCGCAGCAGTGTATTCCCGACTATTGTCGTCGAACCGTCCTAAGGAAGAGCGCAGGGTGAAGCGATGAGCATCAAGTCCGACAACTGGATACGGCGCATGGCCGCCGAGCACGCCATGATCGAGCCGTTTGAAGCCGGGCAGGTGCGCCACGCCGACGGCCAGCGCATCGTCTCCTACGGCACCTCCAGCTATGGCTATGACGTGCGCTGCGCCAATGAATTCAAGATCTTCACCAACATCAATTCCACCATCGTGGATCCAAAGCATTTTGATGAGAAGAGCTTTGTGGATGTGAAGGCGGATGTGTGCCTGATCCCGCCGAACTCCTTTGCGCTGGCGCGCACGGTGGAGTACTTCCGCATCCCGCGCAGCGTGCTCACCGTGTGCCTGGGCAAGAGCACCTATGCGCGCTGCGGCATCATCGTCAATGTGACGCCGCTGGAGCCGGAATGGGAGGGGCATGTGACGCTGGAGTTCTCCAATACGACGCCGCTGCCCGCGCGCATCTACGCCCATGAGGGCGTCGCGCAGATGCTGTTCTTTGAATCCGACGAGGTCTGTTCCACGTCCTACCGCGATCGCGGTGGCAAGTACATGGGTCAGAAGGGCGTGACGCTGCCGAAGACTTAGCGCATCAAGGCGTGGGGTGCGTGACGCTGATGATGCGCATCGACAGGTCGACACTGCCGTTGCGGCTGCGCGCGGCCTGTAGCGGCAGGTAATTCATCGATGGCGCGAGCCACAACCGGGTGACCCGATCGGAGCCGGGCCGGTCGCTGCGATAAATCACCGTCTCCAGCTTCCCCAACGGGGTGTCCAGGACTTCCGTGCGCTCGCGCGTGTAGAAGTATTCCTTGGCCTCGTCCTTGTCGAACAGCTTGAACTTCGTGGGCGCAAGTCCCGCCTGCAGTTCGCGCATCAGTTCGATCTGCACCGACATGGGATCCTGGATGCCCGGATCCAGCGGTTGGTCCACCGGATGGGTCTGGGAGGTGCCATGAACCCGACCGGTGGCCCGGTCAAACGACAGATCCACATCATCGGCGTGATTGCGCGCCTGGCCGGTTTCCTGGTAGTGCAGGGGAATAATGTGGCCGTCCCCCAGCGTGAACGTGCTGCTCTGGATCAGCGCATCCGGAAACACCAGACGAAACAGGCCGTGCGCGCGGATATTGGAGCTATAGGTGAAAGTGCCCGGAGTTTGGGCGGCCAGCTGCAGGGTGGAGTCTCCGGCCGTAATGCCGTGCCAGGCCACCTGGTAGGTGGCGACAAAGGGCACCGGCGGGGGCTGTGGCGGCATGGACGAGGTCAACACGCTGGTAATTGTACAATAGCGCCATGAACCTGCCGCATCGATCGCCCCGGGCGCCGTTTCGCAAGAACGGCGGGATGAGATTGGCCGCCGCCCTGCTGGGCCTGCTGGGGGCGGCGCCTGCCTGGGCACTGCGGCCAGTGCACGTGTATGAGGTCACCGTGCGCGGCGCCTCCGCAACCACCGTCGTCGCCGAAGGCATGAGGCAGGCGCTGGTGCGCGCCACCGGCCGCCGCGATGCAGCTGCCAATCCGCAGTTCAATGCCCTCATCCAGGATGCCGGGCTGTACCTGAAGGACTCCAGGGCGCTACCCGGCGACGCCGTGCAGTTGCACTTCGACGCCGTACGGGTGATGCAGGCCATTGTCGCCGCGGGCGGCAGTCTGTGGGACAGCAACCGTCCCTTCACCTTGGTCGCGATCAACCCCGTGCCCAGCGGCCCGGCTGCTGATGCCCTGCGGGTGCAGCTGGAACAGACCGCGGAGGCGCGCGGCCTGCCCATCAGTGTCGTGCCGCTGGCGGTGACCGATCCGGCAGGCGCGCCGCTGCCAGACGATGCGGTATTGCACAGTGCCCAGGCCCTAGGGGGCGATGCGGTGCTGATCGGTCAGGCGGATCCGGCCAATACCGGGCAATGGCAGTGGCATCTGGTCAGCAGTTACAGCTCCGCCGGCTGGATGGGCGCCTCGGATGCCGGCATCAACGGCGCTGCGGATTCCCTGGCCAGCGTGGCGGTGGATGTGGGTTCCAGGCCCCTGGAGCAGGTGACAGTACAGATCGCAGGCGTCGCGACGCTGGCCGACTATGCGCATGTGGAGCAGACGCTGCGGGCCGTGCCGGGTGTGCAGTCATCGGGACTGACGGCGGCGCAGGGCAACACGGCCACCTTCTCACTGGGCGTGCGTGGCGGGGGCGATGCACTGCTGCGCGCGCTGGCCGGGTCGCAGCACTTTGGGGGCGCAGCGGGCGGCGCCTCCCAGGTGCAACTGACCTACACGCCGTGACCGCGCTGCGTCAGCTGCCAAACCTGATCTGCCTGGGCCGTATTGCGCTCATCTGGCCGATCCTCGCCGCACTTGAGGTGCGTGACTACGGCTGGGCCGCAGTATGCTTCGGCATTGCCGGGGTCTCGGATCTGGCGGATGGCTTTGTCGCCAAACGCTTCGGCTGGACCAGTGAGCTGGGCAAGTGGCTGGATCCGGTGGCCGACAAATGCCTGCTGATCACGGTCTTCGTGGCAGCCGCCTGGATGGGGTTGGTACCGCGCTGGCTCACGGCCGTGGTCGTCACGCGCGATGTGATGATTGCCCTGGGGGCGCTGTGCTTTCTGGCCTGGCTCGGGCCCTTGGAAGGCCGACCCACCTTCGCCAGCAAGCTCAACACCCTGGTACAGCTGGCCTATCTGCTGGGCATATTGATGTTCAAGGCGATCGGTTTCCCGCCGGTGGCGCTGCTGGAGCTGGGGGCGATGCTGACGCTGGTCACCACGGTCCTCTCCGGGGCAGGCTATGTCATCGAGTATTCCCGGCGTGCGAGCCGCGCGGCGGCATAAGCATGGATCAATTGCCCCTTGGCTTACGGCTGGCTGACCGCGCCGTATTCGAAACCTTCTGGCCGCGCGGCAACGAGCAGCTGCTGGAGCACCTCAAGGGCATGGCCGCTGGTGCCGCCCGGGGCGTGACCTGGCTGGCCGGACCGCATGCCAGCGGCAAGTCGCATCTGCTGCAGGCCACTTGCGCCCACACCCCAGCGGTCCGGCGCTGTGGATACTTTCCCCTGTCGCAGCTGCTGCGGCTGGGGCCCGCCGCGCTCGAAGGTCTGCCCCGGCTGGAACTGGTCTGTCTGGATGACATTCATCTGGCGGCCGGGGATGCGCAATGGGAGCAGGCGCTGTTTGGCCTGCATCGCGAACTCGAGGAGTGCGGGGGTTCGCTGCTCGCCGCGGCGCCCGAACCACCGGCACTGCTGTGCTGGGGGCTCAAGGATCTGGGGTCACGCTTCACCGCCGCGGCGATTCACGCGTTGCGGCCACTGGATGAGACCGGGCAGCGTGATGCCCTGATGCTGCGCGCGGCGGTGCGCGGCTTCGAGTTACCGGACGACGTCGCGCACTGGCTGCAAAGGCGCTATCCGCGCGATATGGGAACGCTGTACCAGTTGCTCGACACTCTGGACAGTGCGGCGCTGGTGGCGCAGCGGCGCCTGACGCTGCCCTTTATCCGCAGCGTGCTGCTAGGCCGCACACAGTCGTAGCGCAATCCGCGCCACGCGTGCGCCGAGTGCCTGGCCAAGCTCCTTCTCTTCGGCACTCAAGCCATTGGTGGCCAGGCCGCTGACATGGCTGGCACCGTAGGGGCTGCCACCGGAGCGGGTCTGGTGAAGCGCGACTTCCGTGTACGGCAACCCCACCAGGATCATGCCGTGATGTAGCAGCGGCAGCATCATGCTCAAGAGCGTGGTTTCCTGACCACCGTGCAGGGTCTGCGTGGCGGTGAACACCGCCGCAGGCTTGCCGGCCAATGCCCCGCTGGCCCAAATCGCGCCCGTGCCATCCAGAAAATGTTTGAGCGGTGCGGCCATATTGCCGAAGCGCGTCGGGCTGCCCAGGACCAGGCCATCGGCACTCGCCAGATCCTCCGGGGTGGCGTAAGCCGGTCCACTGGCGGGCACCGGTTGGGCTGGATGCTCCGCGGTGGTGACCACCGGTGGCACGGTGCGCAGTACCGCGCTGGCACCGGTCACGCTCTCAATGCCCCGACACACGTGTCGGGCCAGTTCCAATGTGGCGCCAGTACGTGAATAGAACAGAACCAGAATGCGTGCCATGTGCAGTATCTTACCCTGGCATGGCGAGCAAGATCTGTTGGGTAAGCGGGCGGGTGCAGGGCGTGTTCTATCGGGGCACGACGGTCAGCCGCGCGCAGGCAATGGGCATCACCGGCTATGCACGCAATCTGCCCGACGGGCGGGTCGAAGTGCTGGCACAGGGTCCGGATACCGCGGTGGCGGACTTCATCCAGTGGCTGTGGGTGGGATCCAGCGCCTCGAAGGTGAAGGCTGTGGAAGTCCGCGATGCGCCGGGGACTCAGCCGCGCGGGGGATTCGCCGCCGAGTGATGCGAGGGCGGGGCGCCCAGGTCATCGGCTCCCGTCCAGTGTGCCCAGCGTCCCAGCACCAGGTCCGAGTAATTGCGCCGACCGACACTGCCGTTGTAGCGGGCCAGCGCACGGGCGTAGTCGTTATGCTCCTGCTGCAGATAGAAGCGCAGGATGGCGCAGCCCATGCGGATGTTCGGCGTGTCGTGTACCAGTTCGTAGCGGCGCATGCCTAAGCGTTCCGGCCAGAACGGCATCACTTGCATGAGACCGACGGCCCCGGCATTGGAGACCGCCCAGCGATCGAAGCGGCTTTCGATGTCGATGACCGCGAGCACCAGTCCCGGGGGCAGCGGCGTCGCATCGCTGCGATGGGTCTCGCAGTAGACGGCGGTGAGGATCTCCAGGCGTTCGGCGGCATCCTTGACCCGGCTGCGCAGCCGCGGCTCCATCAGTTTGTACCAGACCGCCGAGTCGAATCGGTCCGGAAAGCATTGGGCCTGAGCAATCGCCGCCGCGACCACACTTCGCAGGCCGGGATCGAGCTGCTGGTCGGCGCGCGCCGCGGCAGTTGCCAAAGCGCCGAGCAGACCCAGCAGCAGGCATACGAAGCACGGTGGCAGACGCAATTTGCGGGCAAACCTCTGGGCTGGCACGGAAAAATAGGCTGAAATGTATAGACTGAACGCGCTGCGACCGAGTCGGTACGGGCGATCTTACAGTATCATCCCGCGATCATGACTGAGCCCACCGAGCACACCGACGAGCCTGTTGCGCGCCCGCGGAGCCGCAGCATCTACCTGTTGCCCAATTTACTGACCACCGGGGCGCTGTTCTCCGGCTTCTACGGCATCGTCGCGGCGATCGACAAGCACTTCGCCGCGGCGGGCATCGCGGTGTTCGTGGCCGCGTTCTTCGACACGCTCGATGGCCGCGCGGCCCGGGCCACCCGCACCGAGAGCGCTTTCGGCAAGGAATACGACAGCCTCTCGGACATGGTCTCCTTCGGTCTGGCTCCAGCCATCATTTCCTATCAATGGGGTGTCGTCCGCATTGCCGAATATGGCCGGGCCTGGGGGCGCATCGGGTGGCTGGCGGCATTCTTCTACTGCGTGGCGGCCGCGTTGCGCCTGGCGCGCTTCAATGCGCGGGCGGCGACTGCGGACAAGCGTTATTTCGAGGGTCTACCCAGTCCCTCGGCGGCCGCCATTGTGGCGGCGTTCATCTGGTACTCCAGTGAATGGCGCGAACCGGGCCTGCCGGGCCTGATCCTGGCTTTTGGGATCACGGCGATTGCCGGCGCGCTGATGGTGAGCGGTTTCGGTTATCCCAGTTTCAAGCAGTTTGATCTGGATCGGCGCATCCGCTGGGCCTACATGCTGCTGGTGCCGGTGTTCTTTGTGCTGGTGGCGATTGATCCGCCCACCATGTTGCTGTCGATCTTTGGGGTCTATGCTGCCTCCGCGCCCCTGTTGTGGGTGGCCCGACGCGTGCGGCGCCTGTTTCGGGGGTCCGCGCAGCTTGGCTGAGTCTGGCGAGGCTTTGCGGCGCCGACACTACCTGGCGGCGCTGGGCATCGAGGAGTGGCTGCCGCGCGGCGCGCCCGGTGTGCCCGCTGTGCCTGGTGGTACGCCCACGGTAAAGGTTGAGCGCGCCTGGCAGCAGCTGGCCGACGAGGTCACGGACTGCACCCGCTGCGAGCTGTACCGGACCCGCACCCGGCCCGTGCTGGGCGTGGGCGACCGACACGCCCAATGGCTGGTGGTGGGTGAAGCGCCGGGTGCTGAGGAGGATCGGCAAGGTGAGCCCTTTGTGGGTCGTGCCGGGCAACTCCTGGATGCCATGTTGCGGGCCATCGGGCTGGCGCGTGGCGAAAATGTGTACATTGCCAATATTCTGAAAAGCCGGCCACCGGGCAATCGCGATCCGGCACCCGCCGAAGTGGCCGCCTGCCTGCCTTACCTCGAGCGGCAGATCCAGCTGATCCGGCCGCGGCTGATCCTCGCCGTGGGCCGCATCGCCATGCAGAATCTGCTGGGCACACAGGACAGTCTGGGCTCCAGGCGGGGCCAGGTGCATGAGTTCGGGGGCCTCAGGACCCCGCTGATCGTGACTTATCATCCGGCGTATCTGTTGCGCAAGCCGCAGGACAAACGCAAGGCATGGGAAGATTTGAAGTTCGCCCGCAGCGTGTTTGCCAGGCTCGCCTGAAGTACCACCGACCACATCTATGGCCACTGCCCCAGACCATTTCGCTCAAGCCGGTGAACTCACCGTGCGTCCCATGCGTGACGCAGACGTCGCTGTGGTCATCGGCATCGAGCGCGCGGCCTATCAGTTTCCCTGGACCGAAGGCATCTTCCGCGACTGCCTGCGGGTGGCCTATCTGTGCCGCGTTGCCGTGCAGGACCAGCGCATCGTCGGCTATGCCGTCATGAGTCTGGGTGCCGGGGAGGCCCATATCCTGAATCTGTGTGTCCACGAGGATTACCGTCGGGCGGGAGTGGGGCGGATGCTGATCCGGTACCTGCTGGCCCAGGCTGCAGCGGCCGGCATGCTTGAAGCATTCCTGGAAGTGCGCCCTACCAATGACATCGCCTTGCGCCTGTACCAGTCATTGGGGTTCCAGCACATCGGCACGCGGCGCGGTTATTACCAGGCAGTGGGTGGCCGCGAAGATGCAGCGGTACTGCGGCTGAGGTTGCGGCAGAACGAGTCCGGTCCTTAGGTTTCAAGGGCACCCGCCCGACGCCATGTTGTTCACCATCCATACGACGCACGCAATATTTGATGCCTGGGTGGTCTTGGCCCTCTCCCTGCTCTGTGCGGCATTCGCTTCGATCCATGCCCTGCTGACCAAGCCCGATCCGCGCAGCGCTTTTGCCTGGATCGCCATGTGCTGGTTGTTTCCGCTTGGCGGAGCGATCCTGTATGGCTTGTTTGGTATCAACCGCGTGCGCGCCCGGGCCAGGCAGTTGCGCGGTACCCTGGGCAATCCGCGCAATCCGGTGCGGATCCGCAATGAGGACGCGCCCGCCAATCATCTGATGCGCATCGGCGATGCGGTCACGCAATGGCCGCGCGTCCCGGGCAATTCGATCGAATCGCTGGAAAACGGCGAGAACGCATTTCCGCAGATGCTCGCGGCGATTGCCGGGGCGCAGCACACGGTGTGGCTCGCGACCTATATCTTCGAGACCGATCCGATCGGACAGCAGTTCATCGCGGCGCTGGCAGCCGCCGCGGCACGTGGAGTGCAGGTGCGGGTGCTGGTCGATGGCGTCGGCGAATGGTACAGCTGGCCGCATGTGGTACCGCAGCTGCGACGCGCTGGCGTCCGGGCGCAGCGCTTTCTGCCGCCGCAGCTGTGGCCGCCGCGGTTCGCGCTGAATATGCGCAATCACCGCAAGCTGTTGCTGGTGGATGGGCAGACCGGCTTCCTGGGGGGCATGAACATTGGCGGTCGGGAAGTGGGCAAAGCCGGTTCACGCCGCATGGCCGACCTGCATTTCAAGGTCCGTGGACCGGTGCTGCACCAGCTGGGCGAAGCCTTTGGGGTTGACTGGCTGTTTGCGGCGAACGAGACCCTGATCGTGCCCGGACCGTCTGCCAGCCGCGGCGGGTGCATGTGTCGCGTGATTACCGAAGGCCCGGACGAGGACAACGACAAGCTGGTGTCCGTGATGATGGGCGCCGTGTCCATGGCGCGCGAGCAGTTGCTGATCATGACGCCGTATTTCATTCCGCCGCCGGAACTGAGCTCTGCGCTGCAGTCGGCCGCGCTGCGCGGGGTGGATGTAACCCTGGTGCTGCCCGAGCGCAGCAATCTGCGTTATGTGGACTGGGCCTGCCGACGCTGGCTCAAACCCCTGGTGGAGCGTGGTGTGCGGGTGTTTCTGCAGCCGCCCCCTTTCGCGCACACCAAGGTGCTGGTCATGGATGGCAGTTACGCCCAGATCGGATCCGCCAACCTCGATCCGCGCAGCCTGAGGCTGAACTTCGAAATCGCGATGGAAGTCTACGATTCTGTCACCTGCGAGTGGTTGAGCCGTTACATTCTCGAGGCGCGCGACCGATCCAAAGTGCTCACCGCGGCGCAGCTCTCAACCCTCAGTGCCTGGGTGCTGCTGCGCGACAGTCTGTGCTGGTTGCTGTCGCCATATTTGTAGCGCCCTTGTCAGCCACGTCTTGCTGCGACGCGCAACGCCGCTGCGGGCTCCTGTTGCAGCGCCTCAGAGCCTGCTGAGTGACCCTCGTCGCGGTGCGGAGTATCCTTCCGCGGGCGATGGACAGCCAGGAACAACCCTTCAGCACTCAGACCGTACAGGTGAGCCGCCGGTGGAGCAGGACCCTGCACCACAAGACTCTGGCGCGATCAATCGGTGCCATCGCGGGACTCGCCGGGGCCCTATCGGTGCTCGTCGGCATCCTCGCGCAGCATATGGCGCCGCACGGCTGGGGACACCTGAAGATGGCGCTGGGTCTGGCGAGGAAACCGCTGATTCTGCAGATGGCCCCATTGATCGCCGGTTTCGCCGTGACGGCCGCAACGACCGCCGGTTTGTTGAGCTTCTATTCCTGGTATCGCGAGGGCAAGGAGCAGCGGCAGCGCGAGCGGCTGGCGCGCGAGACGCCTGAGCCCTGAGCCACCCGGTACTGTTGCACTCGCAACGCCTTTCAAGGTTTGCTTACAGTTGCTCGCAAATTGAGCCAAAGAGTCCGGCATTGTTCGCAACCTGAGCAGAAGATTCTGCCATTCTGCTCCCCGATTGCATTCACTGGTCGGTCGAGTACGCAAGAATGGTGGCGACAGATTCCCCTGCGAGCCGCGTGGAAGCGGCGAGTTTGCGCCGCCCTCTGTTGTGGATCGCGGCCGTCCTGGTGCTGGCAGCAATCGGCGGTGGCCTGTGGTGGTACCTCGGCCGGGATCGTTCGCTGCACTACGTCACGGCACGCGTCACACGCGGAGATATCCAGCGCACCGTCACGATGACCGGCGCCTTGAATCCGGTCGTGACCGCGCAGGTGGGTTCCTATGTGTCGGGGAACATCAAGTCCTGGTCCTGCGACTACAACACCAAAGTCAAGATCGGCCAGACCTGCGCCATCATCGACCCGCTGCCGTTCCAGGTCATCGTCGACGGGGACGAAGCCGATGTGCACACCGAGGAGGCGCAACTGGCGAAGGACCGGGTGGCTGCCGTCAATGCCGATCTCATCTATGCGCACGACCGGAAGCTGATCGCCGAGGGCATCGTCTCACAAGAGCAGCTGGATACGGACAAGTCCACCGCCGATCAGGACAAGGCACAGATCGATCTGGACATTGCGACCGTTGCATCGCGGAAGGCTGCATTGCACGCCGCCCGGGTGAATCTGGCGTACACGAACATCGTCTCTCCGGTCAACGGGATGGTCATCACGCGCTACATCGACGTGGGTCAGACCGTGGTCTCGAATCTGCAAAGTTCCACGCTGTTCCTGATCGGGCGGGATATGACACGGATGCAGGTGGATACCAATGTGAGCGAGGCTGATGTGGGCGACGTGAAGCCCGGACAGAAGTCGACGTTCAATGTGCAGGCTTATCCGGCGCGCACCTTTCAGGGCACGGTGCGGCAGATCCGCGAGGGACCGATCACGGTACAGAACGTCGTCACCTACGATGTGGTCGTGGATGTCGACAATTCTGATTTTGCCCTGTTTCCGGGAATGACCGCGGATGCACATATCATCACCGCGGAACGGACCCGGGTGATGCGCGTGCCCTTGCCGGCCATCCGTTTCACGCCTGAGGGCATGGGCCACCAGAGCGCGGGACGCGCGCCTGGCAGCGGGGAGCGGCCGCGACCTCGAGTGCGCCGCGGGGGTCCGGTGGCCCGGGTGTGGGTGATGCGGGGCGGCAAGCTCGCCCCCGTGACCGTGCAGACGGGACTGGATGACGGCACGCTGGTGGAAGTCATCAGTGATGAACTGCATGTCGGTGATGTGGTCGTCGTCAACGCCGTGCGGCCCGATGCCTCCCAGCCGCTTGCGACCAACGGCAACCGCGCACCCGGCACCAATGCGGCGCCCCGTGGCGGCGGGGGATTCAGATTATGACCGCCGTCGCGGCTGACGACGCCATCATCCGCATCCGCGACGCGACCAAAGTCTATCGGCTCGGCGATACCGAGGTGCACGCGCTGCGCGGTGTGAGTCTCACGATCCGGCGCGGCGAATTCGTCGCCATCATGGGCGCCTCGGGCTCGGGCAAGTCGACGTTGATGAACCTCCTCGGCTGCCTCGATCGTGCCACCGGCGGTGAGTACCTGCTCGAGGGAGTGGATGTGGCACGGCTGGATGAGCCGGCGCTGGCGCGAATTCGCGGCCGTCGCATCGGCTTTGTCTTCCAGACCTTCAATCTGCTGCCGCGCACCAGTGCCATCGAAAACGTCGAGTTGCCGCTGTTTTACGCCGCGCAGATCGCCGGCAGCACCGCGCGGGCGCGCGAGATGCTGCAGCTGCTGGGTCTGGCACACCGCGAACGCAACCAGCCCAATCAGCTCTCCGGCGGCCAGCAGCAGCGCGTGGCGATTGCGCGCGCGCTGGTCAATGATCCGGCCATCATCCTGGCCGATGAGCCCACGGGAAACCTCGATTCGGAGACCTCGCTGGAGATCCTCGGCACCATCCGCGCCCTGAACCGCGAGCGCGGCGTCACCATCGTGCTGGTCACCCACGAGCGCGAAATGGCTGAGATCGCGGATCGGATCATCACCATCCGTGACGGCCGGATCGTGTCCGATGTGGCAACCGCCGCAGCGCACGAGGAGCTGCAGATGCGGCAGCTGCCGCCGGTGGAGCCCTACCAGGAGCGGCTGTACGCCTCGCGCCTGGACAGCTGGCTGTTCGAAGCCGGATCACTCACCTGGATGGCGATTCTCGCGGCCCTGCGCGCCATCGGGCGCAATAAGCTGCGGGCGGGCCTGACGATGCTCGGGATATTTATCGGCGTGGCGGCGCTGATCGCCATGGTTGCGGTCGGGGAGGGCGCGCGGGCCCAGGTGGAGGCTCAGGTGCAGAGCCTGGGAACCGACCTGCTGGTGGTACTGCCCGGCACCACGCGAACCAACGGCGTGCGCGCTGGTAATGGCAGCGCGGCGAGCCTGCGGGTGCGGGATGTGGGGGCAATACTTGAAGAAGACCCCGACGTGGCGGATGTGAGCTACATCAGCCGCCAGAACACTCAGCTGGTCAATGGCAACAAGAACTGGAGCACCAGCGTGCAGGGAGTGTCAGCCAGTTATCTTTCGATTCGACACTGGCCCATCATCAGCGGGCGCATGTTCAACGATCAGGATGATCGCGACGGTGCCGCGGTGTGCATACTCGGTCGCACGGTGGTGGTGAATCTGTTCGGCGAGTTCTCCGACCCCCTCGGGGCGACGGTCCTGGTGAAGAACGTACCGATGCAAGTAGTCGGGGTGCTCGCCGAGAAGGGGCATTCGGCTTCAGGCCAGGATCAGGACGATGTCGTGCTGATTCCCTTCAGCACTTCGCAGGAGCGGGTGCTCGGGGTGGCCTCGGTCAGCTCGGTGCAGACCCGGCAGAACAATATCTTCGCCACCATCGGACCGCCGCCGAATCCCTTCGGCGTGACCCCGAAGCTGGAAGGTTTCGTCAATTCCATCTTCGTGCAGGCGCGCAGTCCCGCACTCATCAAGCCCGCGCTGGATGAGGTGACCAGGACTCTGGAGAAAGAACACCGCATCCTGCCGGGTAAGACGGATGACTTTGTGGTGCGCGATCTGACGGAAATCGCCGAGGTCGCCGAGGAGAGCACCAAGGCATTGGAACTGCTGCTCGCGGCGATCGCATCCATCTCGCTGGTCGTCGGCGGCATCGGCATCATGAACATCCTGCTGGTCTCGGTGACCGAGCGCACGCGGGAGATCGGCATCCGCATGGCCACCGGTGCGCGCCGCATGCACGTGCTGATGCAATTTCTCATCGAGGCGATGCTGCTCGCGCTGATGGGGGGTAGCGCCGGCATTGCCGCGGGTGTCATCGCGTCCCAGGTCATCTCCGCCGTGGCCGGTTGGCCGGTGCTGTTGCAGCTGCGGGTCATTGTGCTGGCATTCGTGTTTTCCGCTGCCGTGGGCATTTTCTTTGGCTTCTATCCGGCGCGCCGCGCCTCGCGCCTGAATCCCATTGATGCGCTGCGCTATGAATAAGGCAGCGGGCCTGGTGTTGACGGCGGCGGCGCTCCTGCCTGGCGGTTGCGCCTTGGGACCGGACTTCCATGCCCCGCCACCGCCGCAGGCGCTGGGCTACCTGCGGCCGACCCCCCCGTCGGCGGAAAAGCCTGCCCCGGACGCAGTCGTGCAATCGGTCCATCCCGGTACCGACCTGCCGGCCCAATGGTGGCAGCTGTTTGCATCCGCGGCGCTGGATGCAGCGGTGAAGAGCGCCATTGCGCACAATCCCACGATCGAGTCCGCCACCGCGACGCTCGCGCAGGCGCGCGAGCAAGTCGTGGTGGCACGCGCAGCGTTGCTGCCGCGCGTGACGGGTAGTGCCGGGGTGGAGCACTCTGCTGGCACTGCCACGAGCCTGCAGCAGGGCGCCACCAACCTCTACAGCCTGGGCGCGTCGGCAAGCTACGCGCTGGACATCTTCGGCGCGGCCCGGCGCGCACTGGAACAGCAGCAGGCGCAAGCGGAGCTCCAGCGCTACCAGCTCGCGGCCGCCTATCTGGCCCTGACCGGCAACGTGGTGAGTGAGGCGCTCACCATCGCTTCGACGCGGCTGCAGATCAGTACCACCCAGGATCTGATCAACAGCGACCGCAAGAATCTCGCGCTGACCCAACACGAGTTCGAGGAGGGTACCGCGGCACGCAGCGACGTGCTGACGGCGGATAGCCAGCTCGCCGCAGACCTGACACAGCTGCCGAGCCTGCAGCAGCAGCTGGAGGCGGCACGGGATGCGATGAACATCCTGCTGGGGCGCTCCCCGGAGGTGCCGGACCTGCATGACTTTGACATCAGCGAGCTTACCGTCCCGAAGTCTTTGCCGTTGAGCCTGCCATCCGAGCTGGTGCGGCAGCGCCCCGACATCCTGAGCGCGGAGGCGCAGCTGCATGCCGCCAGTGCGGCGGTGGGTGTCGCGGTCGCGCAGGAGTTCCCCAGTCTGACGCTGTCGGCATCGCTCACCCGTGAGGCACTCACCGCCGGCAACCTGTTTCACCAGTTCGGCACGGCGTGGGACGTGGGCTCGGGCCTCACGGCACCGATTTTCGAAGGCGGCGCGTTGCGTGCGCAGGCCCGGGGTGCCCGGGATGCTTTCATGGCGCAGCAGGCCGCCTACCGCGGTGTGGTGCTGGAGGGGCTGGGCCAGGTTGCGGACGACCTGTGGGCTCTGCAGCACGATGCCGAGCGGCTCAGCGTCTACACTCATTCGCTGCAGATCGCGGCGGACTCCCTGAAGCTGCAGCAGACCAGTTATGCCGTGGGCCGCTCCAATGTGCTGGCGCTTATCGATGCGGAGCGCACGTATGCGCAGGCCCGCCTGGGGTACGCCACGGCGCAGATCGAGCAACTGCAGGACACCGCCGGGCTGTTCGTGGCCCTGGGCGGCAGCTGGTGGCAGGATGGGGTGGCCCAGGGCACACCTTGAGGCGGCCCTACTGGGTGTTGGGCGGGGCCCTGACTGCGCTTGCCGGATTGCGTGCCAGCGCCGGCGAACTGGATGGCTTCGATGGGCAATTGAGATCGACGTCCAGCGGCAGCACGACCTATAGCTGGGGACTCGAGTACCGTGAACCACTCACCGGGCATTTCAGCGCGGGCTTTACCTGGTTGAACGAGGGGCATTTGCCGGGCACTCACCGTGATGGTCAGGCATTGCAATTGCTCTGGCACTCCCTGTCAGACGCGGGGGGGCTGGTGTTCGAAGGCGGGATTGGTCCGTACCGGTATTACGATACCCACTCGTTGAGCACCGACGCGGCGTTTGAAGACAAGCATGGCTGGGGCGTTCTGGCCAGTGGCTCCGTGGATTGGTATTTCGCGAATCGATGGTTCACGTTTGTACGCCTGAATGAAGCCTTGGTGACCAGCAAGTACGGTACGACGGCTCTGGCGGTCGGTGTCGGGTATAAATTTCCGGCGAAATTTGCTCTATTGTCCGACCCGGACGGGTCGACTCACGATGCAGCCCCAGCACGCCCACGCTGGGAATTCGACGGCCTGCTGGGGGAGCGAATCGGTAACACCAATCACTCCGAAGCCGGAGCGTCCGAAGCCCTAGGCGCGCGCTTTCATTTGAGCGAGCATTTCACGGGATCGGTTACCAACATCGCCGGCCAGGGAACATTGCTCGGCTGGCGCGATGGTTTCGCTTTTCAGCTGTGGCTGGAGGAGCGTCTCACACCCCGATTCGAGGCCGGGGTTGGCGCCGGTGGCTTTCTGGTCAGCTCAGACGACAGCCTGAAAGATGCGAGTGCTCCGTCGAACCTCGCGACCATGGTCTCTGTGAGCATCGCCTATTCGCTGAGCTCCCGCTGGATCGCCCGAGCGATTTGGGACCGGATAGGAACCGGCGATGATCACGACTCCGATATCGTGCAAGTTGGGATAGGCTACAAGTTCTGAGATCCAATGTGATCCCGGCACGCTTTGGAGAACGTAGTGAAAGCAGTCCGATTGTACGAATACGGTGGCCCTGAAAATCTGAAGTACGAGGAGGATGTTCCGGAGCCCACTTTGGGCAGCGAATCCGTCCTGGTCGAGACCGCCGCCGCCAGCGTAAACCCCATCGATTGGAAAATGCGCTCGGGCGCACGGCAGAAGGATTTTCCACTGAAGCTACCCGCCATTCTCGGCAAGGACGTGAGCGGGGTGGTTCGCGCGGTGGGACGCAACATACGTGCTTTCAAGCCCGGGGATCGCGTGGTGGCACTGACCACCGCGACCTACGCGGAACTGGTTGCCGTAGAAGGCTCGATCCTCACGCATTTGCCCGACGGGGTGAATCTGGTCGATGCCGCCGCGATACCGATGGCGGCGTTGACAGGTGAACAACTCGTACGCGTGGCTGCTCGGGCTCGATCCGGGCAGACGCTGCTCGTGAGCGGGGCGCTGGGAAGCGTCGGGCGCGCCGCTGTGCATGCCGCCAGCAAACTCGGCGTCCAGGTGATCGCGGGCGTGCGCGCCCGGCAGTTGGCGGAAGCGCAGAGCCTCGGAGTCGCGGACTGCATCGCCATTGACGACGATAGCGCAATTGCCGCGCTTGCGATGGTGGATGGCGTCGCCGATACGGTGGGGGGCGAAACGGCCGCCAAACTATTTGCCAGAGTGAAGAATGGCGGAAATTTCGGCTATGCGTCGGTGTTGCCCGAGGGGGTGCCGCAACAGAATGCGACCGTCACCGTCACGCGGGTGTTCGCGCGTCCGGATGCGTCGAAAGTCCGCGAGTTTGCCGACGACATCCGCGACGGGAAATTCCTCTTGCCCGTCACTCACCGGCTGGCGTTGCGCGATGCGGGGGAGGCGCACGCACTGGCGCAAAGAGGTGGCGCGGGGAAGATCGTGCTGGTGTGCCGGGACAGGTGAGGCGGAACGCGTTGCAAGGGACACGGGCAAAGCGCCTGACGCTGGCCGCGATGAGCCTGGGGTATGGCGTCGTGCAACTGGACGTCACCATCGTCAACACGGCACTGAGCAGCATGG
>DASXFV010000058.1:0-12704 GCA_036489445.1 Steroidobacteraceae bacterium | reverse complement strand
CAAACCGTTCCAGCGGCAACTCACCATCCTCAGCAATATCGGCAATCGCCCGGCCGAGAGCAGCTCGGTTCACGCCATCGTGCCTGCCACCTGGCTGTCCTGCACGACGCCGCACAAGTCCGCGGACCCCTATTGCGCGCCGACCGCTGACCAGATCGCCGCTGCAGTGATCGGTCAGGGCACCCCCCTGCCGTCGATCGAGGTCGCGACCGAAAAGGGTGGAATTGACGCGGCGTGCGACCGTACCTACGGCTGCGTGTACTCGAGCACCATCTCGTTTCGCACCGCAACCACCCCGTTGCCGATGGAATATAACCCGCGCAAGTTGTTCCAGAAGCTCTTCGGCCGCGGCAGCACACCGGCGCAGCGGGCTGAGATCTCTGCAAAATACGCCAGCGTGCTGGACCTCGTGATGGCGGACGCCAGCGAACTGCAGCGCAGCCTGGGTGGAGCAGACCGGACGGTGCTGCGCGACTACATGGACAGCATCCGCGAGCTGGAGCGCCGGGTGCAGCATAGCGCCTCCCCCACCCAATCGTCGGTCGAACTCCCCGCGGTGCCGGTCGGCATCCCGGATGATTTCGAGCAGCACCTGAACCTGATGTTCGACATGATCCAGATCGCCTATCAGACGCACCTGACGCACGTCGCAACGTTCATGATGGCCTGCGAAGTCAGCAGCATGACGTACCGTCAGATCGGCGTGCCGGATGCCTTCCACCCCCTCTCGCACCACCAGAACGATCCGGCGAAGCTGGATCGTTTGTCAAAGATCCAGGCTTACCACACCAAGGTGCTGGCGCGCTTCCTGGCACGCATGGCGGCGACTCCGGACGGAGAGGGTTCATTGCTGGATCACTCCATTTTGCTCTACGGCAGCAACATGAGCGACAGCAACATTCACAACAACTACCCCCTGCCCACGGCAGTGATCGGCGGCGGCTGCGGTGCGCTCAAGGGAAACAGGCACATCATGATGCCCCCGCATACCCCCATCTCCAATCTGCACCTGACGTTGCTGCATAAGGCCGGCGTCAACGTGGAGAAGCTCGGCGATAGCACGGGATTCATCAGTGAGATCTAGCGCCGTCGCTGCAGGGCTGGCGGTGCTCGTGGCCGCATGCGCGGCCGCGGGCGCGCATGCGGACGTGAACGCGCGAGCCGCAGATGGCAGCACTGCACTGCAGAGGGCTGTCTATGACGGAGATGCCACCCTGGTTGACCAATTGATCCACGCGGGCGCCGATGTGCGCGCGGTGAATAATTATGGCGCCACGGCCATGCAGCTGGCGGCGGATGCGGCCGATCCGGTGCTGATCCGGCAGCTGCTGAATGCAGGGGCCGATGCCGACTCGCCCAATCCGGATGGCCAGACTGCACTGATGCTGGTGGCGAGAACCAGCCGCCTGGATGCCGCAAAGTTGCTGCTCAGCCACGGGGCACATGTCAACCTCAAGGAACGGTGGCGGGAGCAGACCGCCCTCATGTGGGCTGCGGCACAAGGGCAGCCGCAGATGCTGCGTCTGCTGCTGCAACACGGCGCCGACCCCAATGCGCGATCGGTCGTCAACCACTGGGCCCGGGTGGCCACTGCGGAGCCGCGTCAACAGGATCGTCCTTCCGGAGGCTTCACCGCGCTGCTGTATGCGGCGCGTCAGGGCTGCGTGGCGTGCGTGCGCGAGTTGCTGCGCGGCAAGACGGACATCAACCTGGCGAACCCGGATGGCATCACGCCGCTGCTCATGGCGACGCTCAATGCGCGGTTCGACGCGGCCGCGCTCCTGCTCAGGAGCGGCGCCGATCCGAACCGTTGGGACAAATGGGGCCGCACACCGCTGTATGCGGCCATTGATTACAACACGCTGCCCACCGGCGGGCGGCCCGATCAGCCCTCCTCGGACGCCGTCACTCCCCTGGAACTCGCGAGGCAGCTGCTGGCGGCGCACGCGGACCCCGACATGCAGCTGAAGCTGCTGCCACCCTTTCGGGATCTGCGGGAGGATCGCGCCGGCGACAGAATGCTGGGCGTGGGAACGACCGCCCTGGTGCGCGCGGCGAAGGCGGGGGATGTGGACGCCGTAAAACTGCTGCTGGCCCACGGTGCCGATCCGAATCTGCCCACCGCCGCGGGCATCACACCGCTGCACGCCGCGGCGGGAATCGGCTCCTTCCGCCTGGACACTCGCGGGCGGGATCGCACCGAAGCGCCGTGTCTGGAGGTCGCCAAGCTCCTGGTCGCCGCGCACGCCCAGCTTTCGGCCGTGGACAATACCGGGCGGACACCGCTGTTCGGCGCGGCATCCTGGGGCTACAACTCCATGATCCGCTTCATGGTGACCGCCGGAGCGAAGGTGGACAGGAAGGACCTTCAGGGATTCACGCCCGTGGATGCCGCCCTGGGCCGGGGCGCGGGACCCGTGCGCTTTGGCATCACCCCTGAGGTCCACCCCGACAGTGCCGCGCTACTCCAGCAACTGCTGGCCGGCAACAGCTGAGCGCGTCTCGCTCACTGCCGCCCGGATACCGGATTGGGATAGTGAAAGGGGGGAACGTAGACCCCCGGATAGCTTTCGTACTTCTCCGACGGCGGCCGATCGGGAGGCAGATTGGGGAACGGACCGAGCAACGGTTCCCCCGGCTTCAGCCAGGCGTCGGCATAGTTGACCAGGTAGGTGTTATAGAAGTGCAGCTTGCTGATCTTCCATACACCGTTATCCTTGGCATACGCGTTCTCATAAATGCCTTCGCCCACCTGAGAGCGCTTCCCCAGCTGACCGATCTGCACCAGCGCCCGCCAGCGCCCCTGGGCAGTGAGCCCGTCCGTGGCCACGGTGATCACCGGCTGCAGCTGCAGATGCAGGAATACCGTGCCGTACATCAGTCCGGGAAGGCCCTTCAGGTACTGGCGGATCCGGTCGTTGCCCACAAACACGCCTCTGCCGGAGATTTCCAGCGTGGCATCCCGAGAGAACAGGTCCGCTGCCTGATCCCAGAGGGCCTTGTCCGCGTAGTACCCGTAGGCGCTCTGCAGATTCTCGATGGCAATCACATCCGCGCTGCTGCGCGCCTGCGCGCGCAGCTGGGCGACCTGGCCTTTGAGGTCGGTGACCTCCTGCCGCAATTGCGGGTCCCCACCGCCATTGCAGCCGGTCTGCAGCAGCAGGATGGCCGGAATAAGGCATAACCCGCGCCACGAGGCGCTGCGAACCATCGACTTATTCATTTGATGTGCTCTACCTTATGTGTGTAGGCGCGGACTCCCGCCCGCAGGATGAGCGTGCTCAGCACCGCCGCCGCCGTCGCCACCACGGCGATGGAGCTTCCCAGTTTCCGGTCGTCATGGAACCAGAAGTCGGTCACGGCGGCCACCGAGGCGGGCCCCGCAGCAGACCCGATCAGTGCCGTCGCCAGCAGGTACACCGCGATCACCTGGGCCCGCATCTGATTGGGGGTGACGGCCTGCAGTGCCGTCTGCACGAGGCCGATGGGCGTACTGAGCAGGAATACCAGCAGCGCCAGGCAGCCCATGGTCCACCACGGATTGGGCACCGCCATGAGCAGCGCGGCGGGAAGGATGGCCGAACCCATGCTGCCGACCATGATCCAGGTATACGGGGCCTTGCGGCCCGTTGCCGCCAGGTGTGAAGCGAGTGCGCCGCTGGCCAGCAATCCGCTGATGCCGAAGAGCACCGTCACCGCGCCGAACACACTACCGATGTGCACCGGCGTCCAACCAAAGTGCCGCTGATACAGCGCCGGCACCCAGCTGAAGGTCCCGAAACTGGCCAGCGCCGCGAACGCAGCACCGATCATCAGCGTCGCATACAGCACAGCGTTGCGGCCCAGATACTCCAGGACCGCCCCGAATCCCAGACTGGATGCGGACACCCGTTCGCGCCGCGGGGGCTCCCGAACCGTGAGCACCGCAAGGGCCACGATGATGCCCGGCAGACTCACCAGCACAAGCGCCATCTGCCAGGGCTTCAGCAGTCCGATGAGGGGCAGGCTGTGGCCGCCACCGGCCATGGTGAAACTGACGACCAGGCCGCCGAAGAAACTGGCCAGCCCGGCCCCCGCGTGCACCCCGGCTGAATAGAGGTTGATCGGCATGGCGCGCCGATCCTGCGGGAACGTGTCGGCAATGATGGAAATGGCCGATGGCGACAGGCTCGCCTCCCCCACCCCGACGCCCAGGCGGGCCAGAAACAGCTGGGCGAAACTGCCGGCCATCCCGCACAGTGCCGTCATGAGGCTCCACAGGGCCACGCCCAGCGCGATGATGTTGCGGCGGTTGCGCGTATCGGCCAGCCGCGCGATCGGCACGCCGAGCACCGAATAGAACAGGACGAAGGCCAGACCCTGGATGAGACTGAACTGAAAATCGGACAGGTGGAAATCGGCCCGGATCGGTGCGACCAGGAAGGCCATGATCTGCCGGTCCACGAAGGCCAGCGTGTAAGCCAGCCAGAACAGCCACACCGCATACCAGGCCGAGGCGGTGGACGGGTAGGGAACGGGCGCAGCACTGTCCGTACCCTCGATGCGGGTGGGGGTCGCAGCGGGCATCATGTGCGGTAAGTCTCCATCACCTGGGGATTATGCCTTACAGTCATACCACGGGGATTCACGTGACATTCAGCAGCCTTGGCATTCTTCTGTTGGCGGCCGTTGTTTTCACAACGGCGGGCTGCGCCCGCCATGAGGCGGCCCCCCGGACGGAGGCGGCGCGCCAGTTTGGCAACATCGGCCCGGCGCGATTATTGAACCCGGCGGCAGGTGACTGGCTGACCACGGGGGGCGACTACGGCAAGACTCACTTCTCCGGGCTGGACCAGATCAACCGCCAGACGGCCGCGAGGCTCGGATTCGCCTGGGAGTACGACACCGGGACGCGGCGCGGGCTGGAGGCCACGCCCATCGTAGTGGATGGGGTCCTGTACGGCAGCGGGGAGTTTGGCCGGGTCTATGCGCTGGACGCGGCGACGGGGCGCCCGATCTGGACTTTCGACCCCCATGTCGATGGACAGCTCACCCGCAAGGCCTGTTGTGATGCGGTCAATCGGGGGGTGGCGGTCTGGCAAGGCCTGGTCTACGTCGCGGCGTTCGACGGCCGTCTGTTTGCGCTGAACGCCGCAACCGGAGCCATCGTGTGGCAGGCCGACACGATCATCGACAAGACCCGCGGTTACACCAGTACGGGGGCCCCGCAAGTCGCCGGCAGGGTGGTCGTCATCGGCAATGCGGGCAACGAGCACGATGCACGAGGCTACGTGAGTGCGTGGGACCTGCGGACCGGACAATTCAAGTGGCGCTTCTTCAGCGTGCCGGGCGATCCCGCCCGCGGCTTCGAACATCCGGAACTGCAGATGGCAGCAAAAACCTGGGACCCGCATAGTCGCTGGGAGGTGGGCCTGGGGGGCGCCGCCTGGGACGGTATGGTGTACGACCCGACACTGAACCTGCTGTATGTGGGCACGGGCAATGGAGTGCTGTACGACCCGGCAAAGCGCAGCCCCGCCGGCGGCGACAATCTGTTCCTGGTCTCCATTCTGGCGATCAATCCGGATACGGGGCGTTTGGCCTGGTATTTTCAGGAGACCCCGGCGGAAGGCTTCGACTTCGAGGCAACAGCCCCCATGGTGCTGGCCGACCTGACCCTTGGCGGCACCGTGCGCAAGGTGCTGATGCAGGCGCCCAAGAACGGGTTCTTCTATGTGCTGGACCGCCGGACGGGCCAGTTCATATCGGCCAGGAACTTCGTACCCCAGAACTGGGCGACCCGCATCGATCCGGTGAGCGGCAGGGCAACGCTGAACCGGGCCCACACGGACTATTCCAAGTCACCCGCTCTGGTGTTTCCTTCTGCCCTGGGCGGGCACTCCTGGCAACCCATGGCCTACAGTCCCCGCAGCGGCCTGGCGTACATGGCAGTGCTGGAAGCGGGTAATTTCCTGTACGACCCGGAGAAGAACCCCATTTACCGCCCCGGCTTGCGCAACGAAGGCACCGATATCGTGTACCCCAACCCCGGCGTGACTCCGCAGGGCATGCCGGCGCCCGTTGCCGCGGCCATCCGCCGCGGCCAGTTTCGCCACGGCTACCCCGATCCGGCGCCGCGCAGTTTCATTCGCGCCTGGGACCCCGTTGCGCAGCGTGAAGTGTGGAGTGTCAGCACTTCAGGACTGCATGATCGGGCCGGCATGCTGGCGACCGGCGGGGGCATCCTCATCACGGGCAGTACCACCGGCAAGCTGCGCGTGTTGGACGACCGCAACGGCAGTGTGCTGAAGGAGATCGAGGTCGGCAGTTCCATTGTTGCCGCGCCTGCCACCTATCTGGTCAATGGCGTCCAGTATGTCGCCGTCATGGCCGCCATTGGCGGCGGCCTGTTCTCCGATGCGCCGCCGCCGGATACCGCGGCCAGCCGCTATGGCAATGCCGGCCGGGTGTTGGCGTTCCGGCTGGATGGGCCGGCGACGCCGCTGCCCCAGGCACTCCCACCGCCCGCGCCGGTGCCGCAGCCACCGCCGCTGACCGCCTCGCCGCAAGTCATCGCGCGCGGCGACGCTTTGTTCAGCCAATATTGCTCCAACTGCCACTTCAACCTGCCGGGGGGCGTGCCGCCGGACCTGCGGAGAATGGATGCGGCGGCACACCGGATTTTCAACCGCATCGTCCTCGAAGGAGTGCTGCGCCCGAACGGCATGCCGCAGTGGGACGACGTCCTGACGACGGCTGATGTTGATGCCATTCACGAATACCTCATTTCGATTTCGTGGAACGCCTATCGCGCCCAGCGCAGCGGCGCGGACCTTCCCCACACCGCCCAATCGTCCAACGTCCACTGATATCAAACCAAGGACCGCCTATGAACGCCGCCACTGCACGTCGACCTGCCGAGATCTCCGAGCGGACATTTTCGATGCTCATCGATGGCCAATGGACAGCATCGTGTTCCGGCGAGACCTTTTCGTGCATCGACCCCTTCACGGGCGAGTCATGGGCCCGGGTGCCCCGCGCCAACGCCGAGGACGTGCGGCTCGCCGTGGCGGCCGCGCGACACGCGTTCGACACCGATGGGTGGCCGCAGACCGCGCCGGTCGTGCGCGCGACGCTGCTGCGCAAACTCGGCTCGCTGATTGAAGCGAATGCGCAGGTGCTTGCTCGCTACCAGGTTTGGGAGAACGGCCGGCTCTACAGCGAAATGCTGCCGGGAGTCGCCTCATTTGCCAAGGCCTGCTACTACTACGCGGGACTCGCCGAAACCCTGCACGGGGTGACGATTCCCTCCAGCGTGCCCAATATGTTCACCTACACGGTGCGCGAGCCCCTGGGAGTCGTCGCCGCCATCACGCCCTGGAATGCGCCGCTGGTGCTCCTGGCCTGGAAGCTCCTGCCGGCGCTGGCAGCGGGCAACACCATGGTCATCAAGCCTTCGGAGGTCACCCCGGTCTCGACGCTGATGCTTGCCGAACTGGCCCAGGAGGCGGGTATTCCCAAGGGGGTCATCAATGTCGTTACAGGTTACGGCGATCCGGCCGGGAATGCCCTGACGGCGCATCCCGACGTGGACAAGATCGCCTTCACGGGATCCACGGCCACCGGGCGCAAGATCGCCCATGTGGCCGCGGAGCGCTTCGTCCGCACATCGCTGGAATTGGGCGGAAAGTCACCGAACATCATCTTCGCGGACGCCAGCCTGGACAATGCTGTCAACGGTGCACTGGCGGGAATTTTTTCTGCCACCGGACAGGCCTGCATGGCAGGCTCGCGCGTGCTGATCGAGGACAGCATTTATGACCAGGTCGCGGCCCGCATGGTCGCCCAGGCAAACCGGATGGTCGCCGGCGACCCGCTGGATCCGGGCACGCAGCTGGGGCCCCTGGCCTCAAAGATGCAGTACGAGAAGGTGTCGAGCTATTTCGAGATTGCGCGCCAGGAAGGGGTGAAGGTCCTCGCGGGCGGCAAGCCCCTGGACCGGCCCGGGTATTTTGTCGCCGCGACGATTTTCGGGGATGTCGATAACGCCTGCCGGGTCGCGCAGGAGGAGATCTTCGGACCCGTGGTATCCCTGATCCGCTTCAGGAGCGAGGCAGAGGCGCTCGCCCTCGCGAACCGTACGAGCTACGGCCTGGCAGCCGCCGTATGGACTGACAACCTGCAGCGCGCCCATCGCATGGTAGCGAAGCTGCGGGCCGGAACGGTTTGGGTGAACAATTACCGCCTGGTGACGCATGCACTGCCTTTCGGAGGCTACAAGCAAAGCGGCATCGGACGGGAGATGGGTCCGGACTCGCTGCATGAATTCACCGAACTGAAGAGCGTATGGATCGACTCCGGCAATCCCGTGAACTTCAAGGCCGGCTGAGTTTCGGCCGAGCAACCAGCGCAATTATTTGGGCGCCTGCACGCCTGGCGCACAGTAGGTTTAGCGGTGAATGGCCAACTTGCTGTGCGTGCGCGCGGCTTCTTCGCTGGAGAATGAATCCTCGGTTTTCTGCCAACCACGCACGAGCTCGGCAAATTCCGGCGCCGGCAACGGCGGACTGAAGAGAAAGCCCTGGTACTGATCGCAGCCCAGGGATTGGAGCAGCGTCAGCTGCTCGGACGTTTCGACGCCCTCGGCGACCACTTTGAGCCGCAGACCATGCGCCAGCGAGATAATCGCTTTGACAATCGCCGCGTCATCCGGCCGGGTCATCAGTTCCTTGATGAAGCCTTGATCGATTTTCAGCTTGTCGATGGGAAAGCGCTGCAGGTAGCTCATGCTCGAGTAACCCGTGCCAAAGTCATCCACTGAGACCAGCACGCCCATGCGACTGAGCTGCTCGAGAATGGCAGCGGATCCCTCCGGATCAGTCATGACCACGCTCTCAGTCAGCTCGATCTCGAGAAACCGCGGGTCGAGCTGCGCCTGCTCCATCGCGCCACGGACCTGCTCGAGCAGGTCACCGCGCCGAAATTGCGATGCCGCGACATTGACAGCCACACGTAGCGAAGGGATGCCCTCGCGCTGCCAGGCCGCGCACTGACGACAAGCTTCGCGCAGTACCCAGGCACCGATCTCATGGATCAGGCCGCACATCTCCGCCAAGGGGATGAACTGCGCGGGTAGAATCAGACCCCGTTTCGGGTGATTCCAACGGATGAGTGCTTCGGCGCTGCGTACGTCGCCGGTTGCGGTGTCGGCTTTGGGTTGATAGTAGAGTTCGAATTGTTGCAACTTGACTGCCTCGTGCAGTTCACTCTCGAGGCTGACGTGCTCCAGTGTTATCGCGTCCATGGCGGAGTCGAAACACTGATAGTTGTTGCGGCCGCGTTGCTTGGCGCAGTACATCGCGGCATCGGCGCGCGCGAGCAGCAGCTCCGCGGAGGGTCCGTCTGCAGGGTACGAGGCAATACCGATACTGGCGGAGACATGCAGATCCACACCGCCCAATCGAATGGGCATGCTCAGAGCTTCATTCGCGCGCCGTGCAATCTCCTCCGCGTCGGCACGCGTTGCGGACGGACCCACAACCAGCACGAATTCATCGCCTCCCACGCGAGCGACCGTGGCAGTGCTGGCCACCAGGTCATTGAGCCGGCGTGCGATTTCGCGCAGTACCGTGTCACCGCAACGATGCCCCAAGGAGTCATTGATCACCTTGAATCGGTCCAGATCCACCATCAGCACGGCAAACGACTGGCGATCCCGTGCGGCGTGCGCGCTCGCCTGCGCCAGCCGATCGTCCAGGAGCACACGGTTGGGCAGGCCGGTCAGCGCATCGTGGGTCGCGAGATGGCGAAGCTGCTGGTTGGCGGCCTCCAGATTCTCGGTGCGGACGGCGATCACTTGCTCGAGGGACTCAACGTGCGCCCGTAGCGCGCGCTCGTGCTGCCACTTGCGCGACAAGGCACTTGCGCACTGGAGCACTTCAATGGGCTCAAACGGCTTCTTGAGAATCAGCAGCTTGTCGGAGTGACCGAGCCGCTCGACTACATCCATCCAGTCGTAGTCCGAATGCGCCGAGCAGATCACGACCTGCACATCAGGATCCTTTTCCCAGAGGTGCTCTATGGTTTCCAGCCCGTCCCAGCCAGGAGGCATGCGCATATCGACGAATGCGAGGGCATAGGGGCGGCCGTCCGCCCGCGCATGCTCCACACGGTTTACGGCCTGCTGACCCTGCAGCGCAAAATCAAGCGCATAGGCTGCACGCGATGCGGGTGCCGCAGGAATATCGCCGAACAGAAGGCTTTCCGCGTGACGCAGATCGGCCTCGGCGGTTGCGTCCGCGGCGAGGATCTTGCGAAAGTCCTCGTGAATTGCGGCATTGTCGTCGGTGACGAGAATCCGAATCTGGTCCACGTGGTCCGCGCGGTCAACATCGGCGCTCATGCTCGCTTCCTTGCCGCCAGCTCATCCGCAGCTGCCAGGGGTAGGCGCAGGCTGAAGCGTGCACCGCGGCCCTGGCCGTCGCTGTGGCCGCTGAGCTCACCGCCCAGTTCTTTGGCCAGAATGCCGCTGACATGCAGCCCGAATCCATGCCCGTCCTTCTTGGTGGTGAATCCGAATTCGAAGAGACGGCTCAACACTCCTGCCTCGATCCCGATTCCGGAATCCTCGACGTCGATTGTGAGCGAACCCACTGCAGGGGTGCGAATACCCACCGTGAGAACGCGCGGACATTGCATCTGCTCGCGTAGCGCGTGGCGTGCGTTACTCAGCAGGTTGCCCAGTATCTGAATCAGTTTGTGGCGGTCGACCGTGAGCCCGGGCGTAGGTTGGTAGTCGCGATTCACCCTGATGTCGGTGGTGTCCGCGAAGTTGAGCGCAATCGCGTTGTCCAGCAGCTCCGCGACATCGATTTCTTCGGTGATTCCACTGCGGCGGGCGTAGCTCTGCTGTGCGGCGACGATCCTGCCGATATGCTCGACATGCGTGACGATCGCCTGTGCTTCGGCTTGAAGGTCCTGGCTTTCGGCGCCGAGGTGCTCACCGAGCTGCGTCAGGTAGCTCGGCACCTCCCGTCCACGCGGGTCGTGCTCCAGGAAAGCTCCCAGGCGATCCTCCTGCGCGGTCAGGAGCCTCGCGACGCGCTGCACGTTGCCGACGCGCGAGTCGCGCAGACGGGCGAGCACGAGCGTGGCGGATACTCCAAGGCTGTTGAGTACGTTGCCGACATTGTGCAGGACGCCGGTGGCGACCTCGGCCATACCCGCCTGATGTGAGGCATTCCGCAACTGCAGTTGCAGCTGCAGCTGGCGTTCCTCTTGCAGGACCTGATCAGAAACGTCCCAGGCGACCCCCAGCACCCGCTCGAGTTGCCCTTGCGCGTCGAAGGACAGTCGTGCGTGAGCCTGTAGGTGCACCGTGTTGCCCGTGGGCGTCAGGACACGGACCCGCAAAGCGCACACCGGGCGGTGTTGCGGCATCGAATGGCGAATCGCCGCTAACGCCGCAGCCGCATCCTCCTCGTGGATCATCGCCATCAGTTCATCGGGACGCGTGCGCAGGTCAACGCCCGCCGCCCTGAGGGCTTCGATTTCATTCTCCGTCCACAAGGTGGATCGTGTCGCGACGTCGTATTCCCAGCAGGCGATGCCGGCGGCCTGCGTGGCCAACGTCAGAAGATTCTTGCCATGCTGCAGGTCGGTGTTGAGCCGGGCCAGGCGCAGCGCATCCTGTCGCGTGCGTGATTCGAGGTGGGCATCGTAGACGGCGGCGATCAGAGTGATGGCGAGCAGGGCCAGCGCGATCAAACCGATGGTCAATGCCAGCCAGTTGTTATCCAGCGCGGCCCCGCCCCAGCAGTATGAGCGCGGTGACAGCATCGAGGCCGCCATGGCGGTATAGTGCATGCCGCTGATGGCAAACCCCATCACGACAGCGGCAACGCTGCGGCTGAGGATCATCAGCCAGGACTGTCCACTGCGCAGCCTGAAGGCGAGCCAAAGCGCGGCAAACGACGCGGTGACCGCGATGGCCACCGAAGCCGCGACCAGCAGCGGGTCGTAGCTGATCATCGGCATGATCTGAATTGCGGCCATGCCGGTGTAGTGCATCGCGCAGATCCCGGCCCCCATCACCACTGAGCTTGCGACCAGGCGTTCGAGCCCCAGGTTGCGGCGACTGGCTATTGCCAGCGCGAAACCGGAGGTCAGGATGGCAATGAGCAGCGATGCCAGCGTCGTCAGGATGTTGTAGCGCAGCGGGATGCGGACCGAATAGGCGAGCATCCCGATGAAATGCATGGACCAGATACCGATGCCCATCGCGGTGGCCCCGCCGAGCAGCCACCCTCTGCCGCCGGAGTGCTCCGATTGCGCAACGCGACCGGCGAGGGTCAGCGCCGTGAAGGAAACGACGATCGCTACAACGATCGACAGACCAACGAGCCAGAAGTTATAGGTAGCTTGCATAGGCGTAAGCAGCGGATGCGAATAACCTGATTCGAATGGGCTCGGCGGCCGCGCGTGAGCCGCTACGCTGACCGGGTCCCTACCGTGTCAAAATAGCGTGACACCGTGCATGACGATGGAACGATGTCTCAGCTTGATGCCGCGGTACTGTGACCGAATGTAAGCACTCCAGCAAGCCCGTACTTTCCGCGATGATCTGACCGGGCGAAGCTTTCCACCGCGGTACTGTTGCCGCTGAGGTGGAGAGCGCGATGTCTGGTGGGAACCTGGAAGGCTTGAGCGAACGGGAGCGAACGTGT
>DASXFV010000040.1:0-44992 GCA_036489445.1 Steroidobacteraceae bacterium | reverse complement strand
CCCTCAAGGAACAAAATGCCCATGGACGTGTGATTCCAGCTTCAGGTGGTGATCCTTGATATTGACGAGCAGGCCCTGGGCGTCCACGACTTTGCCCGCCCAGTTCAGGGTGACCGCATCGAACGCATCGGGGGTCCGGATGATGTCGGTATGGGTGTCAATATGCAGCCTGTCGGTCAGGATATGCGCGGGCTGATCGGCGAATAATCCCGAGACATCGACCGCACCGCTCAGGTCGATCTGCGCCGAATCCTGTCGCGCCTGTGCCTGGTCAGCGCGCGCCTGCCATTGTCCGCCGGACTGATCCCGAAAGGTCATATGAACCGTGGTGAGATTGACGATGTTGTCATCCGGATCCTGCTGCACCTGCCGCGCCTGCAGGGTGTACAGGGACAGGCCATCGGCGCCCGTTTCCACCACCGAGGCGTCCCGTGCCGAATAGCCCTGCTCGGGTCCTGGCGCGCGACTGGTCTGCGCCGTGACCGGCCCAATCTGCGTCGCGGTCAAGGTCAGCCACACGGCCACGGCAGCCAGGGCCAGTCCGAACAGTATGAGAAGGCGGTAGATCAATGTCTTGCCGCCAGCAGCCGGTCACACACCTCGCGTACCGCGCCGCAGCCACCGCCTGAGCGGGTCACGTGATGGGCCGCCGCCTTGGCGCTGGCATGTGCATCCGCGACAGCAAAGGCGAGGCCGACCTCGCGTAGCAGCGCCACATCCGGCGAATCATCACCAATGAATGCACATTGCGCTGCAGTCACCGCCAATTTTGCCGCCAGGACGCGGAAGTCGCGCACCTTATCCTGACTTCCCTCTACCAGGTGGCGAATCCCGAGTTCCCGGCAGCGGCGCCTGACGGCCGCAGAGCGGCGGCCGGAAATGATGGCGATGCTGACGCCGGCGTGCGCCAGCGACTTCAGCCCGTGGCCATCCTTGGTGCTGAAACACTGCAGCTGCTCACCGCGCACGCCATAGTACAGACGCCCATCGGTGAGCACCCCGTCCACATCCAGTATCAGCAGACGAATGACGGCAGCGGTTGATTTCCGACGTGCCAGAGTCATCTCCTACATCACGCCGGCGCGCAGCAGGTCGTGTACATTGAAGGCGCCGAGCAGGCGCCCATCCTCGATCACCGGCAGCACCGTGATGCGATGCTGATCCATCAGGTGTGCGCCTTCGGCGGCCAGCTCGCGCGGACCAATGGTGCGGCATTTCACCGTCATGACCTCCTGCATGCGTGCGGCATGGATGTCGACCTGACGGTCCAGGAGCCGACGCAGGTCGCCGTCGGTGAAGATCCCCAGCACCATACCCTCGGCATCCACCACCACCGTCATCCCCAATCCCTTGCGTGACATCTCCAGCAGGCCCTGGGCCAGGGTGGCCGTGGGGGCGATCCGCGGCAGATCATCGCCCCGACGCATGATGTCCTCGACCCGCAGGAACAACCGGCGCCCCAGGGAACCGCCCGGATGGGAACGGGCGAAGTCCGTGGCCGTGAAACCGCGGGCTTCGAGCAGCGTGACGGCGAGCGCGTCGCCCATCGCCAGCATGGCCGTGGTGCTGGCGGTGGGTGCCAGGTTCAGCGGGCAGGCCTCCTCCGGCACCGTCACATCCAGGGCGACCGTGGCGTTACGCGCCAGGGTGGAGGCGACATTGCCGGTCAGGGTGATCAGCGGGGTGGCCAGACGCTTCAAATGCGGCAGCAGGAACAGCAGTTCCGGACTCTCCCCGGAATTGGACAGCGCCAACACCACATCGTTGGCGGTGATCATGCCCAGATCCCCGTGACTGGCCTCCGCAGCGTGCAGAAAGAACCCCGGGGTCCCGGTGCTGGCCAGGGTGGCGGCGATCTTGCGGCCCACATGCCCGGACTTGCCGATGCCGGTGACAATCACCCGACCGGGGCAGGTCAGGCAGAGGCGGCAGGCGGCCACAAATTCGGGTCCCAGACGCGCCCCCAAGGAATCCACGGCGCGCGCCTCGATGGCCAATGCCCGGCGCGCGGCGCTCAGCAGGGTGGCATCGTCGACTGATGTGACATTGGTGGCGGGGATCATCTTCAAGTTGAAGAATACCCTGAACAAGGGCCCGGATGAGGCTCACCTTACGGTCCCGGAGCGGGCATTTGCTACCATGAGTCCCTATGAACCCAGAAGAAATCGCAGAATTGATCCGCACCGGCCTGCCGGGCGCGCAAGTCCTGGTCCAGTCCCCGGACAACACCCATTTTTCCGCCAGAATTGTGGCGCAGGCTTTTGCCGGTAAACGGGGCATCGCCCGCCACCAGCTGGTCTACGCCACGCTCGGCGAGCGGGTCGGCCGCGAGATCCATGCGCTGTCGATCGAGGCGCTCACTCCGGATGAGTGGGCTGCCCGCGGTGGCTGACCGAAGCTAAGACTCAAGAATCAAATAATGGACAAATTACAGATCCAGGGCGGCGTGCCGCTCGAGGGTGAAGTGCGCATCTCCGGCGCCAAGAATGCGACGCTGCCCATTCTGGCCGCGGGTTTGCTGGCTTGCGAGCCGGTCACAATCTGCAATGTGCCCCATCTGAAGGATGTGACCACCACCATCGAGCTGCTGGGGCGCATGGGCGTCAGCGTCACCATCGCTGAAGGGCTGCGGATTGAGGTGGATGCCTCGACCTTGCGGGAGTGCTTCGCGCCCTATGATCTGGTGAAGACCATGCGCGCTTCCATCCTGGTGCTGGGCCCCCTGGTCGCCCGCTTCGGACACGCGGATGTGTCCCTGCCCGGCGGCTGCGCCATCGGCGCGCGGCCGGTGAACATCCATGTGGCCGGGTTGCAGGCCATGGGCGCGGAAATCCAGATCGAGGGCGGCTACATCCGCGCGCGGGCGGGTCGCCTCAAGGGCGCCAAGCTGGTGCTGGATGCGGTGACCGTCACGGGCACCGAGAACCTGATGATGGCCGCGACCCTGGCTGACGGGGAGACCATCCTGGAGAACGCCGCGCGCGAGCCTGAGGTGGTGGACCTCGCCAACTTCCTGATCGCCATGGGCGCCAAGATCAAGGGTGCGGGTACCGGCAGGATTGCCATCCAGGGCGTGGCCAAGCTGCACGGGACCACCTACGAGGTGCTGCCGGATCGCATCGAAAGTGGCACCTATCTGGTGGCGGGCGCCATCACCCGTGGTCACGTGCGCATCAAGAACACTCGTCCGGAGCACCTGGAGGCGGTTACGACCAAACTGCGCGAAGCCGGGGCGACCGTGGACATCGGCGACAACTGGATCGAGGTGGACATGCGCGGCCGCCGGCCGCGCTCCGTGGATGTGCGCACCGCGCCATACCCGGCGTTTCCCACCGACATGCAGGCGCAATTCGCTGCGCTCAATACGGTGGCAGCGGGGGTCGGCACCATCATCGAAACCATCTTCGAGAACCGTTTCATGCATATGCTGGAGATGCGCCGCCTGGGGGCGGAGATCCGCCTCGAGGGGAACACCGCCATCATCCGCGGTGTCGAACGGCTGACTGCCGCGCCGGTGATGGCCACCGATCTGCGCGCCTCGGCAAGCCTGATCCTGGCCGGTCTCATCGCCGAGGGACGCACCGAAATCGAGCGCATCTATCACATCGACCGGGGATACGAGACTATCGAGGAGAAGCTCGCCGGCCTCGGCGCGCAGATCCGACGGGTGCCCAATTAGGAGAGTCCACATGCAGCTGGGAATGATTGGTCTGGGACGCATGGGCGCCAACATGGTGAAACGCCTGATACGCAGCGGGCATGAGATCGTTGCGTACGCGAACGAGCCGGCGGCCGTCAAGGCAGCAGCAGCGGATGGCGCCATGGGCGTCAACACCGTGGCGGATCTGGTCAAGGGACTGAAGGCTCCGCGCGCCATCTGGTTGATGGTGCCGGCGAGTGTCGTCGACACCGTCATTGGACAGCTTGCGCCGCTGCTGAGTCCCGGCGACACCATCATCGATGGCGGCAATTCGCACTATCACGACGACATCCGTCGCGCCGATCAGCTCGCGAAATCACAACTCCATTACGTGGATGTGGGCACCAGCGGGGGTGTCCTCGGACTGGAGCGCGGCTACTGCCTGATGATTGGCGGCGAACAGGCCGTCGTCGACCGGCTCGATCCGATTTTTGCCACCCTCGCTCCCGGCGGCACGGCGCCGACGACTGCCGAGCGCGCCGCGCATGGCACGGCGCCCCAGGGCTACCTGCACTGCGGTGGCAACGGTGGCGGTCACTTCGTGAAGATGGTCCACAACGGCATCGAGTACGGCCTCATGGCCGCCTATGCCGAGGGCTTCAACATCCTCAAACATGCCAACATTGGCCTGGACCACAAGGGTGGCGAGGACGCTGAAACCGCACCTCTCGCCGAGCCGCGGCTGTTCCAGTATTCATTTGATGTGGCCGCGGTGGCGCAGGTATGGCGCCGCGGCAGCATCATCACCTCGCAACTGCTGGATCTGGCGGCCGAGGCGCTGGTGCGCGATCCGGCGCTGGACGGCTTTGCGGGACGGGTGGCCGACTCCGGCGAGGGCCGCTGGACAGTGGCGGCCGCCATCGAGGAGGGCGTGCCGGCGCATGTCCTCACCGCTGCACTGTATTCGCGCTTCGAATCCCGCGGTCGCGCGCTGTTCGCCGACAAGGTGCTGTCGGCCATGCGCCTCGGGTTCGGCGGCCACATCGAGAGCAAGGCGTGACGACCTTGAACGCGAATCCGGGCGATGCGGCCGACGCTTTGGTGCTGTTCGGCGCGACCGGGGACCTGTGTCACCGCAAGATCTTCCCGTCGCTGTACCAACTGGTGCGCCGGGGCCGCCTGACCATACCGGTGATCGGTGTCGCCAAGGCCGGCTGGAATCGTGAGCAGCTCATCGAGCGGCTGCGCGACAGTATCAAGTGCTCGGTCAAGAATGCGGACCCAGCCGTGGTCGAGCGTTTCGTCGGACTGGTCAAATATGTGGACGGCGATTACAACGCGCTTGAAACCTTCCAGCAGCTGCGCAAGCTGCTGGACAGCGCGCAACATCCGCTGCACTACCTGGCCATTCCCCCCAGCATGTTTCCGGTGGTGGTCACACAATTGGCCGCCGCCCATTGTGACCAGGGTGCGCGGGTGGTGATCGAGAAGCCCTTTGGTCGCGACCTGGCCAGCGCCCATGCCCTCAACCAGACACTGCACCAGACATTCGATGAGCGCTCGATCTTTCGCATCGACCATTTCCTGGGCAAGGAGCCGGTGCAGAACCTGCTGTACTTCCGTTTCGCGAATTCCTTTCTTGAACCGATCTGGAATCGCAATTATGTGGCCAGTGTCCAGATCACCATGGCCGAGGAGATCGGTGTCGCCGGCCGCGGCAAGTTCTATGACGAGGCCGGCGCCATCCGCGATGTGATCCAGAATCATCTGCTGGAAGTGGTGGCTTTCCTGGCGATGGAGCCGCCGCTGAACGGCAGTGGCGAGGCGCTGCGGGATGAGAAGGTCAAGGTCTTCAAGGCGTTGCGGCCGCTGGCGCCGCAGGATCTGGTGCGCGGTCAGTTCAATGGCTATCGCAATGAGCCTGGGGTAGCGCCCGATTCAAAGGTCGAGACCTTTGCCGCGTTGAGATTCTCGATCGATTCCTGGCGTTGGAGCGGCGTACCCTTCTATGTGCGCGCAGGCAAGCGTCTGCCCGTGACCGCCACCGAAGTGGTGGTCGAACTGCGGGCCCCCCCGGCGCGCGTATTCGGTGATGTGCCACCGTGTCAACCCAACTATGTACGCTTCCGCGTGGGTCCGGATGTGGCCATCGCAATGGGTGCGCATGCCAAGCAGGCCGGCGAGCGCATGGCCGGGCGCGAGGTGGAATTGTTCGTGGATCAGAAGGGCCCGGAGGAGATGCAGCCCTATGAGCGGCTGATCGGCGATGCAATCAGCGGGGACAACACCTTGTTCGCGCGCGAGGATGAGGTGGAAGCCGCCTGGACCGCCGTGGATCCGGTGCTGAGCGCGCCCACACCCGTGTACGAGTACGAGCCTGGCACCTGGGGCCCCTCCAAGGCCTTCGATATCATTCAGGGTGACTGTGGCTGGCACGATCCGGGCGCGACCGCCGATGGCTGGACGCGCTGGCCGATGCGCACCTAGGGCGCTGCGATCAGGGCAGCGGAATCGGCCCACACCTCCACGGCCTGACAGCCGCGCACGGCTTGCCAGGCCGTAAGGTCAGTTTTGCCCTGTAGCAAAGCGTCCAGCGCCAGGTGTTTGTCAGCCCCGGCCACCACAAAGATCAATTGATCCACGCGTTCCAGGACCGTGGGGGTCACACTGACGGCGTCGCGTCCGTCCGGGCGATGGACGCTGATCGCCAGCCGGCCCTTGGCGCGCTGCAGGTCGGCAGCGGCAAACAACGATGCGGTGTGGCCGTCCGCGCCGAGTCCCAACAATCCCAGGGTGATCCGCCGACCCCCGCCCAGCAGTTGCGCGAGCCGCCGCTCACTGTCGAGCGCCGCATCGCTCAGCGGCAATTCGCTACGGATGCGCAGCACCTGTTCTGCGCCCACTCCCAGTGAGATGAAGAGCGGCCGGCTCTGGTGATAGTTGCTCTGGTCTGAATCAGAGGGCACGTAGCGGTCATCGGAAAACAGCAGCGTGAGCCCGGGTGCAGGCGTCAGGCGCTGTCCCGCCAGCTCCAGGTAGGCGGGAATGGGCGTACTGCCGCCGGAGAGCATGACCGCCGGGCGGTCGCTGACTTCACCCGTGAGTGCCTGCTGCAGGCGTGCTGCCACGGCCGCTTGCAGCTGCGCGCGATCCACGAAGCGTCGCAGTGTGAGATGGGCGGTTCGCGCCGCCGGGGGTGTGGGGGCCATCACGTACTCCTCAACGATTTCGGGGACGTTGTCGCACGGTGATTTTCGCCTGGAAGCTCGAGCGGTTGCGCACGCCGGTGATCTTGATGACCGCGCCCGGCTGAGTGCTGGCAATATGCGCGAGGATGTCCTGGGAACTCTTCACGCCGGCGCCGTCCAATCGCGTGATGATGTCGCCCGGCTGCAGCCCTGCCTCCAGTGCGGGGCTGTCCAGGTACAGGTCGCTCAGCAGGACGCTGCCGCGCGGCAGGCCGTACTGAACCGCCTGCTCGTCAGAAATATCTTCGGGAATGATGCCAATCCAACCGCGCACCACCTTGCCGCGGGTGATCAGGTCGTGGATGACCCCGCGCACCATGTTGACCGGAATGGCAAAGCCGATGCCTTCCACCCCCAATGTCTTGGCCACGATCGCCGTGTTGATCCCCACCAGTTCGCCACGGGTGTTGATCAGGGCGCCGCCGGAATTGCCGGGGTTGATGGCGGCATCGGTCTGAATGAAATTTTCGAAGGTCGCAAGCCCCAATTGTCCGCGGCCGGTGGCACTGACAATGCCGTGAGTGACGGTCTGCGACAGCCCCAGGGGATTGCCGATCGCGAGTACGACATCTCCGACCTGCAACTGATCCGAGTGCCCGAACGGCATGACCGGCAGGTGATCAAGATTGACCTTCAGCAGCGCGAGGTCCGAGTCCGGGTCCCGCCCGACCACCTGCGCGACGGCCACACGGCGGTCAGCCAGCTGCACTCGTACCTGGTCGGCGTCCTCAATGACGTGATTATTCGTGGCGATGTGGCCTTCGGTGTCGACGATAACGCCCGAGCCCAGGCTGCGTTCGGTGCGATTGCGGAACCGCGGCGCCGGGTCGCCAAAGAAGGCACCGAGGCCGCTGGGCTGGATGCGTTCCGTCACCGTTCGGGTGGTATAGATGTTGACCACCGCCGGCGCGGCACGTTGTACCGCATCCGCATACGACCAGGCATCGTGTCCGGGGAACAGGATGACGGGGCGTTCGCCCACGGGCGCCAGCGTGACGCCCGGCCCGTCCGACACATTATCTGCGGTGCCTGGGGACGCATCGGACTTTTCAATCGTGGCCGCACCGCCCGGGTACGGTCGCAGGGCAGCGTCGTCCCCCGGGTTCCGGGCCAGCAGCGTGCCGGCCGGCGGCTCCGGCGCCACCCTGACCAGCTGCGGCCGCCAGGCGATGATAATGAACGCCAAGGCCAGACCGCTGACCACCGATCCCGCTATGAACATCAGTACTCGACCGATCCGGCTCATTCCTGTCTCTTGATTTCCCGATGAGTTCGCAAAGTGGGCGGTCAGAAAAAGTCCCACGGACGTGGCCGAAGGCGGGACATTGTTCTGTGTATAATGCGCCGCCCCCGGAAGCAACGGAAACATGGGTCCGCAGGCTGCGGGCGGCGGTCCTGTTGATGCGAGACGAAATTGAAGGAGCGGCCGGATGGTGATAGCCGTTAAACCCGCAGACTCTGGCGGGCCCCAGAAGGTAGACACGAGCGCAAGCCAGAGCAAAGGTCTGAAGACCTGGTTCTACAAGCGCTTGCCGGTCAAGGAGTTCATCGAAACTCAGGCCACCGGCTACTACGCGCCCAAGAACTTCAACATCTGGTACTTCTTTGGCTTCATTGCCATCGTCGTGCTGGTGATGCAGCTGCTGACGGGCATCTTCCTGACGATGTTCTACAAGCCGGGCGAGGCCACCGCGTTCGACTCCGTCGAATTCATCATGCGCGAGGTCGACTACGGGTGGCTGATCCGCTACCTGCACTCCACCGGCGCTTCAGCATTCTTCCTGGTCGTGTACCTGCACATGTACCGCGCGTTGATGTACGGGTC
The DNA here is from genome assembly GCA_036489445.1 of Steroidobacteraceae bacterium. GTDB lineage: Bacteria > Pseudomonadota > Gammaproteobacteria > Steroidobacterales > Steroidobacteraceae > DAIDKA01. The sequence goes on along the minus strand of DASXFV010000040.1, from coordinate 36,279 downwards.
CTACCGCGCACCGCGTGAACTGCTGTGGCTGTTCGGCATGCTGGTGTACCTGGCGCTGATGGCGGAGGCGTTCATGGGTTACGTGCTGCCCTGGGGCAACATGTCCTATTGGGCGGCGAACGTGATCGTGAACATCTTCGGCACCATCCCGCTGATCGGACCGACGCTCGTGGAATGGATCCGCGGTGACTACGGCATCGCCGATGCCACCCTGAACCGCTTCTTTGCCCTGCACGTGGTGGCGGTGCCGCTGGCGCTGCTGTTGCTGGTGGTGCTGCACCTGGTGGCGCTACGGCGCAGCGGATCGAACAATCCGGACGGCATCGAAATCAAGGCCAACCTCGGCAAGGACGGACACCCGGTGGACGGCATTCCGTTCCATCCGTACTACTCCGTGAAGGACTCGTTCGGGATTTCGGTGTTCCTGGTGATCTTCGCGGCGGTGGTGTTCTTTGCCCCGACCCTGGGTGGCTTGTTGATGGAGCACGCGAACTTCACGCCGACGGACATCTTCTCGACGCCGGACCCGATCACGCCGTCGTGGTACTTCACGCCGTTCTACGCCATTTTGCGGGCGGTACCCGACCAGCGCCTGGGCGCGCTGCTGATGGCACTGTCGCTGTTGTGCCTGCTGCTGCTGCCGTGGCTGGATCGCTCGCCGGTGAAATCGATCCGCTACAAGGGCCCGCTGTCCAGGGCGTTCCTGGCGCTCTTCACCGTGTCGTTCCTGGGGCTCATGTATCTGGGTCTGCAGGAGCCGGCAGGGATCTACATCATCCTGGGACGAGTGGCGACGGGCGGGTACTTTGCCTACTTCGTGCTGATGCCGTTTTACACTCGGATGGAAAGGGTCAAACCGGTACCCGATCGCGTGAGGTTCCAGGCCCATGCTTAGTTTGAACAACGCGAAACAGGCACTGCTGTGCGCCGGATTCGCAACCTTGCTGCTGGCCGGTGCCGGTGGCGTTGCCTTGGGAGCCGATGCTGCCGCCCCCGGCGCCCCGGATTCCGCGGCTCAGGCATCGGCGCCTGAGGCTACGGCCTCCGCGCCTGCCAAGCCCGAGAGCGTCCAGGCCGTCATGGCGATGGCGGTCAAGGTGGCGCAGCAGCAGCAGGCCGAGAAGAAGAAGCAAGAGGAAGCGGAGCGGCTGCGCGGCTTCGGCGCTGACTGGGAGTCCTGGACGCCGGACACTTCAGTGGCGGATACGGCCTCCCTGCAGCGCGGCGCGCGTGATTTCTTTGGTTACTGCCGCGGTTGCCACGCGCTCAAGTATGTACGCTATTCGCGCCTGGCTCAGGATCTGCAGATCACCCCGGCGCAACTGCAGGAGTATCTGCTGCCGGCGGGAGCCAAGCCCAGTGATTATGTGACGACGCCGATGCCGCCTGCCGATGCCACCAACTGGTTCGGCAAGGTACCCCCGGATCTGTCGCTGATCGCCCGCGCGCGCGGCATCGATTATCTGTACCGGTTCCTGACGACGTTTGATACGGACCCGTCGCGCCCGACGGGCGCGAATAACCTGCAGCTACCCAGCGTGGCCATGCCGGATATTCTGTCCACTCTGGAAGGGGTCAAGACGGCGGTTTACCGCACGGAGCAGGAGAAGGCCGGCGATGGGTCGGTGATCAAGGAGCAGGTGTTCGATCACTTCGTGCAGGTTGCCCCCGGCAGCCTGTCCCGCGAGGAGTTTCTTTCCACGGTTCGGGACCTGGTCAATTTCCTGGATTATGCCGGTGAACCGGCCCAGGTTCAGCGCCGCTCCCTGGGTGTCAAGGTGGTATTGTTCCTGCTGGCCTTTACGGCACTGACCTATCTGCTGAAGCGCGAGTACTGGAAGAACATCCACTGACGGTCACCCTGGGACAGGGGGACACGGAGTAAGCCCTTTGTCGAGCCGACGGTCCATCATGACCCTCTTTTCCGCGCCCAATGATCTTTGGAGTCATCGGACTCGCATTGTGCTGGCGGAAAAGGGTATCGGCATCGACATCATCAGTGCCGAGCCGGGCCGTCTGCCTGAGGATCTGCTGGACCTGAATCCGTATCACAGCCTGCCGACGCTGGTGGACCGTGATCTGGTCCTGTACGACTCGCGGATCATCATGGAATACCTGGATGAGCGCTTTCCGCATCCACCCCTGATGCCCGTGGATCCGGTGGCCCGGGCGCAGTTCCGCCTGGCCCTGCACCGTGTGGAACGCGACTGGTATCCGCTCGTGTATCAGATTGAAGCCGAGCCCGACCGCAAACTTTCCGTCAAAACCAGGAAAACGCTGCGCGACACCATCCTGCAGAGCGAGGAGCTGTTCAAAGTCCGGCCGTATTTCCTGTCGGACGAATTTTCGATGGTGGATGCCACCATCGCGCCGGTGCTGTGGCGATTGCCGCATTACGAGATCGAGTTGACCTCGGCGCCCATCATCAAATATGCCAAACATGTATTTTCCCGGCCGGCATTTCGCGATAGCCTGTCGGACACAGAACAGGAAATGCGGCTTCCGTAGGCATTTAACGGGTTTCCAGCGAACGTGAGCGACACGCCTCTTCCCCCCAAGCGGCCTTATCTGCTGCGGGCCATGCACCAATGGATGACCGATGGCGGCCAGACGCCACATGTCATTGTTGATGTCGATCGGCACGCAGTCGATGTGCCGCGCGCCTTTGTGAAGGACGGCAAAATCGTCCTCAACCTCAGCTACGACGCCACCGAGCGATTGAACATCGGCAACGACTGGCTGGAGCTGGATACGCGCTTTGGCGGGGCCATTCACCATGTGCGGGCCCCCATTGTCGCCGTCCTGGGAATCTACGCACGCGAGACCGGCGAGGGGATGGTGTTCTCCGAGCAGGATCTTGGACCCCAACCGCCGCCGCCCACGCCCCCCGCTGCCGAGGAGGGACGGCCGCGTTCGCGTCCGCAGCTGAAGGTCGTCAGGTAGGTTGCTCAGGCCTCAAAGGCCTGCCGCAGCCAGGTCACCTGGGGGTCCTGGGACGCCGTGCCGGTCACAATCAGGACATCGAATCTCACCGGCAATGCGGCATATTCCCGATGCCGCTGCAGCAGCTGCGCGGCCGCGCGGATGATGCGCCGTTGCTTGCGACCATCGATGCTGGCGGCGGCACCGCCGAATGCCTCGCTGCTGCGGGTGCGCACCTCGGCGATCACCAGCACTGCGTTGTCGAGCGCCACCAGATCGATCTCACCCAGTCTGCGCCGGTAGTTGCGTTCCAGGATGCGCAGCCCGCGAGCCAGCAGATAATCCGCGGCGATCTGCTCGGCGCGGGCCCCCAGGATCTGCGCCGGGGTCAACGAACGCGGCGGCGCGGTTCGGTGCGGCATTCAGTTCAGCAGTCGCGGTTCACCGTTGCGGATCTGGGCCCACATGAGGTCGCGCAGCACATGGCCGTCGGCGGCGATGGTGAGATGACCGGTCAGCCCGTCCACGGCCAGAGCAGTGATTGCGCTTGGATTCTGGTTGGACAGCGAGCGCAGGGTGGTGGCGAGCCTGGCGGCATCGAAGCCAAAGGCGAAGAGGATAGTGCGACGCGGCCCGCCGGCGGGCCATGCCGCATTGGCGGCATCGCGGACCCCATCGACGAGTGCGCTGCCCAGCAGCCAGGGGGCATCCGGAAATATCAGGCCGTCCAGATCCTGGTTGGCGTTGGGGTCCGGTTCAAAGGCATCGGCTGTGGCGTAGGTGGGGACATCGCCGGCAAAGTAAAACTTCAGCTGCGGCCGCAGCAGCCGTTCCGCCTGGGCCTGTCCGGGCGCAAAGATGAAGGCGATATCACCGCGGCGGCGCGGCTGGAAGGTCAGCCGTGTGCCCAGTACCGATTCGAGCCGCTTGTCGCGCGCCTCACTCTCATTGATGCGCAGCACCTTGCTGATGGGCGCGGCGTAGTCGGTACTCGCCGCGTCGTAAGTGGCCACGTCCAGGAGCTGGCCCCCTGCGGCAGTGAGCTCCTGGGAGAACGCCGCGAGCACGCGCTTGCCCCACTCGCCGCCGGGCACCAGGGCGACCCCGTCGTGATTGCCATCGGCAATCACGCGCCGCGCGACCAGTCGGGCTTCCTCCTCGGGAGACAGCGCGAATTGATACAGCGCGTTACCCGGGGGTGGCGAACCGGTAATGGCATTCAAAGTCAGCAGCGGCGGCCGCGGGCCGCGATAGGCGGCCGCGGCGGCGACCTCCTCGCGGGTCAGCGGACCGACAATGATGCCGGCGCCATCCTGCGTCGCCTGATTGAGGGCCGCGGCAATGCTCATCTGCGAGGTGTCATAGATGCGCAGGCCCTGACGGTCCGCAGTGGGCTGCGAGTAGTACTGGGTCAGGAAGCCGTCGCGCACTTCGGTGGCGGCGGCGCTTTGCCGACCGGTGAGGGGCAACAGCAACGCAATCTGCGAGCCGGCCGCAACCCCGGGATTGGGGGCTGTGGCCATGCGCGGGCCGGTGGGCGCAGGCGGCACTGCCTGGTGGCTGACCGGGGGCATGGGGATGCCCGGCGGCGTCTGGTCCGCCTCGGGTTGGACGTTGGCGCAGCTGGCCAATTGCAGACCCAGCAGCGCCGCGAGGGTCGCGAGGCAAAGGTGCGTGGAGCGTCGGTACTCGGGCATGAGTTGCTGTGCCTTACCTTTAAACGGCAGGATGGACGGCGGTCCGGCCAATACCGGCCAAGACAGAGGACCAAGACAGAGGATTATAGTGGGCAATCAACCGGGCCGGCTGGACGTCGTCGCCACCCCCATCGGCAACATGGGGGACCTGAGTGATCGTGCGCGCGAGGCCCTGGCCAGCGCAGACCTGATCACGGCCGAGGACACGCGCCGAACCCTGGGGTTGCTGCAGCACCTGGGGATCGCCAAGCCGCTGCTGTCCCTGCATTCGCATAACGAGACCCGGCGGCTGCCGGAGGTACTGGCGCGCCTGGCGCAGGGCGCCCGGGTGGTATTGGTCAGCGATGCCGGGATGCCGCTGCTCAGTGACCCGGGATTCGAGCTGGTGCGAGCGGCCGTGGCGCAGGGTATCCCCGTGGGCGTCGTGCCCGGCCCCTCGGCCATCACCGCGGCACTGGCGCTCGCCGGGTTGCCGGTGGACCGGTTCTGCTTCGAGGGCTTTCTGCCTTCCAGCGGCCGCGACCGCCGGATGCGGCTCGCGGCGTTGGTTGCCGAGACGCGCACCATGGTGTTCTTTGAGGCGCCGCATCGCATCGCCGACAGCCTGGTTGACTTGTCAACACAGTTCGGAAGCCAGCGTCATGCGGTCATCGCGCGCGAGCTGACCAAACTGCACGAGACGGTATATCGCGGCACACTGGAGCAGCTGTGTGGCGTCGCTGCTGAGGATGCGAATCTGCAGCGCGGCGAAATCACGCTGGTGGTGCAGGGCGCGCCGCCCGGGGAGGCGGGCACCGACTCGGGCCTGATGCGCCGCGCGCTGGAACTGCTGGTGCAGGAGCTGCCCCCGGGCAAGGCCGCCGCCATAGCCGCCCAGCTCGCCGGCGGCCGTCGTTCCGATGCGTATCAACTGGCGATGCAGCTGCGCGGTCGGGCGCCGGAGGATGACGCGTAGTTGAGCCGCGAGTCGCAAGCCCGTATGGTAGGCCGCGAAGTCGGCCGGGTAATCGCTGCGTTCCATCGGTTGGGACGTGGAGGAAAGTCCGGGCTCCCGCGAATAACGTGCCAGGTAACGCCTGGGGGGCGTGAGCCCACGGAAAGTGCAACAGAGAGCAAACCGCCTAAGTCGCCGCCCGGCAACGGGTTGCGGCCGGTAAGGGTGAAACGGTGCGGTAAGAGCGCACCGCGTCGGTGGCAACACTCGACGGCTAGGTAAACCCCACGTGGAGCAAGGCCAAATAGGGAAGCAGCCGCAGGCCGCAAGGCTTGGGGCAGCGTCGATTCGTGCGCGCTTCCGGGTAGGCCGCTTGAGGCCCCAGGTGACTGGGGTCCCAGAGGAATGATTACCCTCGACAGAACCCGGCTTACAGGCCGACTTCATTTTTACAGTGGTCGATTTGATCATCTACTGTATAAGCTTTACGTAGCAACCTTCTGATACATAACAAGACTGTCACCGGAAGCGTGGCCAGAACGCCGCGATGTGATCATAAGTCGTTGTGACAACGACAAATTTTTCCGCCCATTCAATTGACATATTGGATCGCAAATTCCTATAGTGCCCGCAGGTGGGGGAAAGTGGGGAGAAGTGGGTTTCTCTCCCACGCAGGGGTTTTGGGGTCTCATGTTCCGCGGTGCAGCAAAGGTCACTCTCGACGTTAAGGGGCGGATGGTCCTGCCCACGCGCGTGCGGGACACCCTGACGCAGCTCGGGGAGCAGCAACTGGTCGCCACAGTCGACCGGGACCAATGCGTGCTGGTCTACCCCCTGGCGGACTGGCAGAAGCTGCAGGACCACCTGATGAACCTTCCCAACCTGAACTCAGAGGCGCGCTGGCTGCAGCGGCTGATGGTGGGGTATGCCACGGACCTGGATATCGACAGTCACGGTCGGGTGCTGATTCCGGGCGAGTTGCGCGAATTCACCGGCCTGCAGCGCGACGCCATGCTGTTCGGTCAGGGCAACCACCTCGAATTATGGGATGAGAGCGCCTGGAAACAGGCCTCCATGGCCTCCATGAAGCCGGCGCTGCGCTCTGCTGCACCGGCGGCGGGATTGGATGAAGTAAAGCTGTCGGCCGCACCGGTTAGTGCGCCGCCAGCACAAAAGTGAACGGACTCATCGACGAGCACGCTGCGGTGCTCGTCGATGAAGTGCACGCGGCATTGGATGTCAGGGCGGGTGGTTATTATGTCGATGCGACGTTCGGCCGGGGCGGCCACACGGCATGCATTCTCAAGACCTTGGGTGGAGAAGGCCGCGTGCTCGCGCTCGACCGCGACCCCCAAGCCATCGAGGCGGGCCGCCAGCGCTTCGCCAACGAACTGCGCCTCACGCTCCAGCACGCGGCGTTTTCGGAACTTGCGGTTCTTGTGCCGGCGCATGCGCAGGGTCGTGAATGCGCCGGCGTGCTCTTCGACCTTGGCGTTTCATCACCGCAGCTCGATGAGCCGGCGCGCGGATTCAGCTTCCGGGCCGATGGTCCGCTCGATATGCGTATGGACCCGACACGTGGTGAGCCGGTTGCTGCATGGCTCGCCCGGGCGAGCGTCGATGAGATGCGCGAGGTGATCGCGACACTGGGCGAGGAACGCTTCGCGCGCCGCGTGGCCCAGGCCATCGCCACCTCGCGCGAGCGCGCGCCCATCACGCGCACCAGTCAGCTGGCCGAACTGGTCGCGCGCGCGGTACGCACGCGCGAGCCGGGCAAGAATCCCGCAACGCGCACCTTCCAGGCGCTGCGCATGTACATCAACGATGAGCTCGGGCAGCTGCAGCGCGGACTGGCTGCGGCGTTCGCGGTGCTGGCGCCGGGCGGGCGCCTGGCCGTCATCAGCTTCCATTCGCTCGAGGACCGCACGGTCAAGCAGTTCATGGCGCGTCACTCCAGCGTCGATCCGGCGCTGGCACGCCTGCCCGTGATCCCCGCCTCCGCGCAGCCGCGCATGAAACTCATCGGGCGCAAGCAGCGCCCCAGCGAGGCGGAAGTGGCGCGCAATCCGCGGGCCCGCAGTGCACTGCTGCGGGTCGCTGAGAAGCTGGCATGAAGCTGTCCCGCACCACTGTCTACTGGGTGCTGGTGCCGCTGCTGTGGGTCGCGGCGCTGGGCTCGGCCGCCGGGGACGTGTGGGTCCGGCACCGCACGCGGGCCATGTTCATGCAGCAGCAGCAGCTGGCGCAACAGCGGGACAATCTGGACATCGAATGGGGCCAGTTGCAGCTGGAGCAGAGCGCCTGGTCGCAGCAAGCCTTTGTTGAAAACGTGGCCGGCAACCGTCTGCACATGGGCATGCCGCCCGCGCAAGACATCAAGATCGTCGCGCCATGAAGTCCAGGAATCCACGTGACCGCAGTGCCGGCTCATTTCGCTGGCGTGTCTGGCTGGTCATCGGTCTGCTGGGGACGGCCGGGGCGGGCCTGGTCGCCCAGGCCGCACGCCTGCAGCTGTACCGACACGATTTCTACGCCAATGAGGGCAACGAACGTTTCTCGCGGGTGACCACCATCACCGCCCACCGCGGCATGATCACCGACCGCAATGGCGAGCCGCTGGCCATCAGTACTCCAGTGGACTCGGTGTGGGTGAATCCCCAGGAGCTGGCCGCTGCATCGGACCAGATCCCGCACCTGGCAAAGGTCCTGAAGCTCGATCGCCAGGAACTCACCCAACGCATCACCAGCAACGAGGATCGCGAGTTCCTGTATGTGGCACGGCAACTGCCGCCGGCCGAGGCCGAAAAGGTGCGCGACCTGGACATTCCCGGCGTTTACCTGAAGCGCGAATACCGGCGCTACTACCCCTCGGGTGAGGTGACCGGCCAGGTGCTGGGCTTCACCAATGTCGATGATGCCGGCCAGGAGGGACTGGAGCTGGCCTTTGATCACTGGCTGGCCGGTACCGACGGCGCCAAGCGGGTGATCCAGGATGGCTACCAGCGCGTCGTGCAGGACGTGGACAGCATCCGCGAAGTCAGTCCCGGTCATGACCTCAGGCTGTCGATAGACCTGCGCATCCAGTATCTGGCCTATCGGGAACTGAAGGCCGCCGTGCGCGATCAACGCGCCAAGGCGGGCAGCATGGTGGTGCTCGATGTACGCACGGGCGAGATCCTGGCGATGGTCGACCAGCCGGGTTTCAATCCCAATGACCGCGAAGGGGTCGATCCGGCGGACTACCGCAATCGGGCGGTGACCGACATTCTTGAAGCCGGGTCTACGATCAAGCCATTTTTCGTCGCTGCGGGCATCGAGTCGGGGCGCTACGATGATCACAGCATCATCGATACCTCCCCGGGCTACATCAAGGTGGGTGCGCAGGTCTTCGACGACGAGCACCCCCTGGGCAGGATCGACCTCGCGACCGTTCTCGCCAAGAGCTCGAATGTCGGCATGATCCACGTGGCACTGTCGCTGTCACCGGAAACGATCTGGACGACGCTCTCCAAGCTGGGGCTCGGCCAGGTCACGGCCAGCGGGTTCCCGGGCGAGTCCGCCGGTGTGCTCAACAACTACGCGCACTGGCGTCCGATTGGCATTGCAACCATGTCGCACGGTTACGGCCTGTCGGTGACGCCGCTACAGCTTGCGCAGGGCTATGCGACCTTCGGCGCCATGGGCATCAAGCGTCCGGTGTCGTTTCTGCCGGTCACCACTGCGCCGCAGGGCGAACGGGTCTTAAGCGAACGCACCTGCCGCGAACTCGTGACCATGCTCGAATCGGTGGTCGCCGCTGAAGGCACGGGCACCAAGGCCGCCATCTACGGCTACCGTGTCGCAGGCAAGACGGGCACTGCCGAGAAGGCTGAATCGGGGGGCTATTCGAAAGATCTGTACATGTCGGTGTTCGCCGGCGTGGCGCCGGCGACGGATCCGCACCTCGCCGCCGTGGTGGTGATCGATACACCTACCGCCGGGCTGCATCGGGGCGGGGATGTCGCCGCACCCGTATTCTCCGCAGTCATGGGTCCGGCATTGCGATTGCTGGGTGTGGCACCTGACGCCACGGTCGGTGTGCCGGCCGATGAGGCGCCGGGCCCGGTACGTGTGCGCCCGCATCCGGGTGTGCATACGGTAGCGCGCCGATGATGGGCCTGGGTACGACTGCGCGCGGCCCCGCGCCCAGCCTGCGGCACCTGCTCGCGGGCATCGTCGCGGCACCAGAGGATGTCGCAGTATCCGATGTGACCCTCGACAGCCGCGAGGTCACCCCCGGCGCGTTGTTTCTCGCCTGCCGCGGGCACGATCACGGTCCGGGGCCAGGCAGCCGCCACGGCGTCGAATTTGCAGCGCAGGCTGCCGAGCGCGGCGCTCGCGCCGTGGTGTACGAAACCCCGGTCGCGGGGGAGACGCAGGCGCTGGAGGCCGCGGCGCGGCTGGTGCAGCGGATTCGACAGCGCACGGGCCAGGATGAGGACCAGTTTGTCGTTGCGGTGCCCGATCTGCGCACTCACCTGGGGGTGATAGCGGATCGCTTCTTTGGCCAGCCGTCACAGTCCCTGCAGGTGGTGGGCGTCACGGGGACCAATGGCAAGACGACCTGCGCCTGGCTCATCGCCCAGGCGTTGTCGCTGTGCGGCCGGCCCGCGGCCTATATCGGCACACTGGGCTTTGGCACGGCCGGCGCGCTGCGCCCCGTGACGCACACCACTTCCGATGTGGTGAGCGTGCATCGCCAGCTGGCGAGCCTGCGCGCCGCGGGCGCCCAGGCGGTGGCCATGGAAGTCTCCTCACATGCCTTGGACCAGGGTCGCGTGGATGAAGTGCGCTTCGATGCGGCCGCATTCACCAATCTGACCCAGGACCACCTGGATTATCACGGCACGCTGCAGGCCTATGGCGCTGCCAAGGCGCGGTTGTTCGAGCGCGCCACGCTGCACTCGCGTGTCATCAATGTCGATGATGCCTTTGGCCGGGAACTGGCTACCGCAGCCTGCGGTCCCGGGCGCCTGATCGTGACCCGGCGCCTGGCTGATGCGGCAATCCCTGGCGGCGCTGCCGGGCGGGGCGATGCGGCGCATGTCACGGCCACGCAGGTCCGTGCCGTGGTGGATGGCTTTGATCTCGAGGTCGACTCTTCCTGGGGTCGTGCGCGACTGCACCTGCCGCTGATGGGCGAATTCAATGTGGACAATGCGCTGACGACGATGGCGGTACTGCTGGCGGCGGAGGTGCCCCTGGCGCAGGCCTCGGCGGCGCTGGGCCGGTGCGTGGCCGCACCGGGACGCATGCAATGGGTCACCGCAAGCGGTGCTGCTGCCCAGGCCACCGTCATCGTCGACTACGCCCACACGCCCGATGCGCTGGCCAAGGCGCTGGACGCCGCGCGCGCGCACTGTCGCGGACGACTGCAGGTGGTGTTCGGTTGCGGCGGCGACCGGGATACCCTGAAGCGGCCCATCATGGGTGCCATTGCTGTGGCCCACGCCGATGCGGTCACCCTGACCGATGACAATCCGCGCAACGAGGATCCCGCCAGCATCATTCGCGACATCCTTGCGGGTGTCACGGCGGGGAGCCACAGCGTGCAGGTCGAACACGACCGGGCCGTCGCGATCCGTGATGCCATCCGCGCGGCCGCACCGCAGGACGTCGTGCTGATCGCGGGCAAGGGCCACGAGGACTACCAGATCTATGGCACGACTCGCCGCGCATTCAGCGATGAGCAGGTCGCGCGCGGTGTGCTGGAGACCCGGGCATGAAGGCCACGCTTGCGGCATTCGCGCAAAGCTGCGGTGGCCGGCTGGAGGGTCCGGATGCCGCGTTCAGCGGCGTATCGAGCGACTCGCGTACGGTGAACGGCGGCGAACTCTTTGTAGCGCTGTCCGGTCCGCGCTTCAACGGTGAGGACTATGTGGCCGCCGCCGCGGCACGCGGTGCCGTCGGCGCGGTAGTGCGCACCCGGCAGGCTGGCGCGGTGAGCCAGATCCTGGTCGGTGACACTCTGGCCGCGCTGGCGCGCGGCGCCCACGCCTGGCGCGAGGCCTTCGCCATACCGGTGATCGGGGTCGCTGGCAGCAATGGCAAGACCACGGTCAAGGAACTGATTTCCAGCATCCTGTCGCAGGTCGGGCCGTGTCTGTCCACCCGCGGCAATCTCAACAACCACATCGGGGTGCCGCTCACCCTGTTGCGGATCGGCGCCGAACACCGCTTTGCGGTGATTGAGATGGGTGCCGACCGGGCCGGCGAAGTCGCCACCCTGGTACGCATCGGTCGTCCCACCGTTGGCATCATCACCAACGCCGGCGCGGAGCACATGGAAGGGTTTGGCAGCCTCGAAGGGGTGGCGCGCGCCGAAGGGGAAATGGTGGCGGGTCTGGCGGCGGACGCGACCGCGGTCATCAATCATGATGACCCTTTCGCATTGCTATGGAAAAGCATGACGCCCGCGCGCGTGTTGACCTTCGGTCTGCAGCCGGGCGCGGATTTCACGGCGGGCATGATCAGGACCACGATCGAGGGCACGGGCTTCGTCACGCAGTTCACGTTGCATGCGCCGCAGGGCAGCGTGGCGGTGCAACTGCACCTGGCGGGGCAGCACAACCTGGTCAATGCGTTGGGCGCAGCCGCGGCGGCCAGCGCCGCCGGTGCCGGTCTGGCCGAGATCGCCCGCGGCATCGCCAGCATGCGCCCGGTGCCCGGTCGCCTGCAGTTCAAGCGCGCGCCCGGCGGGGCCTGGATCATCGACGATTCCTACAACGCCAATCCGAGTTCAGTGCAGGCGGGCATTGACGTGCTGGCCCAGCTGGAGGGGCAGCGCTGGCTGGTGTTCGCCGACATGGCGGAACTGGGAAGTTACGCCGAGGAGAGCCATCGTCAGGTGGGCACCTGCGCCAAGGCCGCCGGCATCGAGCGTCTGTTCGCCACCGGTACTGCGGCGAAGCTTGCCGTGGACAGCTTCGGCACCGGCGCCAGCTGGTTTACCGACACCGCTGCGTTGGCTGCCGGACTGCGCGCAGAGCTCCAGCGGACTGAGCCCGGATTCTCCTCATCCGAGATCCGCATGCTGGTCAAGGGATCGCGCTTCAACCGCCTGGAACAGGTGGTCGCGGCGCTGATCGAGGGAACCTGAACGTGCTGTACCTGCTCACCCAGCATCTGACGGCCTTCTATTCCGGCTTCAATGTGTTCTCGTATCTGACGTTGCGCGCCATTCTCGCCTGCATGACGTCACTGGTGTTCTCGCTGCTGATCGGGCCGTCGATGATTGCGCGCCTGTCCCGGTACCAGATCGGACAGGTGGTGCGCACTGACGGGCCAAAATCGCATCTGCCCAAGGCGGGAACCCCGACCATGGGCGGGGCTCTGATCCTGGTGGCAGTACTCTTCGGCACGCTGATGTGGGCGAATGTCCGCGACCGGTTCGTCTGGACCGTGCTCGGCGTCACCTTCGCCTTCGGGCTGATCGGTTTCTATGACGATTATCTGAAGCTGGTGGTGCGCAATTCCCGCGGCCTGATCCCGCGCTGGAAGTATTTCTGGCAAAGCGTCGTGGGTCTGTGCGCTGCCGCGGTGCTCTACTACTCCGCCCAGTCTCCGGCGGAGACCACGCTGTTCCTGCCGTTCGTGAAACGCTTCGCTGAACCGCTCTCGGCCGTCTCCTTCATCACCCTGGGTTACCTGATGATCGTCGGCATGAGCAATGCCGTGAATCTCACCGATGGGCTGGATGGCCTGGCGATCATGCCCGCGGTGATGGTGAGCGCCGCGCTCGGCGTGTTCGCCTATGCCAGCGGCAATGCCAAGTTCGCCGAGTATCTGTCGATCCCCGCCGTACCGCGCGCGGGTGAGGTGCTGGTGTTCTGTGCGGCGCTCAGTGGCGCAGGACTCGGGTTCCTCTGGTTCAACACCTACCCCGCCCAGGTTTTCATGGGGGACATGGGCGCCCTGGCGATCGGGGGCGCGCTGGGCGTGGTGGCGGTGATCGTGCGCCAGGAACTGGTGGCGCTGATCATGGGCGGTATTTTCGTGATGGAGACCGCCTCGGTGATCCTGCAGGTGGCGTCCTTCAAGTTGACGGGCAAGCGGATCTTCCGCATGGCGCCCATTCACCATCATTTCGAACTCAAGGGCTGGGCGGAACCGAAGGTGATCGTGCGCTTCTGGATTCTGTCCTTGCTGCTGGTACTGCTGGGTCTTGCGACCCTCAAGGTGCGATGAACGACGCGCGCAACAAGGCGACTACGGCGGTGATCGTGGGCCTGGGGGTCACCGGGCTCTCCTGCGCGCGTTACCTGCTGGGCCACGGCTGGCGCATCAGTGTGACCGACAGCCGCGAGGATCCGCCGGGACGCGGCGAGCTCGCGAAGCTGGCTGCGGACATCACTACCCGCTTTGGCCTGCTCGACACCAGCTTGCTGGACGATGCGGTGTGCGTGGTGGCCTCCCCCGGGGTGCCGCTGTCGGATCCATTCTTCGTCGAGGCGCGGCGTCGCGGCATCACCATTGCCGGAGACATCGAGCTGTTCTCGTTGGCAGCCGACGCGCCGGTCGTCGGTGTCACGGGCACCAACGGCAAGAGCACCGTGACCACGCTGGTGGGCCGGATGGCGGCACGCGCCGGAATGCGGGTGCGCGTGGGCGGCAATCTCGGCGAACCCGCACTGGATCTGCTGCAGGCTTCGCAGGCCGAGGCGCAGCCTGCTGAACTTTATGTCCTGGAGCTCTCCAGCTATCAGCTGGAGGCCACATCCTCGCTCGACCTGCGTGCCGCCACCGTACTAAACGTCACGCCTGATCACATGGACCGCTACGCGTCGATGGGTGAGTACGCGGCCGCCAAGGCCCGCATCTTCGCCCGTTGCGACACCGCGGTGATCAATCTGGATGACCCTCTGGTGGCCGCCATGCCGCACAAGGCGGCGAGGGTGGTGGGCTTCTCGTTGCTGGACGCCCCCGGGGCGGACTACACCGTAGCCATGCGCGGAGCGGGCAGGCAATGGCTGATCCGGCGCGGGGAACCCTTGATTCCGGTCGCGTCCATGCGCCTGACCGGACTGCATAACGCGGCGAATGCGCTCGCGGCGCTTGCCCTGGGTGAGGCGATCGGACTGCCGCTGCAGGCGATGCTGGATGAGCTCACCAGTTTTCCCGGTCTGCCACACCGCTCCCAGTGGGTGGCCGACGTGCGCGGCGTCAGCTACGTGGATGACTCCAAGGGCACGAATGTCGGGGCGACCCTGGCAGCCGTCGCCGGCATGGCGGGGCCCCTGATCGTGATCGCCGGCGGTGATGGCAAGGCGCAGGATTTCACTCCGTTGCGCGAGGCGTTCCGCGGCAAGGTGCGACTCGTGGTGCTCATTGGTCGCGATGCGCCCGCCATCGAGCAGGCGTTGCGCGATGTGTGCCCAACCCAGCGCAGCGCCGACATGCCCGCAGCGGTGCGCGCGGCCGCGCAGGTGGCTGTGCCCGGGGACACCGTGCTGCTGTCGCCCGCCTGCGCGAGCCTGGACATGTTCCGTAACTACGCGCACCGCGGCGAAGTGTTCAGCGGCGCGGTCAGGGAGCTGGCGGCATGAGCACCGCCCAGCCGTACGCGAACCTCGCCGACAACCCGCTGGCGTTTGCGCGCTCCGGCCATCGCAAGGGCGGCTTGCGCATCGATGGCGTGATGCTGGCGCTGCTGGCCGCCATCGTGCTGTTCGGTCTGATCATGGTCACCTCGGCCTCGATCTCGGTGGCCAGCCAGGAGACCGCGGCCAACAGCTTCGCCTACCTGGAGCGCCAGCTGCTGTTCATGGCGATCGGTGTAGCCGGCGGCGCCGTCGTATTCTGCGTGCGCACCGAGCTGCTGGAGCGGCTGTCCGTGCCGCTGCTGTTCATCGCACTGACGCTGCTGCTGATTGTCGCCATCCCCGGGGTGGGCCATCGCAGCCATGGCGCCCGCCGCTGGCTGCAGCTGGGAGGCTTCGCCTTCCAGGTGTCGGAACTGGCCCGATTGCTGGTGCTGATCTATGTGGCGAGCTACGCCGTGCGCAAGGAACAGGAGCTGCGCGGCACGCTGAGCGGGCTGTTGAAGCCACTGGGAGTGCTGTTCCTGGCCGGTGCGCTGCTGCTGGCCGAGCCGGACATGGGGGCTGCGACGGTACTGTTCGCGACCGGCTTCATCATGTTGTTCCTGGCCGGTGGCCGGTTGCGCTACATGACGCTGATGGTGCTGTGTGCCATCACGCTGTTCGTCGTACTCGCCGAGTCGTCCGGCTATCGTCGCGCCCGCATCACCGCATTCCTGCACCCCTTCGATGACCCCTACCACACCGGATTCCAGCTGGTGCAGTCGCTGATCGCCATCGGCCGCGGCCAGATGTTCGGTGTGGGCCTGGGCGAGAGCGTGCAGAAGCTGTTCTATCTGCCCGAGGCGCACAGTGATTTCATATTCGCAGTGCTCGCCGAGGAGCTGGGGCTGGTCGGCGTGCTGCTCACCCTGGGCCTGTTTCTGGCACTGGTCTGGCGCACATTGCATATCGCTCGTCTGGCGCATGAGGTGGGTCTGAAATTTGCCGCCTACCTCGCCGCGGGCTTTGGCATCTGGATCGGCGTTCAGGCGCTGATCAACATCGGTGTGAACATGGGCGTGCTGCCCACCAAGGGACTGACCCTGCCGCTGATGAGCTATGGGGGCTCGAGCCTGGTGGTGGCGCTGGTTTGGGCGGCCATTGTGCTGCGTGTCTACCATGAGGCGACCCAGCCCTCCCGCAGCGCCGCGGCGCAACTTCGGGAGGACGCATGAGCGCGCGCCCGGTACTCATCATGGCAGGCGGCACCGGTGGGCACGTCTATCCGGCACTGGCCCTGGCGCGCCTGCTGCGCCGCCGCTCCCAGCCGGTGGTGTGGCTGGGCACTCACAAGGGACTTGAATCGCGGGTCGTGCCGGCGGAGCAGATTCCAATCGAATGGCTGTCCGTGGGCGGTGTGCGCGGCAAGGGCTGGCTGACGCTGTGTGGGGCCCCGTTTCGGTTGGTGTTGGCCCTGTGGCAGGCATTGCGGGTGATGCGCCGTCATCGGCCCGCCGCAGTCGTGGGCCTGGGCGGTTTCGTCACCGGACCGGGCGGCGTAGCGGCCTGGCTCACGCGCCGGCCGCTGATCATTCATGAACAGAACGCTGTGGCGGGTTTCACCAACCGCTGCCTGTCACACCTGGCCGATGAGGTGCTCGAAGCCTTCCCCAACAGCTTCAGCAACGCCGTGCGGGCCCGCACCATCGGCAATCCGGTGCGCGAGGACATCGCCGCTGCCGCGACGCCACAGGTGCGGTTTTCCGGCCGCCACGGCGCGATCAATGTGCTGGTGTTCGGTGGCAGCCAGGGCGCGGTGCGCTTGAACACGGTGGTACCGCTGGCGCTGGCCGCGCTGGGTGCGGGACTGCGGTTGAACGTGCGCCACCAGGCGGGCGCACGCTGGCAGGACGCCGCGGTGCAGAACTACGCCAAGAGCGGCGTGCGCGCCGAGGTGACAGCCTTCATCGAGGACATGGCCGAGGCGTACGGCTGGGCGGACCTGGTGATCTGTCGCTCCGGTGCACTGACCGTGTGTGAACTGGCGGCCGTAGGCGTGGCTTCGATCCTGGTGCCCTTTCCGGCCGCGGTCGATGATCACCAGACAGTCAATGCGCGCTACCTGGTCGATCAGGATGCGGCGCTCCTGATCGCGGACCGGGATCTCACGCCGCAACGCCTGTGCGAGATCCTGCAGAAGCTGTGCGCCGATCGCGTGCAGCTGCTGGAAATGGCCATTCGGGCCCGGGATCTGGCCCAGCCACGCGCGGCGCAGGACCTGGCGCAGGCCTGCCTGCGGTATACGGAGAGCGCGGCATGATTCTGGATTGCGCCGATCGCATGCGTCGCATCCACACCATCCACCTGGTTGGCATTGGCGGCAGCGGCATGAGCGGAATTGCCGAAGTGCTCATCAATCTGGGCTATCGCGTGCAGGGTTCGGACCTCAAGGCGAATGCCCTCACGCAGCGGCTGACGCAGCTGGGCGCGAGCATTGCCATTGGTCACGCCGCGGTGAATATCGAGGGCGCCGACGTGGTCGTGACGTCCAGCGCGGTACCGGCGCAAAATCCGGAAGTGCTGGCGGCGCTGGCCGCACGCATTCCCGTGGTGCAGCGTGCCGAAATGCTGGGTGAACTGATGCGCTTCCGCTATTCGATTGCGGTGGCCGGTACGCACGGCAAGACCACGACGACCAGTCTGGTCGCGAGCATCCTGGCCGAAGGCGGCGCGGACCCGACCTTTGTGATCGGTGGACGTTTGAAGAGTGCTGACAGCAATGCGCGACTGGGTTCCGGCCGTTACCTGGTGGCCGAAGCCGACGAAAGTGATGCCAGCTTCACGCACCTGCAGCCGCTGATCGCCATTGTCACCAACATCGACAACGATCACCTGGGCACCCACGAGGGTGATTTTGAACGCCTGAAATCGAGCTTCGTGGATTTCCTGCACAACCTGCCGTTCTACGGTCTTGCCATTCTGTGCCTCGATGATGCGACACTCGCGAGTGTGATGCCGCGCGTGGGCCGACCGATCATGACCTATGGCCTGTCAGCCGCCGCGGATGTGCGTGCGGTGAATGTGCGACGCAACGGTCTGCAGACACAGTTCGATGTGCTGCGTTCCGGCAGCGCGGTGCGCTCACGGCCGGGGGTGGCGTTGCCGGTCACCTTGAATCTGCCTGGCACCCACAACGTCAGCAATGCATTGGCTGCGATCGCCGTGGCCACTGAGCTTGATATTGACGATGCCGCCATCGCCGCAGCGCTCGCCTCGTTCCAGGGCATCGACCGGCGCCTGCAGCATATCGGTGAAGTGGCGGTTGGGACAGGCTCGGTGACGATTGTCGATGACTACGGTCATCACCCCACGGAAATCGCCGCGACCCTGGAGGCCCTGCGCCAGGGCTATCCGGGACGCCGGATGGTGCTGGCATTCCAGCCGCATCGCTATACCCGCACGCGCGACCTCATCGATGACTTCGGCCGGGTGCTCTCGCAGGCCGATGTGCTGCTGGTGACGGAGGTGTATTCGGCAGGGGAGGCGCCCATCAGTGGTGCCGACGGGCGCGCCATCTGCCGTGCGGTGCGCTCGCGTGGCCAGGTTGAGCCGGTGTTCGTGGAGAATGTGGAGCGGCTGGGCGCCGCCCTGCAGGGCATGATCCGTGCCGGTGACGTGGTGGTCACCATGGGCGCCGGCAATATCAATGCGGTGTCGCATGGCCTGCCGGGGCTGCTGGGGCAGCGCACATGATGCAGGTTGCCGCACAGTTCATGCCGCGCATCCGCCGCGATGAACCCATGAGCCGTCATACATCCTGGCATGCCGGTGGGCCTGCTGAGATCTATTTCACGCCGCTGGATCGGGCTGATCTGCGCGCCTTCCTGCGTACGGTGCCCGCGACCACGCCCATCCACTTCGTGGGCCTCGGCAGCAACCTGCTGGTGCGCGACGGCGGCATACGCGGCGTGGTCGTGGCCACGCAGGAGGCGCTGCCGCGGCTGCAGCGCCTCGATGCGACGACGGTGTACAGCGAGGCGGGCGTGCCCTGCGCGCGCATTGCGCGCCAGTGCATCCAGTGGCAGCTGGCGGGTGGGGAGTTCTTTGCGGGTATCCCCGGCACCCTGGGCGGCGCACTGGCCATGAACGCAGGAGCCTTTGGCAAGGAGACCTGGAACTGCGTGGTGTCGGTGGAAACCCTCGACCGCCATGGCGGGCAGCACACGCGCGTGCCGGGGGAGTATTCGGTGAGCTACCGGCATGTGGTGCCGAGTCTTCCGGATGAGTGGTTCGCGGCGGCGCGCATGAGCTTTACGCACTCGCCCGGCCTGGATGACTCCGCGGTGCGTGAACTGCTGGCACGCCGCCGGGAATCCCAGCCGATCGGTGAATGGAGCTGCGGTTCGGTGTTCAGGAACCCGCCGGGGGATCATGCCGCCCGGCTGATCGAGGCTGCGGGCCTCAAGGGCTTGCGCATCGGCGATGCCTCCGTGTCGCTCAAGCATGCGAACTTCATCATCAATCACGGCGCGGCGACCGCCGCGGACCTGGAGCAGCTGGTCCGCGAGGTGCAACACCAGGTGAAAGAGGCGCATGGCATCGCCCTGCAACCGGAAGTCCGGATTGTCGGGGAGCAACTCTGATGCGTATCAGGCAGGACATGACGGCGGCGCACAGCGCCCGGACGCCGCAGGACTTTGGCACGGTCGCCGTGGTGTTCGGGGGCACCTCGACGGAACGCGAGGTATCGCTCAAGACCGGCGCTGCGGTGCTGGCCGCGCTGCAACGCCGCGGTGTGGCGGCCTACGGGTTTGATCCGCGCGATCAGCTGCTGCCGCAGCTGCTGACCGCGGGCACCGATCGGGTGTGGATCGCGCTGCATGGCCCGGGCGGTGAAGATGGGACCCTGCAGGGTGCGCTGGAATGTCTGGGAATTGCCTACACCGGCAGCGGCGTGATGGGTTCGGCGATCGGCATGGACAAGCTGCGCACCAAGCGCCTGGCGCAGGCCGCCGGCATTGCCACCAGTGACTACGTGGAACTCACCGGTGAACAGGACCTGGATGCGGCGCTCGCGCGCCTGAAGCTGCCGCTGATCGTGAAGCCGGCCACCCAGGGGTCCAGTGTGGGCATGACCAAGGTGGAGCGGGCCGAGCAGCTGCCGGCCGCCTACCGCGTGGCCGCTGCAGTGGACCACAGCGTCCTGGCCGAAGCTTGGATCAGCGGTGCCGAGTACACGGTGTCGATTCTCAATGACCGGACCTTGCCCTCGATCCGCATCGTGCCGGCGAAGACTTTCTATGACTACGAGGCCAAGTATCTGCGCGATGACACGCAGTACTTCTGCCCCTCGGGCCTTTCAAAACCCGCCGAGGAGCATCTGGCGGCGCTGGGACTGGCGGCATTCGCGGCGGTCGGGGCGGAAGGCTGGGGACGCGCGGACTTCATGATGGATGCGGCCGGCCGGCCGCAACTGCTGGAGGTGAACACGGTGCCCGGCATGACGGACCACAGCCTGGTGCCCATGGCGGCGAAGGCCGCCGGCATCAGCTTCGATGAGCTGGTGTGGCGCATCCTGGAAACCAGCTTCACCCGCGTGCCGCTGCGGCAGGCAGGCGCATAGATGTTCAGTCTGCGTCCACAGAACCGTCGTCGCCGCGCCACGCAGCCTGCGCGCTGGTCCCTGCCGGTGATTCCCTGGGCCGCGCTGGGTCGATGGGCGCTGGCTGCCGGCAGTGTGGCGGCCGTGCTGCTCGTGACCATCTGGGCCCTCAATCAACCCGTCAGCACCGTATCGGTGGCCGGGCGCTTCGAGCGGGTTGCGCCCATGGATGTGGAGCGTGCCGTCAAGGAGAGCGCCGCGGGCAAGGGCCTGGTGAGTGTGGATCTGGCCAAGGTGCGCGCGGCGGTGCGGGCACTGCCCTGGGTCGATACGGTCAGTGTCCAGCGCAACTGGCCGCGGGGCCTCGCGGTCACCATCGGTGAACAGGTCGCGGCCGCACGCTGGGGCGATCACGGACTGCTCAACACCCGCGGCGACCTGTTCGCCAACGACGCCACGCACATTCCACCGGAGCTGCCGCGGCTTTCCGGACCGGATGGCACGCAGGCGAGCGTGGTGCAGCGCTACTTCACCATGCGCGACCGGCTGCTCGAGGCGGGCATGCGCATCACCGCGTTGCGCCTGGACGCCCGCGGCGCCTGGCAGCTGGATCTCGACAACGGCGTGACCGTGCGGCTGGGTCGGCAGCGGCTTGACGAACGATTCAACACCTTCATGGCGACGGCCGCCAGGATCGTGGCGCAACGCGCTGCGGACATCGCCTACGTCGACATGCGTTACGCAAATGGCTTCGCCATCGGTTGGCGCGGCGCCGGCACGGGCGATGCAAAGAATGGGGGCGATGCTCGCAATGTCTAAGCGCACGGACCGCAGTCTGATCGTCGGGTTGGATATCGGCACCTCAAAGGTTGTCGCACTGGTGGGCGAGATCACCGCTGACGGCAATATCGAAGTGATCGGTGTCGGCCTGCAGCCTTCACGGGGACTGAAGAAGGGCGTGGTCGTCAACATCGAATCCACGGTGCAGTCCATTCAGCGGGCGGTGGAGGAGGCCGAGCTCATGGCCGGCTGCCAGATCCACTCGGTGTACGCCGGAATCGCCGGCAGTCATGTGCGCAGCCTGAACTCCCACGGCGTCGTCGCCATCCGCGACCGCGAGGTCTCGCACGGCGATGTCGAGCATGTCATTCACGCCGCGCGCGCCGTGGCCATTCCCGCCGACCAGAAGATCCTGCACGTGCTGCCGCAGGACTATGTGATCGACGGCCAGGAAGGCATCCGTGATCCGATCGGCATGTCGGGCGTGCGCCTGGAAGCCAAGGTGCATATCGTCACCGGGGCGGAGAGTGCGGCGCAGAACATCGAGAAGTGCATTCAGCGCTGCGGCCTGGAAGTCGATGACATCGTGCTCGAGCAGCTCGCCTCCAGCTTCGCGGTACTCACCGAGGATGAGCGCGAACTGGGGGTGTGCCTGGTGGACATCGGCGGCGGCACCACTGATCTTGCCGTGTTCACCGGCGGGGCCATCCGCCACACCGCGGTGATACCCATCGCCGGGGACCAGGTCACCAACGACATCGCCGTCTCGATGCGTACGCCTACGCAGTACGCCGAGGACATCAAGGTGCGCTACGCCTGCGCGCTCTCGCAGCTGGCCAATCCGGACGAGAGCATCGAGGTGCCCAGCGTTGGGGAGCGCCCCTCACGCCGTCTGGCGCGCCAGACGCTGGCCGAGATCGTGGAGCCGCGCTACGAGGAGCTGTTCGGTCTGGTGCGCGATGAACTGCGGCGCAGCGGCTTCGAGGAGGCCATCGCAGCCGGCATCGTGCTCACCGGCGGCAGCGCCCGGATGGAGGGCACGATTGAACTGGCCGAGGAGGTCTTCCACGTGCCGGTGCGCTTGGGGTTGCCGCAGCACGTCACCGGACTCGCCGAGGCTGTGCGCAGCCCGATCTATTCCACGGGTGTAGGGCTGCTGCTCTACGCCCGTGACAACACGACTTCCGCACGCGGGCGACGTCCCGGGGGAAAAACCGTCATTGACCGCATGAAGTCCTGGTTTCAGGGCAATTTCTAATTTTCGACTATGAACAGTCCGCCACGGGGATCTAAGGAGCCAGAAATGTTTGAACTGATGGATGCATACAGCCAGAGTGCCGTAATCAAGGTGATCGGTGTGGGCGGTGGCGGCGGGAACGCTGTCGCACACATGGTCACCACGGGTATCGATGGCGTGGACTTCATGTGCGTCAACACTGACGCGCAAGCCTTGAAGCACTCGAAGGTGAAGACCGCGCTGCAGATCGGCTGCAATATCACCAAGGGGCTGGGCGCCGGCGCCGATCCTGAGGTGGGTCGCCAGGCGGCGATGGAGGATCGCGACCGTATCGTGGAACTGGTGGAGGGCTGCGACATGCTGTTCATCACCGCGGGCATGGGCGGTGGTACCGGCACGGGAGCCGCACCAGTGGTGGCCCAGGTCGCCAAGGAAATGGGCATTCTGACGGTCGCCGTGGTGACCCGTCCTTTTGAGATGGAAGGGGGCAAGCGTTCGCTGGTGGCCGAGCATGGTCTGGCCGAACTGGGCAAGTACTGCGACTCGCTGATCACCATCCCCAATCAGAAGCTGCTGACGGTGCTGGGCCCCCAGACCACGCTGCTGGATGCGTTCAGGTCTGCCAACCAGGTGCTGCAAGGCGCCGTGCAGGGCATCGCCGAACTGATCACGCGCCCGGGCCTCATCAACGTTGATTTCGCCGACGTGCGCACGGTAATGGCCGAGACCGGCATGGCCATGATGGGCTCCGGGGTCGCCAGCGGCGAGGGTCGGGCCCGCGCGGCCGCCGAGGCCGCGGTGTCCTCGCCGTTGCTCGAGGACATCAATCTTGCGGGTGCGCACGGCATTCTGGTCAACGTCACGGCGGGCATGGACCTGTCAATCGGCGAATTCCAGGAAGTTGGCAACATCGTGAAACAGTTTGCCTCGGAAGATGCGACGGTGGTGGTCGGTACCGTCATTGATCCGGAACTGACGGATGTCGTGCGAGTGACTGTCGTGGCGACAGGTCTGGGCCGACCGGCTGGTGCGGTGCGTGTGCCGACGGGCCAGGCGCTGACTGGCATGATAGGCCGCGAAGCCAGCCGTGAAGCCCACGGTCAGGTGCCGTCGATGCGGGTGGTTTCCCGGGCGAAGCCCACTGCCAATCCCAACTATGCGGACCTCGACCGGCCCACCTATCAGCGTCAACGTGCTGTCGGCGACGGTCTGCGTCCGGAGTCGGACTCAGAGGATCTGCTGGATATTCCGGCGTTTCTGCGTCGTCAGGCTGACTGAAGAGCAAACCACTCGGCATCTCAAGGCGGGAGGAGAAGGATCCCCCGCTGTGATACGGTAGCGATGCCGGATTCGCCGGGCGCAGCGTGCGCCCGGCTCAGGGCGCATTTCGAGAATCCAATGGTCGGACAACGCACACTGAAGAACACCATCCGTGCCTCGGGCGTCGGATTGCATACCGGCAAGAAGATCCTGATGACGCTGCGTCCGGCAGCGCCGGACAGCGGGATCCTCTTTCGGCGCTCGGATCTGGGCGAATTCGCGACCGTGGTCGCCCACGCGGAGAATGTCGGTGATACCCAGCTGGGCACCACGCTGGTGAGCGGTGAGGCGCGCGTCTCCACCGTGGAGCACCTGTTGTCGGCGTTCGCCGGGCTGGGGATCGACAACGCAGTGGTCGAGGTGAGCGCGGGGGAAGTGCCGATCATGGACGGCAGCGCCAGTCATTTCGTGTTCCTGCTGCAGTCCGCCGGTATCGAGGAGCAGCTGACCCCGAAGCGCTTCATCCGCATCACCGAATCGCTGAAGGTTTCCGATGGCGACAAGTGGGCCATGTTCGAGCCATTCGATGGCTTCAAGGTCAATTTCGAAATCGAGTTCAATCACCCCATCTTCAAGCGCCATGCGCAACGCGCCTCAATGGATTTTTCGACGACCTCCTTCCTGAAGGAAATCAGTCGCGCGCGCACTTTTGGTTTCATGCGCGATCTGGAGATGATGCGCTCGCGCAATCTCGCCCTCGGCGGCAATCTGGACAACGCCATTGTGCTGGATGATGTGCGGGTGCTGAACGAGGATGGCTTGCGCTACGAAGATGAGTTCGTGAAGCACAAGATCCTGGATGCGATTGGCGATCTGTACCTGCTGGGCCACAGCCTCATTGGCGAATTCAGTGGCTACAAGTCAGGCCACGCCCTGAACAACAAGTTGCTGCGCGCGCTGCTGTCGAGTCGCTCCTCCTGGGAAGAGGTCACGTTCGAGAAGCATGCGGATGCGCCGATCTCCTACGTCGAAGCCGCGTCCCTGGCGCACGCCTCGTCTGCCTATTGAGGCTGTTCAGCCCCGCGGGGCCACCCGGACTCTCACGCCCACGATGTTTCCCTGTGCGGCGTTCCTGCTCAGATCCAACGCCTCGAGCAGCTGCGGCGCGGCATAGCGTATCCGCACCCCCCAGACGGCCGATTCCGCGAATATGACAAGTTCGCCGGATTGTTCCGTGACGCCCGTGACGCGGCCGGCCAGTTCCTCGGGGAGCTCACGTTTCACCCATTGCAGCCAGTCGCGCTGCCGCACGGCTTCCCGCTGCAGGCCGGCCAGCACTGGTGTGGAGCGCAGCAAAAGCTCTTTGACAGAATCCATGGGATTCCGTGACTGCGGTCCACGGGTTTGCATTGTCCGTGAACCGCGACTGGTATTGGCCTTGTCACTGTAGCGCTTCTTCTGCATATTCGATGGCAGTCAGGCAGGACATGAATGCTTAGGATCCGGTGGCGTGAACATCATAGTTTTTTCCGGACGCCAGGGTGGCGGGCGTTCGCGGTATTTCGACCTCACGCATCCCGTGACGCTGGCGATCTGTGCCCTGATCGTGCTCGGGACTCTGGGCACGGCCTTCGCCATCGGCGTGCAGCTGGGCGCCAATGGGGGCAGCAACACGGCGAACCCGCAAGCCTGGAGCCGGGTGCTCGCCGAACAGAAATCTGAGATCGCCGATCTGCGTGCCCGGATCCAGGACCGGGTCGATGCCATGGCCGGGCGGTTGGGCCAGCTGGAAGGCCACCTCATGCGCATCGACGCATTGGGCAAGCACCTGACCACCATGGCGAATGTGGACCGCCGTGAATTCAATTTCGATGAGCCGGTGGCCGCGGCGGTCCCGGTCGCCAACAGTCGCATTCTGGATCTGACTTCGCAGTTATCGCAACTGGAACAACGGGTTGATCTGCGCGACGCGCAGCTGTCCGCCCTGGACAATGTGCTGGAGGCGCGCAAGATCAGCGACGCCGTGCGCCCGGAGGGCAAGCCGGTGCAGGAGGGTTCGATCTCCTCTTATTTCGGCGAGCGCAGTGATCCATTTACCGGCGAGGAGGGCTTCCACAAGGGACTGGATTTCGCCGGTACCATGGGTGAGCCGGTGCTGGCCGTGGCCGCGGGTGTGGTCACCTGGGCCGGCGAACGCTCCGGCTATGGCACCCTGGTGGAGATCAACCACGGCAATGGGTATGTGACCCGTTATGCCCATAATGAGAGTGCGCTGGTGGCGGTGGGACAGACCGTGACCCGTGGCGAGCAGATCGCCCTCATGGGCTCGACCGGCCATTCCACCGGTCCGCACGTGCATTTCGAAGTGCTGCGCAACGGGCGCCAGATCGACCCGCTGATCTTCGTCAAACGCTAGTCCGTGCGCCCCGCACCCCGGGCGTAAAAACACCATTCGCGCCCTTGTGCCCCGATCCGGGTGCCCCAAGAGTCCTGGCGTCGCCGGTCGCATTACCGAATCGCTTTGCCTTTGCGTACAATACGCCGCTTCGCTGCGCCTTGAGACATCGTAAGTCTTTGGTGCCGCTCAAATTTTCGATCAGGATGTTCTAAGTGCTGAAACTGCTCACCCGCGTCTTCGGCAGCCGTAACGACCGGCTGCTGCGCACTTATTACCGATTGGTGCAGCAGACGAATGCGTTTGAGAGTGCCACCCAGGCCCTAAGCGATGCCGAGCTGGCAGCCAAGACGCCTGAGTTCCGTGAGCGACTCAAGCAGGGCACACCACTGGATGATCTGCTGCCGGAGGCCTTCGCGGTCGCCCGTGAAGCGGCGCGCCGGACGCTCAAGATGCGGCACTTCGATGTACAGCTGATGGGCGGCATCGCCCTGCACCAGGGCAAGATTTCCGAAATGCGCACCGGTGAGGGCAAGACCCTCATGGCGACGCTGCCGGCGTACCTGAACGCCCTGCCCGGTGAGGGCATGCACATCGTGACCGTCAACGAGTACCTGGCCTCCCGTGACGCTGAGTGGATGCGCCCGGTGTACGCTTTCCTGGGCCTGACCGTGGGCGTGATCCGCAACTCCCAGGATACCGAGGAGAAGCGCGCCGCCTACGCCTGTGACATCACCTACGGCACCAACAACGAATTTGGATTCGACTACCTGCGCGACAATCTCGCCTTCCGGCTGGAAGATCGCGTACAGCGTGGCCTGGTCTACGCGGTCGTGGACGAAGTGGATTCCATCCTGATCGACGAGGCGCGTACGCCGCTGATCATTTCCGGACCCGCCGATGAGAGCACCGAGTTGTACCTGGCCATCAACCAGCTGGTGCCGAAACTGACGCGCCAGAAGGAAGAGGACGGCCCCGGCGATTTCCTGGTGGATGAAAAGCAGAAGCAGGTCCACGTCTCCGAGGAGGGCCACGTCCGCGTCGAGGAGCTGATGGCCCAGGCGGGGCTGCTGCAGGAAGGCGAGAGCCTTTACGATCCGACCAATATCCGCCTGATGCATCACCTGAATGCCGCGCTGCGCGCGCATGCGCTGTACAAGCGGGATGTCGAGTACATCGTCCGTGGCGGTGAAGTCATCATTGTCGATGAGTTCACCGGGCGCACCATGCAGGGCCGCCGCTGGTCCGATGGCCTGCACCAGGCGGTGGAGGCGAAGGAGGGGGTCCGCGTCCGCGAGGAAAACCAGACCGTGGCCTCGATCACCTTCCAGAACTACTTTCGTCTGTATCGCAAGCTTGCGGGCATGACCGGTACGGCGGATACCGAAGCGCCGGAATTCCTGCAGATCTATGGCCTGGAAGTCGTGGTGATCCCCACCCACAAGCCGATGATCCGCAAGGATATGCCGGACTTCGTGTACCTGACGCAGAAGGACAAGTTCGAAGCCATCATCGAGGACATCCGGGATTGCGCGAAGCGCGGGCAGCCGGCGCTGGTGGGCACCACCTCGATCGAGACCTCCGAGTTCCTGGCCGGGCTGCTACAGAAGTCAGGTGTTGCGCACGAGGTGCTGAACGCCAAGCAGCATGAGCGTGAAGCGCTGATTGTCGAGCAGGCCGGTGTGCCGGGCGCGGTGACGATTGCGACGAACATGGCAGGTCGGGGTACCGACATCGTGCTCGGCGGCAGTCTGGCCGCCGAGCTTGCCGCCCTGCCGCCTGAAACGGACGAGGCAGCGCGTGCCGCGGTCCGTGCCGCCTGGCAGGTGCGCCACGACACCGCGCTCGCCGCGGGTGGTCTGCACATCATCGGCACCGAACGGCACGAATCGCGGCGCATCGACAACCAGCTGCGCGGCCGCTCCGGCCGCCAGGGCGATCCGGGTTCCAGCCGCTTCTTTCTGTCCATGGAAGACAACCTGATGCGGATCTTCGGTGATCCGATGCGCACCAAGCGACTGCTGCAGATGGCTGGCATGAAGGACGGTGAGGTCATCGAGAGCGGCATGCTCACGCGCCAGATCGAGAAGGCGCAGCGCAAGGTCGAGTCCCACAACTTCGATATCAGAAAGCAGCTGCTGCTGTTTGATGATGTGGCCAATGATCAGCGCAAGGTCGTGTACCAGCAGCGTACCGAGATCATGGGCACCGAGGATCTGTCGGCAGCCATCGCCGGCATTCGCGAGGAAGCCGTCGGTACGCTGATGGACCAGTTCATGCCCAAGAGCGCCGCGCCGCAGGAATGGGACCTGAAAGGACTTGCCGAGGCGCTCGATCGGGATTTCAGTGCGACCGTGGATCCGGCAGCCTGGCTGGCCGCGGAGCCGGAGCTGGAAGAGGCGCCGCTGCGGCAGCGCGTGGTGGCAGCCGTAGCCGTGGCGTATGAGGCCAAGGTCGCGCGTATTGGGGCCCCGATCATGCGCCACGTTGAAAAGGACGTGATGCTGCAGACTCTGGATCGGCACTGGCGCGATCACCTGGGGGCGATGGATTACCTGCGGCAGGGCATTCACCTGCGCGGCTATGCCCAGAAGGATTATCGCTTTGAATACAAGCGCGAGGCCTTCGAACTGTTCGCCGCAATGCTCGATCGCGTGAAGTTTGACACGGTGTCGCTGGTTTCAAAGATCGAGGTGCGCACCCAGGAAGAGGTGGATCGCGAAGAGGAGCAGCGCCGCAGGCTGCTGATGCAGGCCCTGCAGACCCAGCACCTCGAAGCGCAGTCCGCGCTGCTCGCCCCCCCACCGATGGACGCGAGTGGCGCCCCGCCGGGCGCGGGTTTCCCCGGGGCTCTGGGGGGTATCCCTGGCGGGATGGCCGGTGCTGTGGCGCCGGGATTCCCCAGCGCCGCCGATGCCAACGCCACGTTCGTCCGCCACGACCGCAAGGTGGGCCGCAACGAACCCTGTCCCTGCGGCTCGGGCAAGAAGTTCAAGCACTGTCACGGCGTGCTCTCCGGCGCGGAATAGCGTGGCCACCATCCTGGTGGTGGCGGCGGCGTTGTGCGACGCACAGGGCCGGATCCTGATCGCACAGCGCCCGGCGCATAAGCATATGGCCGGTCGCTGGGAGTTTCCAGGCGGCAAGGTGGGCGCCGGCGAGACCGAGGAACAGGGGCTGGTTCGCGAGCTGCGCGAAGAGCTGGATGTACAGGTGCGCGAGCCGCAGTTCTGCCTGCGCCTGACCCATGCCTACCCGGACCGGACGGTTGAACTGTCGTTCTGGATCGTGCGGCGTTTTGCCGGCGAGCCGCGCGGTCTGGACGGCCAGCAGTTGAAATGGGTGGCGGCCGCGGACCTTGCCCTGCAGGACATTCTCGAGGCCGATCAGCCCTTCATCGAAGCCTTGCAGCGGCTGCTACAATGAGTCCCACACACGTCGATACCCGAGTACCGCATATGGCCCAGCAACCTGAGCTCCCGGAAATCAAACTTGACACTGCGGGGCTGTACCGCGAGGAAATGTTCACGGACCGACGTGCTGGCACACTACGGCGCCTGATTCCCGTGACGACCGATGGCTCGACGGATACAACGCGTCCGGTGCTGTTCTCCGGACAGACCCAGTTGCTGACCCCGGGCGGCGTGCTGCCGCTGGCCTTTGATATCGAGGCTGCGACTTTGGAGGAGGCACTGAACCACTTTCCGGATGCCGTCAAGCAGGCGCTGGATGAGGCCATCGAGGAAGCCCGGGAGATGCGGCGCGAGGCCGCCTCGCGCATCGTGGTGCCGGATGCCGGTGCCATGGGCGCAGGTCCTGGCGGCGGGAAGATCAAGTTTCCCTGATCCATTGCAGAAAGCGGCCTTGCGGCCCTTTCTGGTCCATTGCAGAAAGCGGCCTGCGGCCCTTTCTGGCCGCCGTCAGTCCGCCGGTTCGTCGGGCCCACCCGGCTCCAGGGGAGCCTCGTCGCCCGGTATGGCGTGCTTTTCCGTCAGCCACGCCCCCAGGTCAATGACCCGGCAGCGCTCGCTGCAGAACGGCCGAAACGGTGACTGATCCGACCATTCGATACTGCGCCCACAGGTCGGACACTTCACTGTAGCGGGCATGGCAGGCGAGGCGCAGCGGCCAACCGCTCAGACGCAAACGGTCAACGTGAACGGCACATCCTCTTCGATCTGGGACGGGCGGCCGTTGAGGCCATTCCATTTCAGGAAGCGGACATTGCATCGATGCTGCCCGCCACCGCTGATCTCCGGGAACAGCCCCCCCTCGATCGGCAGTGCGATGCGCAGCAGCTGTGCGGGGGCGTCGCGGTCAAAACCGATCATGAACACGCCGCCCGTGGCGACTTCCTGGCGCGTGCGGCCGGCCTGCCGCGTCAGCCACAGCAGCTCGGCGATGGCGTCGCACAGGGGACGCAGCAGCCCGAGCCACTGGCCGAAGGCGCGCATCCGCACATCGGGGGGCTGGTTCAGCCAGCAGAAGTACTCCGGCAGGTCGAACTCGCAGGTGCCCCCGGGAATGGCGCTGCGCAGTCTGATGGAGTTCAGGAATTCCGAGTCGCGGATGGGCTGCAGGAATGCCGAGCCGGCGTTCATCAGGTCCCCGCGCAGGCGACCCAGATTGGCGATGATGGTCTTCAGGCGGGCCGTGTCCACGCCCGGCCGTGATTGGAAGTCATTCAGATGCGCCAGGTGCCGCTCCAGCTCCTTGAGGGCATCCGAGCGCATGTCACTGCGTGTGGTGATCGACAGGATGTCGAGCAGATGACTCATCGCCGCCCGGGCGCTGGCCGCGGTCGCGATCTCGCTCTGGTACAGCGCCTGGTTGTACAGGAAGTCCAGGCGCATGAAGGTGCGCATCCGCTCGTTGAGCGGCTGGTCATAAACAATCGTCCCCTCAGCGGTATCCATCCCCGGTTGTACCACCTGCTGTTGGGTTTCACTCATCCTGCTATTGTGCTTGACGCGGGGTCTCGCGCGCCAGAGTGATGTAGCGGGCATGCAGGCTTTCCACCTGACCGCGCAGCTGTCCCACGTCCCCGTCGTTGACGATCATATCGTCAGCGACAGCCAGGCGCATGTCCCGGGACGCCTGCGCGGCCAGCACCGCCCGCGCCTGGGCCAGCGTTACACCGTCGCGGACCTGCACCCGGCGCAGCTGCAGGCCCTCATCGCAGTCCACCAGCAGCACCCGGTCGACCCTCGCGCCCAGGTTGTGTTCCACCAGCAGCGGAATGACCAGTATCTGGTAGGCACTCCCGGCCGCGGCCGCGGCCGCGCGCCGTTGCAGCTCCGCCATGATGGCCGGGTGCATCATTGCCTCCAGGCTGGCGCGATCCGCGGCGTGGGCGAAGACCCGCTCGCGCAGGGCGCGGCGATTCAATTCCCCATCCGGCGTCAGCAGGCTCTCGCCAAAGTGCGCGATCAGCCGCGCCAACAGGGGCGAGCCGGGCAGCACCACCTCACGGGCGATCTGATCCGTATCAATGACTGGGACGCCCAGGGCTGCGAACAGGCCGCTGACCGTGGATTTGCCGCTGGCGATACCTCCGGTCAATCCAATTTGCAGCGGGCGGTTCATGCTGTGGCGCGGCCGCTAAACGTGCAGACCAAACAGGCCCAGATAGCCCTCGAGCAGGTCCCGGCCCCACATGAGCATGATCCAGCCCGCGGCGGCCAGGAACGGCCCGAAGGCGATGGGGACACCACGTCCGTCCTTCATGCTTCGGCCCTTCGCGCTCAGGATCACGATGCCGACCACGGCACCCACCGCGGCCGCCCCCAGCACGGTGGGCAGCAGCATGCGCCAGCCGAGAAAGGCGCCGATGGCTCCCAGCAGCTTGAAGTCGCCATAGCCCATGCCCTCCTTGCGCGTGAGCAGCCGAAACAGATGATAGATGCTCCACAGGCTCAGGTAGCCGGCCATGGCGCCGATGACGCTGTCATGCAGGTCCACCGGCAGGGTGGCCTGCGCGTTGGTCGGCAGGAAGGCGCTGGTGGCGAGCCCCAGCCATACCAGGGGCAGGGTCATCGAGTCCGGTAGCAGCTGCGTGTCCACATCAATGAACGTCAGCGCGATCAGGAACCAGGTCAGCACCAATGCTGCGAGCACCGGGGCCCCATAGCCGAATTTCCAGGCGACCAGCCCCGACAGCACGCCGGTCAGGGCTTCGATCAGCGGATAGCGCGGGCTGATGGGCGTGCGACAGCTCGCGCAGCGGCCACGCAGGAACAGGTAGCTGATGACTGGAATGTTCTGCAGCGCGGTGATCGGCGCCTGGCACTTCGGGCAGGTCGAGCGCGGCACCACCAGATTGAAACGCGGTGCGGCAGCTGCCGGAGTCGCCTCGCTGAGGGGGGCTGCGCCCGTGCGCTCACCCGTGCTCAGCTCCGCGCACTGGGCCCGCCATTCGCGCTCCAGCATCACGGGAACGCGATAGATCACGACATTCAGGAAGCTGCCCACCAGCAGGCCCAGCACCAGCGTGGCGATGACGAAAAAGGCCGGCGATGCCGACAGGGCGTCCAGCAGCACCATGGGTAGCGGCGCGGGCGCTGGTTACACCACGGAACCGAGTTTGAATATCGGCAGATACATGGCGATCACGAGACCCCCCACCAGCACGCCGAGGATCGCCATGATCAGTGGCTCCAGCAGGCTCGACATCGCATCCACGGCATTGTCGACTTCAGATTCGTAGAAGCTGGCCACTTTGCCCGCCATGGTGTCGAGGGAGCCGGACTCCTCCCCGACGGCGATCATCTGGACCACCATGTTGGGAAAACGCCCGGTGTTTTCCATGGCGCGCTGCAGGCGCTGACCGGTAGCGACTTCCTCCCGCATGCGCAGCACCGCGTTCTCATACACGATATTGCCGCAGGCACCGGCCACGGATTGCAGTGCTTCGACCAGTGGCACACCGGCGGAGAACATGGTGGCGAGCGTGCGCGCGTAGCGGGCGATTGCCGACTTGTTGAGGATGGGTCCGATGATGGGGAACTTCAGCATCGCGCGGTCCAGAAATTCCTGCATCTTGCGCGAGCGCTTCTTGAAGTAGACGAATGTCCAGACGATGCCGCCGATGACAATCACCAGGAAAACTCCCTTGGCCTGCACGAACCGCGACAGGTTGATCACCATCTGCGTGAAGGCCGGCAGATCGGCGCCGAATCCCTTGAACAGGCTTTCAAATTGCGGGATGACGAAGATCAGCAGGATGGTGGTGACAATCACGGCCACGACCAGCACGGCCGTGGGATAGAACAGGGCCTTCTTGACCTTGCCCTTCAACGCCTCGGTCTTTTCCTTGTACGTGGCGATCTTGTCCAGCAGGCCCTCCAGCGCGCCGGCGTGCTCGCCGGCCTCCACCAGGTTGGTGGTCAGCTTGTCGAAGTACAGCGGATACCGGGCCAGCGCCTCGTGCAGGGTGGAGCCCCCCTCGATGTCGCTCTTGATGCCGAGAATGAGCTTCTGCACCGCCGGCTTGTCATGGCCGCTGCCCACGATCTCCAGGCCCTGCACCAGCGGAATACCCGCCGCCAGCATGGTGGCGAGCTGGCGCATGAACACGGAGATGTCCTGCGACTTGACCTTGCCGCCCGAGCGCAGCGCAGAGGACTGCTTGCGAATGCGCGAGGTGGCAATGCCCTGGCGACGCAGGTCCGCGCGCAGTGCCGCCTCATCGGGCGCCACGCTCTTGCCTTTGACCTTGTTGCCCTTCTTGTCGCGGCCTTCCCAGGTAAAGGGAATGTCGCGCTTGATGGTTTTGACGATCGTGGTGCTTGCTGCCTGGGCCATGCGTTACTTCCTGAAAATCATTCGATGGTGACGCTGTTGATTTCTTCCAGACTGGTCAGTCCGCTCTTGACCTTTTCCAGGCCCGAGCGACGCAGATCCCAGTAGCCTTCCTTGGCGGCCTGGTCGGAAATATCCAAGGCGCCACCGCCGGCGAGAATGATGCGGGCGATGGCTTCAGTGACTGGCATGACCTGATAGATTCCGACGCGGCCCTTGTAGCCGTCCGTGCAGTTGGCGCAGCCCTTCGGGGCGAAGATGCGCAGGCCGGCCTCGATATCAGCTGCCTGGAAGCCTTCCTTCACCAGGGCTTCGCGCGGGACGTCCATGGGCAGCTTGCAGTGCGAGCACAGCCGGCGTGCGAGCCGCTGCGCAATGATCAGGCTCACGGAGGTGGCGATGGCGTACGGTTTCACACCCATATCCACCAGGCGCGTCAAGGTCTGCGGCGCATCGTTGGTATGCAGGGTGGAGAGCACCAGATGCCCGGTTTGCGCCGCCTTGATGGCGATTTCCGCTGTCTCAAGGTCGCGGATCTCGCCGACCATGATGACATCCGGGTCCTGGCGCAGGAACGCGCGCATGGCCGCGGCGAAGGTCAGTCCCACCTTGGGATTGACGTTGACCTGGTTGACCCCCGGGAGATTGATTTCGGAGGGGTCCTCGGCCGTGGAGATATTGGTGTCTTCGCGGTTGAGAATGTTCAGACCCGTATACAGGGAGACGGTCTTGCCACTGCCGGTGGGGCCAGTCACCAGAATCATGCCCTGAGGCTTCGCCAGGTACTTGACGTACAGGTCCTTTTGCTGGGGCTCGTAGCCCAGAGCATCGATGCCGAGCTGCGCCTGGGAGGGATCCAGGATACGCATCACGATCTTTTCACCGTACAGCGTCGGGCAGGAGCTGACGCGGAAATCGATGGCGCGGTTCTTGGAGAGTCGCATCTTGATGCGGCCGTCCTGCGGGACGCGCCGTTCGGCAATGTCCAGCCGCGACATGACTTTCAGCCGGGCGGCCAGCTTGCCGGCGAGCTGCACGGGCGGCTGGGCGATTTCCTTCAACACCCCGTCCATGCGGAAACGGACGCGGTAGGTCTTCTCGTAGGGTTCGAAATGGATGTCGGATGCGCCGCGGCGAATGGCATCCAGCATCAGCTTGTTGACGAAGCGGACGATGGGGGCGTCTTCGACATCGTCGCGGGTGACCTTGTCGTCCGGACCCTCCTCCCCGCCGGTGACTTCGAGGGAGTCCAGATCCATGCCTTCTTCTTCACTGAAGGCGGGCATCTGGTTGTCGGCCTGCTCGAGGGCCTTGTCGACGGCCTTCTGCAGCTTGTCGTCCTCAACGACCACCGCTTCCACGCCCATGCCGGTCTGGAACTTGATCTCGTCGATGGCATGGAGATTGGTGGGGTCCGCCACCGCCAGGAACAAACGCTTGCCACGCCGGAACACCGGCAGCACACGGTGCTTGGTCAGCAGCTTCTCGCTCACCAGGCGGATCGTGTCGGAATCGAGGTTGCTCGCGTCCAGGTCGAACAGCGGCACGCCGAATTCGGTGGAGGCCGCGATGGCGATATCGCGGGCATTCGCAGCCCCACTTTTCACCAGTTGGGTGACGATGCTGCCGCCATCCTTGGCGGCATTCAGCGCCTCCATCATGGCTGCCTCCTCCACCACACCGTCCTGGACCAGGCGTTGCGGCAGACCGCCGAGCGCTGATCGGGGCGTGGAAGCTAAGGAGGCGTTTTCATTCATGGACTTACGCTAATCTAGTCTGGCCGGCCGTGGGGCATCAGCTTAGTGTATCGGACGTGCACCGCTAGGCAATTGTCAAATCTGCCGGGGATGGTCGCACAACTGCCGCGACACCTGCGTGACTGGTCTCGCAAAAGAGGAAGCCCCCCGCAAGCGGGGGGCTTCGACCTTAGCCCATCAAATCGAGGCTACTGGCAGACGGTTGGCAGATAGGACGGGTTTGCAGAGCCAGCTGTTCCGCTGGCCGCGGCGGTTCCACCGGTGACGATGGTGAGTTGGCCGTTCGCAATGGCCTTGGTGGCCGCATTGCCGTCATTGCACAGCCAGGTGATGTC
>DASXFV010000003.1:0-15812 GCA_036489445.1 Steroidobacteraceae bacterium | reverse complement strand
GGGCCGCCAGGGTGGGATCGAAGACATTCCAGATCTGCTTGTTGTCGCCGACCGGGAAGTAGCGGTCGACGTAGCCGCTGCCCAGCTGGGCCGCGTATCCCTGCGGACCGAGCACCGCTTGGCAGGCTGCCGAACCGTAGGGGAAGCAGTTCAGGTCGGCCTGGCCACCGGCGAACTCCTCCTCCACGTCCGTGTAGCGGCCACCGGCGGTGAAGCTCCATTGGTCAGTGAGCTTGTAGTCGGCGTGGACGAATGCAGCCGCATTCTTGTTGTTCGCATCGTTCTGTATGTCATACACGTACAGGAGGCTCTCGAAGGGCACATAGTCGTGCACGAACCCGGCCTCCTCGAAGTAGTACAAACCGCCGACGTAGTTCAACGAATCGTTGAAGGCCTTGCCGTTCAACTGGAACTCCTGGGAAACCTGCCACTGGTGCTGGTGGTCGCTGACTTCCTGCAGCGTTTCCGGGGTGCCATCCAGGTCGGTACCGATACTCCAGGTAATCTGGCGGTAGCCGGTGATCGACTTGAGGGACAGGGTGTCGCTGATCTCATGCTGCGCGGTCAGGGAGAAACCAAAATAGTCGTTGTCCGCGAAGTCAGGCCCATTGGCATACGTGGTGTCGATGTCGCCGGTCTGGTTGGCACCCGGGTAGTCATAGAGGCGTGGCTGGTTCGATCCCTGGTAGCCAGGACTGCCGTACTGGAACGGCCCCGGCGGCCCGCCGACGTAGCCCGCGCCCAGCAGCGCCGCACCGCCCGTGGACAGTCCCGGAACCCGTGCCCGCGGCTCAGAGCATAAAGCCGCAAGCCCTGCATTGGATGCGGAACCGAGCGGAAACCCATAGACACCCGGTGCAACGGCCGATGCGTTCTGGATGTTCTGGTTGATCGTCGTCGCGCTGCTGCTGATACAGGTGTTGTACAGGGTCGAGAAGGTCGAGGTGGTCAGATTGCCCTCATACGTCCCGAGGACGGTATAGGGCAGGGCCTCCTGGGCCTGGTGGTTCATGTCAGCCGTGAACGTGACGGTGGTCTTGTCCGAGGCCAGCCACAGCAGCTTGCCGCGCACGGTCTGCACGTTGTAACTGCCATAAGCATCCCCGGTCTGGTAACCCGCCTTGGGGTAGGCGTCCTGGGGATCGACGACGAACGGTGCCTCGCCCTGCGGGGAGTCGGCCGGATAGGGGATGACCCTTTGGTAGCCATCCCGATCCTGCGTGGACACGGTCAGGGAGGAGAGCAGGGTGTCTTTGATGAGGGGGATGTCCGCGGTGAATCCGAAATCACGACGGTTCAGGCTGCCGGCCGTGGCCTGTGCCGTGAAGGTCTCCTCATTGCCCGGTGTGTGGGTGATGATGCTGATGGCGCCACCTTCGGTGTTGGCGCCGAACAGGGTGCCCTGCGGACCTTTGAGGATTTCGATGCGATCCACATCCAGCAGGTCCTGATTCGCACCGATGGTGCGGGCCAGGTATACGCCGTCCAGGTACACGCCGACGGCGGGGTTCAGGTTGAAGGCGAAATCGTCCTGCCCGATGCCGCGGATGGACGCCGAGAGCACCGAGCGGTCGCCGGAGAAGGGGGCACCCGCATCCAGGTTGACGCTCGGGGTCAGATTACCGAGGTCGGTGACGCTGATCAGGTTGCGCTGCTGCAGCGCATCCGCAGTGAATGCCGTAATGGCAATGGGTACCGTCTGGACGTTTTCCGAGCGGCGGGTGGCCGTGACGGTCACCTCTTGCAGAGCGCCCGTATTGTCGCTCGTGGCATCGGTAGCCGGTGGGGCCGTCTGGGCGAAGGCTCCGCTGGCGCCCACGGCTAGCCCGGCGAGGGTCCAACAGGCGAGTCGGCGGCTAGGCCGTGTTCCGGATACGGGTTCTTGCGAACCGGCTGCATCTTTCATTCTGCGTCCCCCTAAAACAACATCGTGATGCTGCGTAGGCGGAGCGGTACCGTTTTGCGCGGTCAAATCCCAAATTTACGACTTTGCGCTTCTTGTTGCGGTTCCGACCTCCACCCTGCGGCTGGAAGCGTAGCGCGGCGGTTTGTCGCAATGCGCGGACGACAGTGCAAAGGGAAGCTGAGAGTGCATATTAATTGGTAATAGTGTTGTCGAAAGCGGGGAATTGACGGATCAACAGGCCTGCGAATATGAGGTCCGCTGCGAAATCCCGGCTAAGATGTTGATCCAACGATCGTGTCTTGCATACATTTCCGCCTCTGTGCCACATTCTTGGGGGTTTACGAATTGGGAGCGCTGGAGCCCGACATGGGGTTGAGGCTGAACTTCGAGCGACCCAGTCACTGGTCGACGGATGGTCTTGACCAGCGGCGGGCGCTGGCGTTCTGGGTGGACGCGGTCTGCGACCGGTTCCTGGAGCTGGATATCGACACGCCGGTGCGCAGCAACTTTCGAGCGTGCATGGACCAACTGGACTTCGGCGCCACCACCCTGAGCTTTGTGGGCGCCGCCAGTCAGCATATCCGGCGCACCCCCGCGCGGATCTCCCGCACGCGATACCCGACCTTCTTTCTGCTGCAGTTCCGCATCGGGCAGGGCCTGTTGCGGCAACGGGGCAAGGAAGTGCAGGTCCATACCGGCGACTGCGTGCTCGTCGACGGGACCGAGCCTTATGACCTGATGTGCCCGCAGGCATCCTCTGCCGTCATTCTGCGCATGCCGGAGGACTGGTTGCGGCGTTGGCTGCCGAATCCTGAGAACTGCGCCGCCATGCTGTTTTCGCAGGGCGACTGGAGCTCCGCGCTGTGCGCCGCCATGGCCAGCCTGCGCCTGGAAACCTGCGCCGAGCTGGCGCTGCCCCGCAGCACCGTCGCCGAGCAGATCGCCTCGCTCCTGACGCTGGCGGTGGGCAGGGGGACGGGCGCGGAAACTCCGCGTTCGCTGCTCAGTGAGCTGATTGTGACGTTGCGCGATCGCCTGGAGGAGACGGATCTGTCGCCCCTGGTGGTCGCCGCGCAGCACGACATCTCCAAGCGTACGTTGCACTATGCCTTTGCGGCTGCCGGCACGACCTTTGTGGAGCAGCTGATGAAACTGCGCCTGGAGCGCGCCCGGGAAATCCTCAGCGACGCACGCGTGGCCGCGCCGCGGATCGAGGATGTTGCGACCCGTTGCGGCTTCATTGATCCCAGTCATTTCGCACGCCGCTTCCGGCAACGGTACGGCCATGCCCCCTTGCAATACCGCCGCGCGGTTCTGTAGTCATTCAAGAAAGTAAAGATGGATATACCGGTCCAAGCCAAACAGTTCCCCTTGCCCAGCTCGTTGCACGTCGTCCCCGGCACGGAGCGGGCCCAGGCGGCGTATCCGTACTACACGCAATTTGTACCGGGGGATGATCAGCGCTTCTGGTTCTACAACTCCATGCATTTCCCGGAGCCCATGTCGGCGTTCGATATGGTGACGGCGGAGGCGGCGTACTGCGCACTGGGTTCCGCCAATACCCGGGTGCATTGTCTGCCCACGACGCTGGGTATCGATCACCGCATCATCAATGGCCGGGTGTATATCGGCGGTAACGCCGTCACGGATCCTGCGGAAATCGCCCATCGGCTGGAGGAATTCAAACAGCGGGCATTCTACTATTACGCCAACTGGGAGCGCCTGTACGGCCAGTGGCGCGAGAAAATGCTCGCCTTGATCAGCGCGGCGCAGGCCCTGCCCGTGCCGCAGCTGCCGGATCTCGAGCCGCTGGCCAATGTGCATGCCGGTCTTGGGGTCGC
This sequence comes from Steroidobacteraceae bacterium, assembly GCA_036489445.1. Classification (GTDB taxonomy): domain Bacteria; phylum Pseudomonadota; class Gammaproteobacteria; order Steroidobacterales; family Steroidobacteraceae; genus DAIDKA01. The sequence continues at coordinate 12,065 of DASXFV010000003.1, read as the reverse complement.
CTCCAATCACCTGCTGCTGGACACCTACCAGAAGACCCTCGAGGGGTACTTCCGGATGTGGCATCACCACTTCGAGTTCCTGCTGCTGGGCTATGGCGCTTATCTGACGTTCTTTGATTTTTGCAAGAAGGCGTTCCCGGAAATCACCGACCAGACCATTGCGCGCATGGTGGCAGGCATCGAGGCGGAGATCTTCCGCCCTGATGATGAATTGCGGCGTCTCGCACGCTGCGCAGTGGACCTGGGTATCGATGCGCATTTCGGCAAGCAGCTCTCCGCGACGCAGCTCATGGAGACGCTGCGCACGGCGGGGGATGCGGGACGCGCCTGGCTGGCGGAGCTGGAGGTCTCCCGCCACCCCTGGTTCAACATCAATGTGGGGGATGGGTTCTATCATTATCACCGCGCCTGGAATGATGACCTGTCGATGCCCTTTGCCAGCCTGCCCGACTACATCGCGCGAGTGAAAGCCGGTGAGTCTTTGCGCCGGCCCGTCGAGAAACTTCTGGAGGAGCGCAAGCAGCTCATCGAGGACTACCGGGAGCTGCTGACCACGGACGAGGAGCGCGCGGCCTACGACCAGATGATCACCCTGGCGCACCGCGTGTTCCCGTATGTGGAGGGCCACAAGTTCTACTGCGAGCACTGGTACACCAATCTCTTCTTCAACAAGATCCGCGAATTTGGCGCACTGCTGGCCCGTCACGGGTTCTTCGCGGACACGGAAGATGTGTTCCAGCTGACCCACTACGAAGTGAAATCCGCGATCATCGATCTGATGACCTCCTGGTCCAATGGCTCACCGCCGCGCGGGCCGTCGCACTGGCCACAGATCGTCGCCGAACGACGCGCGGCCATCCGCGAATGGGCGAAGCACGAGACACCCCCGGCGCTGGGGGCGGTGCCGGAGGTGATTGATGATCCTGCCATCGTGATGCTGTGGGGCATCACGCGCGAAACGCTGGATACGTGGCTGTCCACCGGGTCGGATCGGGATCCGAATGAACTCAAGGGCTTTGCCGCCTGCCGCGGGGTCGTGGAAGGCACCGCGCGGATTGTCAAAAGTGTCGATGAGATTTCCCGACTGCAAAAGGGTGACATCCTGGTCTGCCAGGTCACCAATCCCACCTGGGCACCGATCTTCGGCAAGATTGCCGGCGCCGTCTCGGACATCGGCGGCTCGATGAGCCACGCCGCCATTGTGGCGCGTGAGTACGGTCTGCCCGCCGTGGTGGGCACGGGGAATGGGACTTCGCGGATCAAGGATGGCCAGCGCATCCGGGTCGATGGCGGCCGCGGTATTGTCACTATCCTTAGATAGCGTAAGGGGTGGCGGCAGCGTGACGTTGAACGATTTGGAGTGTGTCGGCTGGTTTGCTGATCTGAGTCTTGCCGACCGGCCACAGGTGGGCGGCAAGGGGGGCAGTCTCGGGGAACTCACGCGCGCCGGTATCGCGGTGCCGCCCGGCTTTGTCGTCAAGACGGCGGCGTTCGAGCGGTTTTTGTCCGTCGCGGAAAGCGCGGCCCCCATTCGGGCGCGGGTCGCCGCCCTGGATCCGGAGAATCTGACCGCCGTCACCGAGGTGTCGCGGCAGCTGCGTGCGCAGATCGAGGCCGCGCCCTTGCCCCAGGACGTCCGCGCTGCCATCTCGCGTGCCTACCACAAGCTCAACGCCGATCGGCAGGCCGCGGTCGCGGTGCGCTCCTCGGCAACCACAGAGGATGCGGCGGATGCCAGCTTCGCCGGCCTTCAGGACACCTACCTGTGGGTGCAGAGTCTGGAACAGACTCTGGCCAAGGTGCGCAGCTGTTGGGGAAGTCTGTATTCCGTGGAATCCATGGTCTATCGGCGCCGGCATGCGTTTGCCGAACCGGATGTGGCCATGGCCGTGGTCGTGCAGACCATGGTGGATGCCAGAACCGCAGGCGTCATGTTCACCCGCAGCCCGCTCACGGGAGATCGCTCGGTCATGGCCATTGAAGGCTCCTGGGGGCTGGGTTCGGCGGTGGTCGGTGGCGAGGTGACCCCGGATCGGTGGGTGATCGGCAAGATCACCGGTGAGGTCTCGGTGCGCGAGATCTCCGACAAGCAGATCTGTCACGTGCCGCTCGAGCAAGGCGGCATCGACAGTGTCGCGGTGCCGGACGCGCAGCGCCAGCTTGCCTGCATGAGTGATGCGGAGCTGGAGGCACTGCGGGTGATTGGCCGCAAGGTCGAGCGCCATTACGGGCGGCCCCAGGACATTGAATGGGCCGTGGATCGGCACAGCGGCGCGATTCTGCTGCTGCAGAGCCGGCCGGAGACCGTCTGGTCGCGGCAGGAGAGCGCACCGGCGGCCCGCCCCGCCGTCGATCCTTCCTTGCACGTGTTGTCGATATTCGGGGGCAACCGATGAGTCTGACGGCCGCGGACGTGGCGGAAATCATGCGGCTGGTGGAGCAATCCGGTTTCGATGAACTGACACTGGAAGTCGAGGGCACGAAAATCAGCCTGCGACGCGGGGCACCGGCCGAAACCGCAGCAGCGCCAAGAGCTGAGGCGCCGAGCGTTGCCGCCGCGGCCACGCCACCCGCGGCAGCCCCGGCAAAGCCCGCGGCGGTGCAGGCCCCAGTCGATCCGCGTCTCCAGGATTTACCCTCACCGCTGCTGGGCACGTTTTACCGCGCGCCCAAGCCCGGTGCGCCGCCCTTTGTGGAAGTCGGCGCGCCGGTGGTGGAGGACACGATCGTTGGCATCATCGAGGTCATGAAACTGATGAACACGGTGCGCGCGGGCGTGCGCGGCACCGTGGCGGAGATTCTGGCGGCGGATGGTGCGCTCGTCGAATACGGCGAGACGCTGCTGCGCGTGCGCAAGTCGAGCTGACCGTACCTTGCCGTGCGTCGCATATTGATCGCCAATCGTGGGGAGATTGCCGTGCGCATCATGCGCACCTGCCACGCCTTGGGGATCCAGACCGTACTCGCCGCATCGCAGGCAGATCTGGACAGCGTGCCGGCGCGGCTTGCCGATCGCACCGTGTGCATCGGTCCAGCGCGTCCCGGGGACAGTTATCTGCGGGTGGAGACGATCGTGCATGCCGCCCGCGCGACCCAGTCGGACGCCATCCATCCGGGCTATGGCTTCCTCTCCGAGCGCGCCGCGCTCGCCCGGTTGTGCGAATCCTCAGGGGTGGTGTTCATCGGTCCCACGGCCGCGCAGATCGAGGCGGTGGGGGACAAGCTGCGGGCCCGCGCCGAGGCGGAAGCGGCCAAGGTGCCGGTGGTTCCCGGCTGTGCCGTGACCACCACTGAAGCAGCACTGGCGGCGGCCCGCGCCATCGGCGTGCCCTTGCTGGTCAAAGCGGTGGGCGGTGGCGGCGGTCGCGGCATGAAGCGGGTCGATACCCTGGAGGCGCTGCCGGCGACCCTGGAACTGGCGGCTGCGGAGGCGGGCGCTGCGTTCGGCGATGCGCGCGTGTATCTGGAACGCTACGTTGCCCGCGGCCGGCATGTGGAAGTTCAGGTGTTGGGCGATGGCCTTGGCAACGCGATCCACCTGGGGGAGCGGGACTGCTCGACTCAGCGGCGCTATCAGAAACTCATCGAGGAGACGCCCGCACCGGGTCTGTCGCACGCCCTGCGCGCGGCGCTGCATGCCGCTGCCGTGCGCTTCGCAGAGCGCCTGGCGTATCGCGGCGCGGGCACGGTGGAGTTTCTGGTGGACCCGGAGCAGGGCAGTTTTTATTTCCTGGAAATGAATGCCCGCATCCAGGTGGAACATCCGGTCACTGAAGCGGTGACGGGTGTCGATCTGATTGCCGAGCAGATTGCCATTGCCAGCGGTGCCGGGCTGCGTCTGACCCAGTCCGACATCCGCGTGCAGGGCTGCGCGATCGAATGCCGCATCAATGCCGAGGATCCGGCACATGACTTTCGCCCCAGTCCCGGGCAAGTCATTGAGGTGTCGTGGCCGGTGCAGCCGGGGATTCGGGTGGACACGCATATCGGTGCGGGTTCGCGCATCCCGCCGTACTATGATTCGCTGATGGCCAAGATCATCGCTTACGCTGCGGACCGCGCGGGCGCTGTGAACCTGCTGCGCGAGGCACTGGCTGCGACCCGGCTCACCGGTGTGCACTCGAACCTGGACTTCCAGCTGCAGGTGCTGGCAGACCCCGAATTCCAAGCCGGGGGATTCGACACGGGATTTGTGAGCCGACTGCTGGAGCGCCGACATGAGTGACCTGCAACTGGTCGAGACGTCGCTGCGGGATGGCAACCAGTCATTGTGGGCCGCCCTGGGCGTCGACACCGCCAATACGCTGACCATTGCCCCGGTGATGGACCGAGTGGGCTACAAGGCCATCGATTTCACGACCTCCACGCATATGGGCGTGGCGGTGCGCTTCAAGAAGGAGGATCCCTGGGAGCGCATCCGGTTGATGGCATCCCTGACGCCCCATACGCCCCTGCAGTTCATGTCCACGGGCTTTCGCTTCATCTCCTGGGAGACTGCGCACCCGCAGTTCATGGCGCTGGTGTTCCAGGTGCTGGCGCGCAATGGCATCCGCCGCTTCTGTCTGGCGGACCCCATGAATGATGCCGACTCGAACATTGCCTGCGCGCGACTGGTCAAGCAGGGCGGGGGCGAGTATGTGATCGCGGCACTGGTTTTTACCTTGAGCCCCGTTCATGACGATGCGCATTACGTCGCCGCTGCCCGCAAGCTCGCCGCCTCTGCGGACATCGATGCCATCTATATCAAGGATCCCGGTGGCCTGCTGGCGCCCAAGCGTGCGCAGACGCTGATTCCGGCCGTGCAGGCTGTGATTGGCAACAAACCCTTGGAATTGCACTCTCATTGCACCATCGGGCTGGCCGAGCACACCTATCTGGATGCCCCGGCATACGGGGTGAGTGTCCTGCAGTGTGCCTCCGGTGCGGCGGCGGACGGGACCTCCAATCCGCCCGCCGAACGCATCGTCGCCAATCTGCGCGCGCTCGGGCACAGCGTCAGCGTGGATGATGAGGCCCTGCAGGAGGTCGCCCGGTACTTCACGCGACTGGCCGAAGCCGAAGGGCTGCCCATCGGCCACCCGCAGGGGTTTGATGCCGCCTATCTTCAGCACCAGCTGCCGGGCGGCATGATCGGCACCATGCGGCGTCAGCTGGCCGAGGCCCGGTTGGCGCATCTGGAGAGTGCGGTCATCGATGAGATCGGGCGCGTGCGCGAGGAGCTGGGCTGGCCCATCGTCATGACACCGTTTGCGCAGATCGTCCTGACCCAGGCGGTCATGAATGTGACCACCAAGGAGCGCTACAAGGTGATTCCGGATGAGGCCATCCGCTATGCCATCGGCCGCTTTGGCCGGCCCAATGTGCCCATTGATGGCAATGTGATGGATCGCATCGACTCCTTGGCCCGGACCCGGGAGCTGCGGGCGGAGCCTGGCATGCCCGCCATTGAAGAGCTGCGCCGACGTCTGGGTGCGGGGTTGTCCGATGAGGAGTTTCTGCTGCGCGCCACCATGCCGGCCGGCCAGGTCGATGCCATGCTGGCGGCGGCCCCCGCGCCTCGGCATTACAATCCTGAATTGAAACCCGTCATCAGCCTGCTGCGGCAGCTGGCGCAGCGACCGGACCTCTCGGCAGTGACCATCAGCAAACCGGGATTCAAACTGGAACTGCGCCGCCATGCGCGGCCCGGCTGACGTGATCAAGGGCTACATGTTCGATCTGGACGGCACGCTGCTGCTCAGCGATCGCACACTGGGGGGCTACGAGGTGCTGCCTGGCGCCATCGAAGTGCTGTCCGAGCTGGCAGCCAGAGCCATGCCCTACCTGGTGCTCACCAATGGCAGCGCCTATCCGCCGCCTGAGCAGGCCCAGCGCCTGCGCGGTTTGGGATTGCCCATTGCGGATGACCGCATGTTCACGCCCTCGAGTGTCGCGGCGGATGTGATGTCACGCCAGGGTATCAAACGCGCGCTGGTGCTCGGCGGCCGGGGAGTGGCCTACGAGTTGACACGCGCCGGCATCCAAACGGTGTTCACCGGGGAACCGCACGCCACCGAGGTGGATGCGGTGTATGTGGGCTGGCACCCGGAGTGCCACATGAAGGACATCGAGGCGGCCTGTCAGGCCATCTGGGCCGGTGCCAGGCTGTACGTGGCCTCCGATGTGCCATTTTTTGCCACCCGTCAGGGCCGCACCATGGGCTATTCCTATGCGATCGTGGGAGCGATCCGGCGCATGACCAAAGCGCCGATGATTCTCACGGGCAAACCCTCGCTGCATGCCATGCGCTTTGTCGCGCGCAAACTCGGCGTTCCCGTGCGCCATGTGGCAGTGGTGGGGGACGATCCATCGGTGGAGATCATCATGGCCCAGCGCGGGGGCGCCACCGCTTTTGGCGTCACCACCGGCATCATGAAGCAGGCGGACTGGGAGCGCGAGAGCGGCAAGCGCCGCCCCCACTTCGTGCTCAACGACCTGCGCGAGCTGCTCAACCCCGCCGCTGCGCAGCGCGAAATTATTTGACCAGCACCGACAGGTCAATCGCATCCCCCATGACCTTGTACCCGGCATCATTGGGATGCAGGTGATCGGTTTCGTTGTAGCGCTGATCGAGGCTCAGTGGATTATTGGGATCGGCGACCACGGGGGCGAAGTCGATGACGCCGTCGAATGTGCCGCTGCTGCGGATCCAGTGGTTCAAGGCTTCGCGCACGATCTCACCCTCGGGCGAGGCATACGCGGCGCCCTGGTAGGGAGTGAGCGTCGCGCCGATGATGCGCAGCTGGTGTTCATGGGCGCGAGCAATGAGCTGCCGATCCGCCGCCTCCAAGGCCTCGACGGTCACCGGCTCCGCGGCCGGCACGCTGCGCAGTCCCACGCCGATATCATTGATGCCTTCCAGCAGAATGATGGTTTTGACTCCCGGGACGCTCAGGACGTCCCGGTCGAAGCGGGCGAGCGCGCTGGGGCCCACCCCGTAGCGCAGCAGGCGATTGCCGCCGATGCCGGCATTGACCACCGCCCAGTGCTGGGTCGCCAGGCGCTCAGCCAGGCGGTCCGGCCAGCCGCGGAACGCGTTCGCGGTGGAGGCTGATCCTTGGGTGATGGAGTCGCCCAGCGCCACGATGACACCGGCGGCGGTTGAGGTCTGCACCTCCACCAGCGTGACGTAGGCGGGAATGCGCATCAGTCGGGCGCCGGGCAGGGTGGCCCACCCGGTGTAATCGCCCGGCCTGCCGGCGACGTACTCAAATAAGGATCGCGGCGAACGCGTCGGCACCATCCCGGGCAGATGGGTGGAAACATACAGCTTCTCCAGCGCGCGGGTGGGCAGGTCAACCGGATCGCTCAGCACGGGGGCTTCGGCGGGGAGCACCACTGAGGTCTGCCCGGCGAAGGTCACGAGCCGATCGCTGCCTGGCACCACGGTGCCGTCGGGCCCGGCTTCGCCCACGTGAACCGCGGTCAGCGGCAGCGCCTCAGCGCTGGCTTCGTTGGAGAATCGCAGTCTCAGCCGGCTGCCGCCCAGGGAGATCCGCACCACCTGGCGAACGGTGACATTGCTCAGCTCCGGGGTGCTCGTGTCGACGGGCACATTTCCCGGGTTGTCCAGGGGCGCGGGCGGCCCGATGGGGCGGAATGGTGGCGGCGCAGGCGGAGGGGTGTACACCGACAGGGGCATCGGCCCCGGCGGTGCGGGGACCACGGCCCCTGGAATCAGCGTGCCGAGCGGCGCCGGCAGCGGTACAAAACCCCAGGTCCCGATCCAGCGCTCACTGCGGGTCGCATGCGGGGTGGGGCGGCCCGCGACCTGGAACAACACACTGGCGAGGGCCAGTCCGAGGACTGCCTGCCCGAATCTGCGCATGCCCATCAGCGCAGGACCCAGAACTCAGGTCCGAGGCGGGCGGTGAGCTTGCCCAGCTGTTCGCGATGGATCTCCCGCACGCGCGCGGGCGTGATGGCATCGCTGCGCGCCACTTCCTCGATCGCCAGGCTGGTCTTGTCCTCGTACAAATGTTCGCCGGCCAGGCGGGCCCTGGCGTCATAGGGCCAGATGAAGGCCTGGCGGCTGGACACGTGGTACAGCCGATCGGCGTGGTCCACCGCATAACCGAGCTGTTTGAGGATCGCCCCTTCCGCCAGTTGATGGAAGGTGAGCTCGTCGCAGACGCCCCAGTCCGCCACGGCCAGACGATCATCGGAATGCCAGAGCACCGCCGCGCCGACGCTATTGTAAAACGCCAGCACACCGGCCTTGCCTTCGATGACGCCGGGATTCGCGCCCCATGTCACCCGATACACCGGATGGTCCACTACCATGTCAGGCGCCAGGATTTTCTCGTACTCGGCAGCCCCCTCCAGATGCACGTGCCGCCAGAAGTTCAACAGAATGGCCCGATGCAGCGGGTTGGTGGTCCTGGCCAGCAGGTTTTCGGTGGGGTGCATGCACTCGTACACCTGTTTTTCGAAACGGTTCATTTCAATCCCTGCTTTTGACCGTGCCTTCTGCCAGCATATCAGCCGTGGCAGACTGGAACGCATCAGGGCCGGGCTGCTATACGTAGAGAATGGGCGGAGGATACTGTGGCAACGACTTTCGATCTTGCGGGCAAGTCCATTTTGATCACCGGCGCGGGCCGGGGCCTGGGTCGGGCTTTGGCCATCGGTGCTGCGCAGGCCGGGGCCCGGGTGAGCGCATTTGATATCGATGCCCAGTCGCTGGTCGAGCTGCGCAAGGCGTCCGACTCGATTACCACCCATGTGGTGGACGTCATGGACCGGGCGGCATACCTGGCTGCGGCCGGTCGCATCGGCAGAATCGACGGGGTCGTCAACAACGCCATGTTGATCCGGTATGACGCCATCGAGGTCGTGGACGATGCGATTCTCGATCGGATGCTGGCCATTGGTATCAAAGGGGCGGTGTGGGGTGTGCAGGCCCTGCTGCGCCACATGGACCCGCAGGTCGGCGGCGTCATTCTCAATATGGCCTCACCGGTGGCGGAACGGGGTTTCCCCACCACCGCCGTCTACAGCATGGTCAAGGGCGCGATGGGCACCTTCACCCGCACCCTGGCTGCGGAGCTCGGTCCGCGCAAGGTTCGCGTCAACGCCTTGGCGCCCGGTTCCATTCCCACCCCCGGCGCCGTGGCAATCACCCCACAGGCCGAATACGAGCGCCGCGCGGTGCATATTCCGCTGCGCCGTCTGGGACGCGAAGAGGATGCGACGAATGCGTCCCTGTTCCTGCTCAGTGATGCGGCATCATTCATCAGCGGTGACATCCTGCATGTGGATGGCGGCATCCTGGCGTCAGCCTGAAGGCTGATGCCGTGACGAACCGCCTCTACGCCGTGCGCTATGGCCATCTGGATCGCCTGAGCGATCTGAATTTTCTGGGCGGCGATGATCATGCCCACCCCATGCCCCTGGATTACTACGTCTGGGTGATCCGCTCGGATGATCACACCATCGTGGTCGACACGGGCTTCGATGCGACGGCGGCCGCGCAACGCGGGCGTACGCTGCTGCGCCCCGTGGCCGAAGGGCTCGCCGCCATCGGCGTGCGGCCCGAGGAGGTGCAGGATGTGGTGATCACCCACATGCACTACGATCATGCGGGCAATGTGCCGCTGTTTCCGCAGGCGCGCTTTCATGTGCAGGATGCGGAACTGGCCTACTGCACCGGTCGGGCCATGACTCATCCACACCTGTCCGCGCCCTTTGCCGCGGAAGATGTCCTCGCCATGGTGAGACGCATCTTCGACGGGCGGGTTATCTTTCATGCCGGTGATGCGCAGCTGTACCCGGGAGTGACCTTGCATCACCTGCCCGGACACACCCCCGGGCTGCAGGCGGTGCGGGTGCAGACTGCGCGCGGACCGGTGGTGTTGGCCTCGGATGTGATCCACTTCTGGGCCAATCTGGAGCGCGCGACCCCCTACCCCGTGGTTGCGGATGTGGTGGCGTATCTGGAGGCACTGCGCAAGCTGCGCAGTCTTGCCCCGTCCATCGATCACCTGATTCCGGGTCATGATCCTGGCGTGCTGCAACGTTTTCCCGCCGAACCGGGCACGCAGGATATCGTGCGTCTGGATCTGCTGCCGAGTGCCCGAGGAGTGTCATGAGTGAGTGCGGCTTCATCGGGCTGGGGCGGATGGGCGGCGCCATGGCGCGGCGACTCCTCGATGCCGGTCGCAGCGTCACGGTCTACGATCCGAGTGCCGCAGCGCTGGCAGCGTTGTCGGCGCACGGCGCTGAGGTTGGCACCAGCGCTCAGGCGGTCGCCGATGTCGCCCCGGTGGTATTCCTGAGTCTGCCCAATCCGCAGATCGTCGCGGACGTGGTATTGGGACCGCAGGGGATCCGGCAAGGCAAACGCCTGCAAGCATGCGTGGATCTGTCGACCTCCGGACCGGATACCGCGGTGCGGCTTGCGGCGGGGCTGGCCGAGCGCAACATCGCCTCCCTGGAAGCGCCCGTCTCCGGGGGCATCAAGGGTGCGCGCGAGGGCACGTTGTCCTTGATGGTCGCCGGCCCGCAGGATATCTGGGAGCAGCTCCGGCCCCTGCTGCAGGTGTTTGGCAGACCTTTCTTTATGGGCACGAATCCCGGTGCGGGCCAGACCATGAAGCTGGTCAACAATCTGCTGGGCGCCTGCGCCATCGCCATCACGGCCGAGGGCATGACCCTGGGCGCAAAGGCCGGGCTTGACCCGGCGCGCATGATCGAGGTGCTGAACGTGTCCAGCGGACGCAGCAGTGCGACCCAGGACAAATGGCCGCGCTCGGTGCTGCCCCGGACTTTTGATTTCGGTTTCGCCGCAGGGCTGTGTCTGAAGGATGTGCGGCTGTGTCTGGCCGCAGCCGAAACACTCGGGGTGCCGCTGGAGGTCGGATCCGCGGTCTGCGAGCTGTTGCAGCGCACGGTCGACAGCCTGGGACCGGATTCGGATTTCACCGCCATGGCCAAAATTGTCGAAGCTGATTCAGGTCTGGATCCGAACCGGTCCGCCTGAGCCAAAACATTTTTTTGTCGAGGTCAATATGAGCAGCGAGCTGTTTGAGAAAGGACTGAAGATTCGTACGGAAGTGTTGGGGGAGGCCTATGTCAAGAAGGCTCTGGCCAGCATGGATGATTTCAACCAGCCGTTGCAGGAGTTGGTGACCGAATATTGTTGGGGTGCCGTGTGGGGCCGCGAGGGCCTGAAGCGCAGCGAGCGCAGTCTGCTCAATCTCGCCATGATCAGCATCCTGAACCGCCCGCATGAACTCAAGGCGCACATTCGCGGGGCGCTGACCAACGGCGTGACCCGCGAGCAGATCTGTGAGGTCTTCCTGCAGGTGGCGATCTATGCGGGTGTGCCGGCGGCCGTGGACAGCTTTCGCATCGCGCGGGAGACCTTCGCGGAACTCGACGCGGCCTGAGGTGTGTTGCATTAGCCGGGGGCCGGGCATACGCTTTCTGCCGACTGTTGCACCGCACACACATATGCACAATTTTAAGAATTAAGGTGGAGTTATCGTGACAGCTCATCCGGGGTTTGATCCTCAGCGTCTTGATTTTCTGACCGCTGCCGTGGAGCGCGACATCGCGGCAGGTCTGTACTTTGGCGGTGTCATCAGTGTCAAGCGCGGCGGCCAAAGCGCCTATCACAAGGTGTTCGGTCACAGCAGTGAGAGCAAGGAGCGCAAGGTCGCCGAGGATTCGGTGTTCAGCCTGTTCTCGGTGACCAAGGCCTTCACCAATATCCTGGTGTTCCAGGCCATCGAGCGCGGCCTGATGACACTGACCACACCGCTGTGCAAGATCATCCCGGAGTTTCGCGGCGGACTGCGCGAGCGGATCACCTTTTTCCATCTGCTGACCCATAGCACCGGCCTGCCCAGCATGTTCGAGGCGCGGCCGGGCATGTACATCGACGTGCTGGCTGACACCATTGCCGCCATCGTCGAGGTGGCGCTGCCGATCGAGGCCGCGGGCCAGAGCGTCGGTTACGCACCGCTGTTCAACCACGCCCTGATGGGCGAGGCCGTGCGGCGCGTAGACCCGAAGAAGCGCTC
>DASXFV010000097.1:0-12604 GCA_036489445.1 Steroidobacteraceae bacterium | reverse complement strand
GCTGTGCTGTGATGTCCGCATGATAGACAGAAAGCCCGGTGGCGGCACTGCCGAAGCGCAGGCGCGCCCGTTCGAGGCACTCAGTCCGGACGTCGTGCTGGATGCGGCCGCCTCGGTGGGCATCGAAGGCGATGGACGCCTGTTGGCGCTGAATTCCTACGAAAATCGGGTCTACCAGCTCGGCACCGATGCGGGCAACCTGGTGCTGAAGTTTTATCGCGCGGCCCGTTGGAGCGATGTGCAGATCGGCGAGGAGCACGAGTTCACCGCCGAAATGGCCGCAGCGGAGCTGCCCGTGGCAGCTCCGCTGCGCATCAACGACGGTACACTCTTTACCTACAAGGACTATCGTTTTTGCGTGTTTCCCTGGATGCCCGGGCGTGCCCCGGAGCTGGATGCCGCGCAGTCCCTGACACTGCTGGGCCGAGCCATCGCGCGGATTCACCAGATCGGCTGCGTGCGACCCTTCGAGGCGCGGCCCTGGCTCACCTCGGAGCGTCTGGGCTGGCAGGCCCAGGAGGCGGTGCTGGCCAGTGGTCTGATTCCCGAAGAACTGGCGCGTCGCTATGAGGAGGTGTCCGGTGAGCTTCTGGAAGGGATCGAGGCGGTGTTTGAAAACGCCGGCGAAGTCGCCGCCATCCGCATCCACGGCGACTGTCATCTCGGCAACCTGCTGTGGAATGAGCGTGGCCCGGTGTTCGTGGACCTGGACGATTGCATGATGGGTCCCCGGGTGCAGGATCTGTGGATGCTGTTGTCCGGATCGCCCGATGAGCAGCAGCGCCAGTGGGCCGAGATCCTCGAGGGGTACCAGCAGTTCGCCAATTTCGATTATCGCGAGGTGCTGCTGGTGGAAGCGCTGCGCTCACTGCGCATGCTGCATCATGCGGCCTGGGTGGCCCAGCGCTGGCGCGATCCGGCCTTTCCGCGTGCGTTCCCCTGGTTTGGGGAACGTCGCAATTGGGAGAACTACATCTTAGACCTGCTGGAGCAATCGTCTAACATGCGCGAGCAGCCCCTACTGCAATAGTCGCGGGACTCACGAGGGCGGAACGATGAGACGGTTTCGACGCAATTTGCTCACCCTGCTGCTGGCGCTGACCGCCGCTGTGCTGGGCGCCTGCGGTCATTCCAACGATGACCATGGAACCCCTGTGGCCAAGCGCCATGCGGGGGCCGCCGGCAATGCGGCCAATGCCGCGGGCAGCGCGGCAGATCCGGGGCCCGCGGACCTGGTTTCGGCCGTGTCCGCTGCCGGCGGGGACCAAAGTCCGGTGGGCCTTAAATTTGAGGTGACCCAGCGGCCCGTGGTCGGACAGCCCGTGGTCATCGCCTTGCGCCTGGCGGCCAACCAGCCGCTGGAGCACCTGGTCGCGCGGTTTCATCCGGACGACGGCCTGAGCATTACCCAGGGCAGCGATTTTGATGCCGAAGGTCACATGGACGCCGGCTCCACGGTGGACCATAAGCTGACCCTGGTGCCGACCCAAGCGGGCGTCTACACCGTGATGGCGACCGTGACCACCGGTTCTGCGGGGTATGCCGTCAGCCGCAGCTTCATTATCCCCATCGTGGCCGCTGCGGCGGCAACAAAACCTCCATAATCGCGATCGGATCACGCGGTCGCCACACCCCAACTTCTATCATTGGGGCTGTCTTCTCGGCGCCCGTTATGACAAATCCGCTCCATGCCCAGCCTCCCTCTATAGACGCCACCACGGTCGTGCGGGTCGATCTGACCTCGACCCTGGCGGGGACGGAGGCATTGCACCCCCTGTTGCTGGCGCAGCTGCGGGAATTGAAACTGCGCACCGGATCGGACCAACCCGAGGCCGCGGCACTGCTGCGCCTCATCAGCAGCCATTACACCGCCGTCGATGACGAGCGTCGCGGCGTGGTGCGCACCATGCAGCTGATGGCCGATGAGGCCCGCGCCTTGGCGCTGGAAGCCCAGGAGCAGAGTTCCGATCACCTGCAGATCGTCCTGGATAATATTAAGGACGCGGTGCTGACGCTGGATGAGTTCGGGTTCGTGCAGACCTTCAACCCCACCGCCGAGCGGGTCTTTGGCTACGGCGAGGCGGAGGCGGTGGGCCGGCGGATCGAAGAATTCCTGCCACAACTGGCCGATCGTGGCGACTGCGCGGAAGCGCTGGACCGGCTGGCGGAGAGTACCGGGGACACGCATCTGGATCTGTCGGCCCGCGAGATTCGCGGCCGTCGTAGCAGCGGGGAAGTCTTCGCGGCTGAATTCGCGGTGAGCCGGGCGCGGCTGCGGCGCCGGGCCATCTATGTTCTGTGCCTGCGCGACATTACCGACCGCCGTGAAACCGAGCGCCAGCTGCGCGAGAGTGAGCTGCGCTATCGCATGCTCGTGGACCACGCACCCGAGGCCATCCTGGTTTTTGACGTCGATGTCGGTCGGTACATCGATGCCAATGCCAATGCCGAACGCCTGTTCGGGACGGATAGCGCGCGGCTGCTGCAACTGAGTCCCCTGGATCTGAGCCCCGAGTTCCAGCCCGGCGGGGACTCCTCCGCGGCGCAGGTCGCGGTGCATACCGCGGGCGTCCTGGCCGGCGAACTGCAAGTCTTCGAGTGGGTCTGCCGCACCGCCCGGGGGATCGAGGTGGATTGTGAGATGCGACTGGCGCTGATGCCCTCGGGCACCCGGCGGCTGATCCGCATCAGCGTGACGGATATCTCCGACCGCAAGCGTAGTGAACGGCGCGCCGCGGCGGAGCGCGAGGTCCTGGATCGGCTCAGCGCCGGCGCACCCGTGCCGCAGGTTCTGGAGGCGGTCACCCAGCTCATCGAATCGGTGGATCCCGGGTCGTTGTGTTCAGTGAGTATCCTGGAGGAGAGCGGCAGCCGTTTCGCCTCAGTCGTGGCGCCGGCCGTGCCCGCGCCGTTTCGCGAGGTGCTGCTGGGCGCCGAGATTGGTCTTGGGTTTGGGTCGTGCGCGGCAGCGGTGTACCTGTCCCGTCCGGTGCTGGTGGCCGACATGGCCAAGGATCCTTTCTGGAACCAGAACCGCACCGCAGCCCTGAGGTCCGGCCTGGCAGCGGCCTGGTCCACGCCGATCAAGAGCGCTGAGGGCAAAATGCTCGGCGCCCTTGGGGTGTATCAACAGGCTGTCGGCCTGCCGGATCAAAATCAGACTGAATCGATCGCCCATGCCTCGAAGCTGGCCGGCATCGCCATCGAGAGGCTGCTCGCGGAAACGCATCGCAAGCAGGCCGAACAGGCGGTGATTGCGGAAAAAGAACGCGCACAGGTCACTCTGCAGTCCATCGGCGATGGTGTCATCAGCACCTGTGCACGCGGACTTATCGAATATATGAACCCGGTGGCGGAGAAGCTGACGGGCTGGTTGATCCAGGAGGCGCGCGGCCGCCCGCTGGGTGAGGTCCTGAACCTCATCGATGAGACCACTCGCAAGCACGTCAGCCACTCGCTGGAGCGGATGCAGGCCGCTGGCGTTCGCGCTCCCCCGGCTGCGCATCCGGTGCTGGTGACCCGCGAGGGCCACGAAGTGGCGGTGGAGGAATCCTCGGCGCCGATCCGCGACCGTAGCGGTGATGTCATCGGCGCGGTGATCGTGGTTCACGATGTCACGCAGGAGCGGCGGCTGAAGCGGGCGCTGTCCTACCAGGCCACTCATGATGCGCTGACGGGACTCATCAATCGCCGCGAATTCGATGTGCGGCTGCGTGATGCACTCATCCTGGCGCAACGCGGTGAGCGGCAGTTCTCGCTGCTCTACGTGGATCTGGATCAGTTCAAAGTGGTCAACGACACCTGCGGTCATCAGGCCGGTGACCGGCTGATGCGCGATGTCACGAGCCTGCTGCGTGCCCGGGTACGCGCGCAGGACACCATTGCACGACTGGGCGGCGATGAATTCGGCATCCTTCTGGATGGCACCTCCGTCGCGCAGGCCGGACGCATCGCCGATGGCGTTCGCCAGGCCATTCACAATTACCGCTTCATCTGGGCCGGCAGCACGCTCAATGTCGGCGCCAGCATCGGCGTGGTGGAGATCAACCGCGACACGGATAGTGTGGCAGCGGTGCTGAGCGCCGCGGACATTGCCTGTTATGCCGCCAAGGAAGGCGGCCGCAATCGCGTCCAGGTCTATGATGGTCATGGCGCCGTGGATCGGCACCGCGAACTGCACTGGGCCGCCCGTCTCACCCGTGCGGTGGAAGAAAACCGCTTGGAACTGTTCTACCAGCCCATCGTGCCCATCGCCGATGCGGGCCCGAAGGATTTCCACGAGCTCACCGTGCAGCTGCGGGATGATGATGGCCGCCTGGTGCCGGCCGGGGAGTTCATTCCGGCGGCCGAGCGCTACAACGTCATGCCGGCCATCGATCGCTGGGTGATCCTGCGGGCGCTGGAGCGCCTGCGTGATGCGCCCACCGGACCCGCCGCCTCACCGGTGCTGGCGGTCAATCTGTCCGGCAATTCGCTGAGCGATCCGTCCTTTCTGGAATTTGTCGTCGAGCACGCCGGCGCACCGGATGTCGCGCGGCGGCTGTGCTTCGAGATCACCGAGACTGCGGCGGTCACCAACTGGTCCAATGCGCTGTACTTCATGAAGGAACTGCAGCAGCGCGGGTGCCGCTTCGCCTTGGATGACTTTGGCAGCGGTCTGGCCTCGTTCATGTATCTGCGCACGCTGCCCGTGGACTATCTGAAGATCGACGGCCAGTTCGTCGCGGAGGTCGCCTCCAATCCGGTCGACCGCAACATGGTGGAGGCGATCTGCAAGATCGCCCGCTCGCTGGGGATTTTCACGGTGGCGGAATGCGTTGAGTCAGAGCCGGTGCTGGCGGAACTGAAACGCATCGGCGTGGACTTTGTGCAGGGCTACTATCTGGCCCGTCCGCAGCCGATATCGCAGTTGCAGCAGGGTGCCTGAGCCTCAGCCGGCGTCCGTCGCGCACACGAACAGGTGTGCGGGCGGGATATTGCGCTTTTCCATGCTGCGCGAGACCTCCTGAAAGGTGCGCTGCAGTACCGGCAGGACGCGGCTGGTGAACTGGTACACCAGGAACTGGCCGCCCGGTGCCAGGGCCACACGGGTCTTGGCGACGATGTCGGTCCGCAGCGCCTCAGGCATGCTGCCCAAGGGAATACCGGACACCACGTACTGCGCCGGCGCCAACGTCAGGCGCTGCAGGATACGGCCCACATCGGCGGCGGATTCATTGACGATATGCAGTCTGGGGTCGCTGAAGGAGGTCTTCAGAAACTTGACGAACGCTTCGTTGGTCTCGATGACAACCAGGTGTGCATCGGGGCGCATCCGGCGCAGAATCTCGCAGGTAATGGTGCCCACGCCGGGACCGTATTCCACAATGACACGGGCCCGCTCCCAGTCGACGGGGCGCAGCACCTCATCGACCAGGTATCGGGAACTCGGCCAGATGGAACCCAGCATGAAGGGGTGGCGGAAGAAGTTCAGCGCAAACAGCAGCCGCTGGGCGAAGGGCGAACGTGTGGTGACTGGCATGTCGGATCCTTCGGGGAAGTCGGACGGAACGACGTGTCCGATATTACGTGATTCAATGGGCGCTATCATTTTGGGCACGGGTACGACTTAGGGTCAGCGCATGGACTACTACGTCTGGAAACAACTGCTGAAGAACCTGGTGCTGCCCCCCACCGGGCCGCTGCTGCTGGCGGCACTCGGGCTGGCATTGGTGGCATTCCGCCGGGCGCGCCTGGGTGGCGCGGTGCTGTGTGCTGTGGGCCTGGCCTCGCTGTGGGTGCTGGCGACGCCGATTGCGGCGGACTCCCTGGTGCGCTGGGCGGAGCGCTACCCGGCGCTGGATCCTTCCCAGGTGGATGATGCCCAGGCGATCGTCATTCTGGCCGGGGGCGTCCGGGTCAATGCACCGGAGTACGGCACCTCCGCCCCAGGGGCCACCAGCCTCGAGCGGCTGGTCTATGGTGCGCGGCTGGCGCGCAAGACCCGCCTGCCGGTATTGATCTCGGGCAGCCGCCTGGAGGCGGCCTCGATGAGTGACTTCCTGCATCAGGACCTCGGAGTCACGGCCCAATGGTTGGAGAATCGCTCGCGCGACACCCATGAAAACGCCCAGTTCTCCGCTGTCATCCTGGCCCGTGCGGGTGTGCACAAGGTGGTGCTGGTGACCTCGGCCGCACATATGGCCCGCTCGGTGGTGGAATTCAACCAGGCGGGTATCGACACGGTTCCGGCGCCCGCGGCCATGTGGACCCAGCGCGATACCGGTGTACTGGCCTATATCCCCAAC
This sequence comes from Steroidobacteraceae bacterium, assembly GCA_036489445.1. Lineage (GTDB taxonomy): Bacteria > Pseudomonadota > Gammaproteobacteria > Steroidobacterales > Steroidobacteraceae > DAIDKA01. The sequence continues at coordinate 6,317 of DASXFV010000097.1, read as the reverse complement.
GCCGACGCCCTGGTGAGATCGCAGCGCGCGATGTACGAGGCTCTGGGGCGAGTGGTTCAGGATGTGCAAATCCGTTTCCGCTCAGGCGCTGGCCTGATTGAGACCCGTCCAGCGGGCGCTGCGGGTCAGTAACTGCTCCTGCAGCAGCAGGTCATGGGCGATTCGCGCCGCCGGCCGCACCTGCTGATGTTCATCCAGGTATTCACCATGCAGTGTGGCGGCCTGACTGTTCAGCGCCAGGTACAGCGTGGTCCGGGCACCCTGTTCCGGGGTCAGGATGAATCGTCTGAACAGGGGGCGGATGAAGTTCAGCCAGCCGGGCAGCAAATTGGTGGCCACCACCCCCGGATGCAGACAATTGGCCGTGATGCCGGTGCCGGCCAGGCGGCGGGCCAGGGCAAAGGTGTCCAGGACGTTGGCGAGTTTCGACCGCGCATAGGCGGCGATGCTGTTGTAGCTGGCACGCGGGTTGTCGACGCTGTCCAGGTCCACGCGCCCCCGGTAATGCACTTTGGAGGACACATTGATGATGCGGGTCCCGGGTGCCAGCGCCGGTAGCAGCAACCGGGTCAGGAGAAAGGGCCCCAGGTAATTGGTGGCGAAGGTGAGTTCGTGGCCATCCACCGAAAAGCGGTGCCAGGTACTGACGATGCCGGCGTTGTTGATCAGCCGGTCGATACGGGGGTGACGCTCCCGCACCTCGCGGGCCGCGGCGCGCACGCTGGATAGACTCGCCAGGTCACAGTGCACGACCTCGATCCTGCTGCCCGGTGCACGCGCGCCGATGTCCTGCGCGAGAACGGTGGCCGCCTGCACATTGCGACATAGCATCACCACGGTGTATCCAGCACGAGCCAGGCCGTGGCTGGTGACGGTGCCAATGCCATGCGTGGTGCCGGTGATGACGGCTACAGGTGGGTTACCCATCGTGCGACCCAGTGTCCAATGTGAAGAGCGCCTGTCCCATGCGCACCCGGCTGCCGCTTTCCAGTCCTGCCACCAGCCGCACCCCCGGCGGCACAAAGGCGATGAGGGTGGAGCCATGCTGGAACCAGCCCATTTCCTCTCCGCGCTTGAGCTTAGCCTCACAGGGAATGTGGTTGGGACCCCGATACCGCAGATGCAGCAACACATCCAGGAACTTGAGCCGGATGCTGGCCACCAGGATGGCCGCGACGGGCACCAGCGTGATGAGGTGGCCGGAGGGCTCAAGCTTCAGCCGGATGACCGCCCGTTCGTTCTTGCAGAACAGGTTCTCGATGCGCTGCACGGCGATCGGATTGACATTCCAGGTATCCCCCGAGATGTAGGACACGTGCTCGACCTGGCAGTCGTGCGGCGCATGGAAGCGATGGTACATGCCCGCGGTGAGGCGCAGGGTGACGTAGGAACCCTGCTGGTACTGGCGCACCAGGTCGCGATTGGCCAGCAGATCCATGAGGGTGTAGGGGAAGCCCTTGGCCTGCAGACACTCCCCGGCGATCACCTTGCCGGAGGCACCGAGGATGCCGTCGCAGGGGCTGACCAGCGTTGCAGGATCCGAGTCCACCGGCCGCGCACCGTCCTTGAGCTGGCGGGTAAAGCATTCATGCAGGCTGCGGTAGTGCGTGACCCGCGCGTCACGCAGATCCACGTCGCAGAACAGGCGCCACAGCGCGATCGCCGGGACGCTGATCAGCGGATTCTCAAGCTTGCTCAACCAGCCCACGAACAGGGTCAGCCAGCGACGTGGAATGCGGTTGGTCAGCAGGAAATTGAGGTCCTCCTGCTGCACCACGCGGCTGATTGCGGCTCGGACCGTCATCGGGATGTCATTCCCATGCAATAGTTTTCCGGGCGTCTGCTTATCTGGGAACCGCTCATGAAATCATGCCTTTTGGCCATTGCGGCAATGGCGCTTGCCCTATGGCTCCTCTACCAGGCGTGGCTGCGCTGGGCCCTCTCGGCCGCCAAGCATCCCTCGCTCGCCGGGCATGCGCGCTGGTCGCGCAGACTCGCACGCCTGTTGCCGTTCTACGAATACCCGGACGCGCGGTTCTTTTGCGCGGACGAGGCCCCCGAGGTGGTGGCCTCCATGCGCCGTACCGCCTTCAAACAACTGTCCGAACTCTTCGCCACGCGCTTCGCCCGGTCTGCAGGACTGACGGGCGATGTGGCGAAGTCGGTGTCCGACATGCAGTTTACGGCCCGCTACCGTGTGCCCTTCCAGTTCAGCCGGCGGGTGCGCGAGCACTTGGCGGGCGGCTCCTTCCTGAAGGCCTCCCGGGGCACCCGTCTGATCGACCTCGATGGGAACCAGTTCTACGACCTGGCCGGGTCCTACGGCGTCAACGTGTTCGGTTACGACTTCTACAAGGAATGTATCGAGCGGGGCGCCGAGCTGGTCCGTGACCTGGGGCCGGTGCTGGGCCCCTATCACCCCGTCATGGCCTACAACGTGCGGCGGCTGCAGGAAATTTCCGGATTGGACGAGGTGTCCTTCCACATGTCGGGCACGGAGGCGGTGATGCAGGCGGTGCGCCTGGCCCGCTACCACACGGGTCGGCGACATCTCGTGCGTTTTTGCGGTGCCTACCACGGCTGGTGGGGTGATGTGCAGCCCGGTGTGGGAAATCCTGCGATCGCGCATGACACCTACACGCTGAAGGACATGAGCGAGCAGACGCTCAAGGTGCTGCGGATGCGCAAGGACATCGCCTGTGTGCTGGTGAACCCGCTGCAGGCTTTGCATCCGAATGCCAATGCGCCCAATGACGGAGCCTTGGTGGACAGCGGCCGCCGCGCCGGTTTTGATCGCGAGGCGTACAGCGCCTGGCTGCGCCAGCTGCGCGAGGTCTGCATCGCGCGCGGCATCGTGCTGATCTTTGATGAGGTGTTCGTGGGCTTCCGCCTCGCACCGGGCGGCGCACAGGAATACTTTGGCGTGCGCGCGGACATGGTGACTTACGGCAAGACCCTGGGTGGGGGCCTGCCGGTCGGGGTCGTGTGCGGGACACACAGGCTGATGCGCCGCTACCGCGACGATCATCCGGCGGACGTCTGCCTGGCACGGGGTACGTTCAACTCTCATCCCTACGTGATGGGGGCCATGCATGCATTCCTGGAGGGTCTGGCCAGTGAGCCGGTGCAGCGCCTGTACCGCAATCTGGATGCGTTGTGGAATGGCCGAGCCGCAGCGCTCAATGCACGCCTTGCGGCCGAGGCTCTGCCGGTACGGGTGTCCAACCTGTCCTCGATTTGGACCGTGGGTTACACGCGCGCCTCGGAGTACAACTGGATGTTTCAATACTATCTGCGGGCGCACGGCCTGGCCTTGAGCTGGGTCGGCACCGGTCGCTTCATCTTCAGCCACAATTACACCGATGAGGATTTTGCCGCGGTCATGGAGCGAATCCTGGGCGCAGCCCGGGACATGGATCGCGACGGCTGGTGGTGGTCTGATCCCAACCTCACCGACCGCGCGATCCGTCGCCGACTGCTGCGGGAAGTCCTTCAGGCCTGGTGGAGTGGCTCCTCGTCCGCTGCACCCAGCGTCACATCAGCCATCGGGTCGATGAGCTCACCGCGCAGTAATGCCAGCGGCGCGCGGTAGTACAGCATCACGTCATGGAACGGGTCGGTGATGATTTTCGTAATCCACACCAGACCCGTCTGCACGTCGCGCATCAGGAACAGCTGTACGGTGCGGAACACCAGGCCACCCAGACCCACGGTCAGCCACAGCACACCCACATGGCTCATGAACTCAGGGTCGAACCACAATACCGCAGGAGACAGCGCCCAGATGGCCAGCAGGACGACTTTGCGCCTGAGGTTGTAGCCCACCTTGATGTCCTCCTTGTGCTCGTGACTGGCGTGATTGATGGTGTCGTAGCCCTTGGGTTCAAAAAAGAAATGGCCCGCCTGGCGGCTCACCATCGCCAGGAGCCAACCGATCATGGCGGCGGCGGTGGGGCTTTTGCAGACCGTGGCGTAGGAGGCCAGGAAACTCAATGCGCTGACCAGATGCAGCGACTGATTGATGCGGCTGTGGTGGTAGTAACGATGATCATCCCAGCGCTGGGTGTGCAGCGCCTGCCAAAAACTTTGCATGCCCATTCCTTTGCTTTCCGTAAACAGCGTTTCAGATGTCGGCATGAAGCAGATATCGCAAAATATTTACGGGAACATGACGGTCGGGCTGTCACGCAATCGTCACGCGTACCGGCAATCATTCCCGCCGCATGAAGATCCTCATTGTCACGGATGCGTGGCGGCCGCAGACCAACGGCGTTGTCAGCACGCTGTCCCATACCGTTGATTGCCTGCGTGGCTTCGGGCATGACGTGAATCTGATCACTCCCGAAGGTTTTCGCACCGTTGCCTGTCCCAGCTACCCGGAGATCCGCCTGGCGTTGTTCGCGGGTGCACGCGTAGCGCGCAGCATCGAAGCATTTGCGCCGGCTGCCCTGCACATTGCCACCGAGGGTTCGCTGGGCCACGCGGCGCGGCGCTACTGCCTGCGCCGGGGGCTTAATTTCACGACCTCCTACCACACGCAGTTTCCGCAGTACCTGCGCTCGAGAGCGCCGATTCCGTTATCCGTCACCTATCGCTGGCTGCGGCACTTCCATGCCGCCGGCCGGGCGTGCATGGTCAGCACCCGCAGCATGCAGGTGGAACTTGAGCGCCGGGGATTCCGTAATGTCGTGCGCTGGCAGCGCGGGGTGAACACACAGCTGTTTCGACCAGGGCTTAAGCACTTCCTGGATCTGCCGCGGCCGATCGCCGTGTACCTGGGGCGTGTGGCGGTGGAGAAGAACATCGATGCCTTCCTGGGGATGCCCTGGAGCGGCACTAGGCTTGTGATCGGTGATGGACCGGAGCGGGCGCGACTACAGGCGAGCTATCCGCACACGGTGTTCGCCGGATATCGATTTGGCGAGGATCTGGTGGCCCACCTGGCAGCCTGCGATGTATTCGTCTTCCCCAGCCGCACCGATACCTTTGGACTGGTCAATCTCGAAGCGATGGCCTGCGGGTTGCCCGTGGCCGCTTATCCGGTCACCGGACCCATTGACGTGGTGGAAGACGGAGTGACCGGGGCGCTGGATGCGGACTTGGGCCGGGCCGCGCAGCGCGCGCTTCTGCTGGACCCGGCGGCCTGCCGCGCGCGCGCCTTGCGTTCCAGCTGGGAGCGCTGCACGCGGGAGTTCGCAGCCAACCTCACGGCGCTACAGCGTTCCGGGCAGGCGCTCAGCCAGATAGTCCAGCGTAGCCCGCACGGCGGGCAGCAGGCCGCGGCGACCGTGGAAGACCAGGTGCAGCACCCTCGGCCCAGCTGAAGTCCTGGATCGATCGGGTGGTCGTGGGCGGCAAAACATTCAAGTACGGCCCGAAGGGCGCCGAGGGCCTTGCATTATCCCCGGAGCATCGCCAGAAAGGCCTGGATGCGGCGCTTGCCGCCATCTCAGTAGCGGAGGCTGCGTAATGGACACTCTTGACCGGGAAGTCGTGCAGCAGGCTCGCGGTATGCCGACCTCCGATGGTGCAGGCGTCAAATTGACGCGCCTCATCGGTCAGCCGGCACTTACGGATCTGGATCCCTTCCTGCTGCTCGATGAGTTTGGCACCGATCAACCGGGCGACTACATCGCAGGCTTCCCTGCGCATCCGCATCGCGGCTTTGAAACCGTCACCTACATGCTCGATGGGCGCATGCGACACAAGGACAACCATGGGCACGAGGGCGTGTTGGTGCCCGGTGCCGTGCAGTGGATGACGGCCGGCCGCGGCATCGTGCACTCGGAAATGCCCGAACAGCAGGCGGGTCGGATGCGCGGCTTCCAGCTCTGGCTGAACCTGCCGGCCGCCGCCAAGATGGTAGATCCGGCCTATCAGGAATTCGGACCTGAGCAGATTCCATCGGTCAACCCTGCGCCCGGCGTGCAGGTCAAGCTCATCGCGGGCCAGGTCGGCGCCGTGACCGGCCCTGTGACGCAGCCGGCCACTGATCCCACCTACCTTGATGTCGAGTTGCAACCGCAGACGAGTTTTGTGCATGCGCTGCCAGCGGGACATGCGGCGTTCGTCTACGTATTTGAAGGCGCACTCAGCGTGGGTGCGGGTGCCACGGCGAGGCGGTTGCCCCAGCACACCCTGGCGGTGCTGGGCACGGGGGCACAGGTCAGGCTGCAGTCCGAGTCCGCTACGGCGCGTGCCATCCTGGTTGCAGGACGCCCGCTGCATGAGCCCGTGGTGCGCCAGGGTCCGTTCGTGATGAATACTCAGGAGCAGTTACGGCAGGCGTTTCAGGACTACCATAACGGCCGTTTCTG
>DASXFV010000068.1:0-11743 GCA_036489445.1 Steroidobacteraceae bacterium | reverse complement strand
AAACAGCCGGGTGCCGATGGCATGCTCGAGCTGACTGACCCGCTTGGCGGCCACGGACGGCACGATATTGAGCTGCCGCCCCGCCTCCGAAAAGCCTCCGTACCGGGCGACCGCCAGGAAGGCCCGTAGATTGGATACCATGTCCATTATTTATCGTAAATCGCAAAAACTGATGTCGTAATATCGTCCTAGTTGTTGCAGTTTGCAATGGAATATGCTGTGTCCATGGATCAGCATCGCACCGCCTTCGAGGATATCCCGGGTACCTACGTGTTCACGGGCGAGCGTGCCATTGAGGGCCGTCACCTGAACCGGTTCTGCATGTCCTTGATGAGCGCGGGGAACCGCGCTCGCTTCAAGGCCAACGAGCGCGCCTATCTTGATGAATGGCAGATGAGCGAATCCCAGAAGCAGGCGGTCATGAAGCGCGACTTCAAGGCGCTGCTCGAACAGGGCGGAAATATCTTCTTCGTGCTCAAGATTGCGGCAGTGGATGGCCGGCCCACGCAGTCCGTGGCGGCCTCGTTTGCCGGTCAATCGGCTGAAGAGTACGCTGCCATGATGCGCAGCGGCGGTCGCAATCCGGTCGGTCTCAGGTCAATCTCAGGCCGTTTCTAATGGCCCGGATCACCGCGGGCATTGGCTCCAGCCACGTGCCTGCGATCGGCGCCGCACTCGACGGGGGCCGCAGCACGCATCCTGATTGGGCCCCCATCTTCGCCGGCTACGAGTGGACCCGAGAGTGGGTGGCGGCACAAAAACCCGACGTCATCATCCTGGTCTACAACGATCACGCCTCGGCATTCTCGCTGGATGTCGTGCCCACCTTTGCCCTGGGATGCGCGGATTCGTTTGCACCCGCTGACGAAGGCTGGGGACCGCGCCGTGTTCCGGTCGTCCAGGGACACTCCAAGCTCGCCTGGCATATCGCGACCCAGGTAGTGCTGGATGAGTTCGACTTGACGATCATGAATGAGATGAACGTCGATCACGGTCTCACGGTGCCGCTGTCCCTGGTCCTGGGTCAGCCGGCCGAATGGCCGGTGAAGGTCATCCCGCTGGCGGTGAACGTCATCCAATATCCAACCCCGACGGCCAATCGCTGCTTCCGCCTGGGCGAGGCCATCGCGCGTGCCGTTAAATCTTTTCCCGAAGATCTGAATGTACAGGTATGGGGCACCGGCGGCATGAGCCACCAACTCTCAGGCGAGCGCGCCGGCCTCATCAATCGGGAATGGGACACCAGATTTCTTGATCTGCTGACGGCAGATCCGGATATCCTGCGCACCATGTCGCACGAGGAGTACATCCGCGAAGCCGGTTCAGAGGGCATGGAACTGATCATGTGGCTGACGATGCGCGGCGCACTGGGCCCCCACATTCGCGAGTTGTACCGCTTCTATCACGTGCCGGCCTCGAACACCGCGGTGGGCAATGTGGTGCTCACCCCTGAGGACTGAAAATGACGCAGCCGGAATACGTTCCCCCACAGGTCTGGACGTGGAATAAGCCCAGCGGGGGCACCTTCGCCAATATCAATCGTCCCACCTCCGGCGCGACCCACGAGAAGCAGCTGCCGGTCGGCCGTCATCCCCTGCAGCTGTATTCGTTGGGCACGCCAAATGGCGTGAAGGTGACGATCATGCTGGAGGAGTTGCTGGCGCTTGGGTCTAGCGGGGCGGAATACGATGCCTGGCTGATCAAGATCGGGGAGGGCGAACAATTCGGCAGCGGCTTCGTTGCCGTCAATCCCAATTCCAAGATTCCTGCTTTGCTGGACTGCAGCACGCAGCCACCGATTCGCGTGTTCGAATCCGGCTCAATCCTGGTGTACCTGGCTGAGAAGTTCGGTGCTTTTCTGCCAACGGCGGCCGCTGCGCGTGCCGAGTGTCTCTCATGGCTGTTCTGGCAGATGGGTAGTGCGCCTTATCTGGGCGGCGGATTTGGGCACTTCTATGCCTACGCGCCCACCAAAATCGAATACGCCATCGACCGCTTTGCGATGGAAGTGAAACGCCAGCTGGATGTCCTGGATCACCGACTCGCCGGGAATGAATATATCGCCGGGAGTCACTACACCATCGCCGACATGGCGATATTTCCGTGGTATGGCGGATTGGTGAAGGGCTGGGCCTACGGTGCGGGCGAATTCCTGAGCGTCCAGGACTACAAGCATGTTCAGCGCTGGGCCGACATGCTGCTGGAGCGGCCCGCCGTGAGACGCGGACGGATGGTCAATCGCGTATACGGCGAACTCTCCAGTCAGTTGCACGAGCGCCACGACAGCAGTGATTTTGCAAAGAACACTGCAGACAAGCTGGGGTCGGGCGTTTGAATCAGAGTCTGTGACCGCAATGTCACCGCGTCTTCTTCAGGAGACGGCCCGACGGCCCCTCATCATGCCCTAAGGCAGCCTCGCGGTGACGGCGTCAGCCGCCGCCATGGCACTGTTGCGGCCCTGTACTTGCGCACTGACGTCAAAGTACACGTCCTGAAGGCGCAGGCCGTTTCTCACGGAGAGGCCGTGGACAACATCGTAAAAGCGTCCATCGCTACCCCGCACGGCCACATCGCGCGCCTTGAGGACAATGTCCTGGTCCGCAAGAATGTCCGTCTCCTCGTGCCCGGTCATGACCGGATAGGCCGAAGCCTCACTTTTGCCGTTGCCCCCATGCGTCAGGGAGTGCGTGAGGCCATCCGCAATGCGTGATTCGATGCGCGCTGCGTCGCCTTTTAGACAATCGCTACGCACCCGATGCGCGATAATTATCGTGTAGTCGGTCTTCAGGACCTCGTCGAGCTTCTCCAGGGCCGTGGCGCAATCCTTGCCATTGGCCGCAACTTTTGCCTGCTCCAGGATAGGTGCGATCGTCGTGCCATCCGGATCCCAATGTTTCGTGAAGGGATAGCTGCTGCGCAGCAGGGTGAAATCCACCGAGCGGTCGCCGGCTGCTGCTTTCGCGGTGAGATCGTCGTAGGTGGTCTGGGCCTGGAGGCGCTGTGCCAGGAGTGCCGTGGTCTGTGTGGCATCCGGTGCGCGGTCGCCCAGGGAATGCCGATGGCAGCCGCCGCTGGTCCAGTTCGCGTCAAAGCGATCGGCGGTAAATTTTATGGTGCCCGGATGACCTTTCTCAGTGGTAAAGGCGGCGTTACCGTTTGCATCGACCGTACCTTTGAAGGGGGCTGCGTTTGCAGAGTTATGCATGACGCCCGATAGCACATTGCCGGACACCGTGATGGTCATCGTGGCGGTGACATGACAGGGGCCGGATGGAGGTATCTGGCCTATCCAGTTGCCGTCGAAGGGGCCGGCCAGCGCTGGCCTTGCGGCCCACATCACCATGGCGATAGCGGACACCAGCAGCCCTTTCATGAAATGCTCCTTCAGATATCGGTGGTGGTAGGGTCACGGCATGGACACTAGAGTGTCAACGGCCGCCATACGGCTCCTGCGTCCATTCACGAAGCTGCTGACGTCAAAATATACGGTCTTGACCGCAGCCCCGGCTTCAGCCGATGTGCTCTGGACCTCGTCGTACAGACGGCCGTTGCTGCCGCGGACCTGTGTGTGCCGCAGCTGCACCAGGAGCTGACGGTTGGCCAGCACGTCCAACTCCTCGCGTTGGGTCATCACAACGTACGCGGTGCCTACCGTGTTGCCATTGCCGCTGTCCATCAAGGAATGAATCAGCCCATCAGCGATATCAGATTCGATTTTCGAGGCTTGCGTTCGGCCGGCTGCAGCGAGGCAATCACTGCGCAGTGCGTGTGCTGCGTCAATGGTGAAATCAAGCTTCAGGATTGCATCGAGAGCCGTCAGCGCAGCGACGCAATCCTTGCCTTTCGACGCTGCAGCGGCCTGCTCCAACAATGCGGCCGTCTTGTTGCCGTAGGGGTCCCATTGATCTGTGTAGGGATAAAGGGAGCGCAGGAGAGTGAAGTCGACCGAGTGATCGCCATCGGCTGCTCTTTGTGTGAGGGTGGCATATTGGGACTGGAACTGCCGGCGCTGCGTGTACGCGGCCGCCGCTTCGGCGCTGGTCAGGGCGCGATCGCCGAGGGCATGCCGCCTGCAAGCGTGCTCGTTCCAGTTGGCGTCGAAATGGTCCGCGCTGAATTCAATGGTGCCCGAGTTGCGCGGATATACCACAAACGTGCCATTGCCATTCGCATCGACCTTGCCGCCAAAGGCCTCCGTCTTGCCAAAGTTGCGTGTTTCCCCCTGGAATGCGCTGCCGGACATGGTGAGTGTCATGATGGCTGTCCCGTTGCAGCCCTCCTGCGGCGGTAGCAGCGCGATCCAATTGCCGTCGAAACCCGCGGCCTGGGCTGCTGTCGCAATGCCGAGGAGCGTCAGCGCCACGACGGCCAGTGTGAATAGTGCGCGCACGGCGAGCCCCCTTACTGAGTCAGTTCTACGCGATTCCATGTCTCTGCAACGGGTCGCTCGGTTGCCCCGATATAGAAGGTCTTGCCGGCATGCACGATGGTGGACGCCGGCACATAGGGAACAGCGCGTGTGTACACCGGATCCAGGAGCGCTCTGGGGTTGTAGGAGACCGCGGCGTCACGCTGCGATGGCGCGACCGGGTTCCTGCGAACGAGATGCGCTGCACGGGTGAGGCGCCCGCGGGTCCGGGTTGCGCCGGAGTTCCTGGCAGTGGATCCCGCTGCCGACGCTTGCGTCGGACCCGTCCTGACGGGGATGGGTCTGTGAGAGATAGGATTGACAGGGCTGGAGGCGAAAGCCGCATCAGCGCTGGCTACGCCAAGAACCGTCAGGCTCAGCGCAGCAACAATCAGCACTCGAACCGGCAGACTCGGCTGCTGACCCGGCGCCGCGGACAGGATACGGTCGATGCGCTCCTGGATCAGGGGACCCTTCGCCATCGCGATGATCAACCGCGGCGGCTGCGCCCCGCGTGCGACCTCGACCAGTATTTCAGCGTAACTGACCCGATCATCAAGACGCCGGATGGCCGCTTCGTCGCTGGCAGTCTCGGCGATTTCGGACAGCTTCGATTGCAGCCACCAGGCGAAAGGGCTGAACCAGAACAGGGCTCGGTGGATTGCGGCGGCGAGCTGGACGAAGAAATCTCCACGAGCAATATGAGCTTCTTCGTGCGCGAGCACCGCTTCGCGCTTCACTGGGCTCCAGCAGGGGTAATCAGCGGGCAGCAGGATGACCCGGCCGAGCGATGCGGGGCCTTTGAGCGCTGCGCTGGCGCGAATGTTGCGGCCTTGGGCCCAGTCCGCCTCGACGGGGAGGGCGCGCCGACAGAGGACCAGGGTCAGAATGAGTCCGGTGATCAGGCGCGTCAGGCAGATCAGGGCCCCCAGTGCGTATACACCCAGTAGACAGGGCTCGCCATAGCGATTGAGCCACGCGCGCATCAGTGAGGGCTGATTGGCTCTGGCCCAATGCGCTGCCGTCGCCGAGGGCGAGGCTGTTGCTGACAGCTGCGGAATGGCCACGACCAGCCGCGGCATGTAGTGGCTCAGCAGCGGCATCGACAGGGCAACAATCAACACCGCGGTCCAGATGAATGTCTCGGTGCCGCTGTCGCGGATGCGGACCAGCTTCAGCAACGCCCACACGAGGAACCCCAGAAAGAGCGATCGCAGCGCGGATTCCAGCAGCAGCATCATTTCTTGCGCTCTCTGGTTTTTGCGCTGGCGATTTTGTCCGACAGCAACTGGAGTTGCTTGGGACTGAGCGCGGCATTGTCGACCATGCCGGTCAGAACCTCCTCCAGCGAGCCATTGCAGAACCAGTCGACAATGCGCTGCACGGCCTTGGCTGCAACCGAGCCGCGCGCCTGTGCGGCGGTAAAATGGAAGGTGCGGCCTTCGACAGTGTGGGTCACATAGCCTTTGCCTTCCAGCCGCCGCAACACTGTCCGGACTGTTGATTCTTTGAGCGGTCGGGACAAATCTTCGCGGACCTGCTCGGCCGTGACACGGCCCCGCGCCCACACCAGCTGCATGACTTCATGCTCAAGTTCTCCCAGGGCGGAGGGGTCGCTGTCCAAGGTCTGCTCCTGTACTGTTACCGAGCGTAACATATAGGAGAGAGGGGTCAAGAGAAGGACCTTGACCCGCCGCACCGAGTCGCTAAGATCTGCCCCGCACGATTTCGGTGCAGCTCAGGATCCAGATGGATCCCCAGCCGGATCGCGTCGAGAAGAAAACTTTAAAATCAAATACATAGCTCACTATGCGCGGCGCATGTGAGATCGAAGGGATGGACGCGATGCGCGATTCGGCAACCCGACGCACCACCACGGCACTGCTCATGGGTCTGGCCGGCTGCCTGGTGCAGGTCCCCGCGTGGGCGGGCTCACCGGCGAGCGGCACGCTGAACAGTGGCGACACCGCATGGCTGCTGACCGCGACCACGCTGGTGCTGTTCATGACCCTCCCGGGCCTGGCCGCCTTCTACGCCGGCCTGGTGCGCAGCCGCAATGCGCTATCGATCCTCATACAGTGCTTCGCCATTTGCTGCGTCGTCTCGCTGCTGTGGTTCGCCGGGGCTTACGGTCTGATTTTCGGCAATGGCGGGCCGGTACAAGGATTCATCGGTTCGCTGGACGGGGTCGGCTTCTCCGGCGTCGGGCGGGATGCGCTGCGCGGCAGTACCCCGGAGCTGGCCTTCTCCATGTTCCAGCTGACCTTCGCCATCATCACGCCTGCGCTGATCATTGGCGCCGTCGCGGAGCGCGTGCGCTTCTCGGCGCTGTTGCTGTTCAGTGCGCTGTGGTTCCTGTTGGTTTATGTGCCCGTTTGCCACTGGGTGTGGGGCGGCGGCTGGTTGGCGCAGCTCGGGGTCCTGGATTTCGCCGGTGGCATCGTCGTGCACGTGAATGCGGGTGCGGCGGCACTCGTGGCCGCGCTGTTTATCGGCAAGCGCAAAGGCTTTCCGCATGTTGCGATGCCGCCGCACAGCATGCCTCTTACTGTTCTGGGCGCCGGCATGCTCTGGGTTGGCTGGTTCGGATTCAACGGCGGCAGTGCTCTCACCGCCGGCGGTCAAGCCGCCATGGCGCTGTGGGTGACGCAGCTGGGCGCGGCCACCGGGGCGCTGACGTGGATGACCCTCGAGTGGATACGCTACGGCAAGCCGAGCGTGCTCGGCATCGTAACCGGCATGGTCGCAGGACTCGGCACCATCACGCCCGCCTCCGGTTTCGTGGGTCCTGCTGGCGCGGTCATCATCGGTTTCGCGGCGGGTCTGGGCTGCTTCTTCGCGACCCAGCTGCTGAAGCGGGTGCTGCACATCGATGATTCACTGGATGTATCGCCGGTGCACGGTGTCGGCGGAATCATCGGTACGGTGTTGACGGGCGTGTTCGTGAGCGCGTCCCTGGGTGGCATCGGTTATGCCCCGGGCATGGGCATGCTCCATCAGGTTGGCATCCAACTGCTGGGTGTCGCTGCGACCGCCGCCTGGTGCGGCCTGGTCACCTGGTTGCTCTTGAAGCTCATCGATGCGATGGTTGGCGTGCGCGTCAGCGAGGAGCAGGAGCGGGAAGGCCTGGACCTCGCGTTGCACGGGGAACGCGCCTACAGCGAATAGCGCGCGGCGCTATAGGAAGGAGCATGGACACACCAGCTGGCACAATGAGTCGCAGGCTGATCATTGAGGACATCATCGCGCGCACCGGAATCGACGAGGCAATGATCGAGCTGCTGGTGCGGACATTTTACGCACGCGTTCGCCACGATCCGCTCATCGGCCCGGTGTTCGAGAGCCGGGTGCAGGACTGGGACGCGCACATCGGGCGGCTGTGTGCGTTCTGGTCATCCGTCACCCTCATGAGTGGCCGTTATCATGGCCAGCCCATGGCCATTCATCTGCCGTTGCCCATCGACACACCGCATTTCGATCGCTGGCTGGAGCTCTTTGCCGAGACCGCCCGGGAGATGTGTCCGCCGGCCGCTGCGGCTCATTTCATAGAGCGCGCTTCACGCATCGCAGACAGTCTCGAATTCGGTATCGCAGCCCAGAAAGGGGAAATCAAATCGAAGCGGGCACGGTCGATCCGTGGCCCCAGCCTCACAACAGAGTGAGCCATCCCGCAGGTTGATGAGTGACCGCTACACCAATGATGAAAGCATAAGTCGCCAGCGCTCCGAGGTACGCCACGATGCGGACCCTACGGCGACTCGCAAGCTTCAGTGCCCACTGCCCGAGGATGATGTAGACAACCAGTAACAGGACCTTTGTAGTCAGCCAGGCATCGACCAGGGGATATTGGTGCAGAATCAAGGTGAGCAAAATACCGCTGACCAACAGCGCGGTGTCGATCAGATACGACGCCACTCGTAGAGCCCTATGATTGGCAACCCGGGCATCGGCGATACGCATCGCCCCCCGGCTCAAGAACAATCCGCCTGACAGGGTGATGCAGCTGATATGGAAGTGGCGAATCGCGACGTAATGTGCGATCAACGATGCCATGGTCTCGCGGGCCTCTAACGCTCCAGTGGGCCACCCGCCAACCATGCCTGGCCACGCGCATAAAGCCGGGTCACTTCGGGACCGGTTAGCTGGGGCATATCGAGCTTCACGCGGTAGCCAATCAGGGTCTGGATATAGGCCAGATGGCGGTACCCCTGCGGGAATTTCTCCAGCACCACCGGATCCAGGTCGAGTCGCATTGCCGGATCGATGGGATCCACACGATCCTTCTCGTAGATCGGTTGGCGCAGCACGACACCCCAGCGCCCGTCACGCTTCTCGATAAAGTCATAGAAGCGCCCCGTGCACACCACGTCGCAGGGCACGTCCTGTACGTTGCCGCGTTGCGAGATCGTCATCTTGGTCTGAACGATGGCGCGATTGCCTGCCAGATCGATCGAAGTGCCACCCAGGAAGTGAAGGATGCTCACGCCCTTCGCCCAGCCTTCCTGGGTCACGCGAATGAAGTCCTGCGCCGAACCCTGAAACCAGGTGGCCATCATCACCCCATCGTCGTGCCAGACGGTTGCGAATCGTTCCCAGTCGCCCGCGTCGCGCCAGACGGCCCAGTTTTCGACCAGATCGCGGATGGCCAGGCGGTCGAGTAGTTCCAGGTCCATGGAGCCTCCTTAACGGCTGAGCGGTTGACCGGAGAGCATTGTGTCCGAGCGTCGCTGCCGGTACCAGCCATTCCTGGCCCACGGGTTCCATGCGGGAAACTTGGCCTCACCGGCCGGGCTCAATGCTGCGAAGACCTTTGCAGCGGTGGACGCGCCGTCAGGCGGGGTCGGCTCTGCGCCACGCACTCGCCAGCCAGGGCTGCTGCTCTCGGGGTAATCCGCTCGGCCGGTAGTAATACTCGAGCTCGATAAATCCGGCGCCCAGCAGGTAGCGGCGCCAGGTTGCAAGATCGTGGTAAGCGCAGTAGCGCCCGCGGTTCCAACCCTCCGCGTTATCACCGTGAGGATTGGAACTGAACAGCACGCCGCCCGCCTTCAGCGTGGCGCGCAGTTGCCGCAAGACGCGCGGCAATTCCTGGGACGGCACATGAAAGAGTGAAGCGTTCGCGAATATGCCGTCAAAGAGCTGATCTGGCAGCTCGAGCCTGAGGAAAGCCTGCTGCCAGACCTTGCACCCAGCGTTGGCGCGCGCCATCGCAGTAAAGCTCTGGGCACCGTCCAGCCCGATTGCCTTATGGCCTAATGCAGCAAAAGTCTCGAGGTCGCGGCCCGGCCCGCAACCAAGATCCAGAATGACGAAAGGCGAGGCGCCTTTGATATGCCCCAAGAGCGCCGCAATGTTCTGACTGACATCGTGATCCTTGGTGCCGGCACGAAAGTCCTCCGCACGCCGCTCATAGTAGGAGAGCGTCCCCGCGGCGATGTTCTCGAGCTCGCGGGGTTCAAGCCGCCTGCTATCCATGGAGTCCAGTACTTTTGGAGGCATATAGTATTTATACGCCTGATGAGACCTGATCGACGCTACGCCATGCGGTGGGCCACGGCGCGACCGACGGCCGGCAGCGCCAGCCGGCGTGCCAGCCTCTCGGCATGCTCGCGCAATTCCTGCACGGCCGTTGCCTCCCAATGAACCGCCCGCAGCATTGGACCAACGTAGTGAAGTCCGCGGGTGGGCCGCCCCGTCATGTTCAGCACGCCACCGGTGGGCGCGACCCGCAGGCCGATGTCCAGCGCATCCGGCTGGATCAGGCCCTTGTGGAGCAGGTCGTGGATGAAGGGGTCGTGCGAGGACCGACACCGATAATCGGGTCCGGTGCAGTTGATCACACGGTCAACGTGCAAGGTGGCAGGCCTGTCCTGCCCACGAGGCTGCCAGGTGACGCGTACCTGATTCGCCTCGGGCTCCAGCTGCAGGATCCGGCCGGCATGGACCATGAGGCGCCGCGAACCACGCAGTTCGTCAATTGCCACGCGCGTGCTCGGGGGCAGCCGGTGCCGATGGATATCCCAATATGCCCGGACATGACGCAGAAATCGCTTGCGCTCCTGCACCGGCAGCCTTGACCACAGCAACGGCACCAGAGTTCGCACGAAGGTGATGGCCTCGCGCCAGTCACCACCGTGCTGTTCTGCTTCGTGGCAGATCCGGCGCACCAGGTGGAACAGGCGGCGCATCGAGAACGAAGCGGCCTGCAGGAGTGGCAGGGGATCAAACTGTGAATGGGCGTGGCGAAACGCGGTTTGGTGTGGAGGCACCAGACCGTGACGCGAGATGGCGTGTACCTGTGCCGGGCAGCGCCCGCCCTGCATCGCAGATACCACGACGTCCGCCATGGTCAGTCCTGTTCCGACGATCAGCACCGTCTCATTGGGACGGAGGGTTGCCTGCTGGCTCCAGGGGTCCTGGACCAGGCGTGTGGATTCCCGCAGTCCAGCCGCGCTCCGCAGTTCCGCGGGTGGCGGATTGCCGAGTGCCAGCACCACCTCTGTGGCGGTCATTTCATGACCATTCTGAAAGCCCAGAATGAAAGTATGACTCGGACGCCAAAGATCCAGGGAGCACACCGCTCCCCGCACTCGCTCGAGCGTGACGTGCGCAGGGGCGGAGCGCTCAGCGGCCAGCAGCGTGTACTCCAGGTACTCCCCATACAGGGCGCGCGGCAGGAAGTCCTCCGCTGTGGCGCCGGGCATCGACTTTTGAGCATAGTTGAGAAAGTCGCGCGGCTCCGCGGAACTAGCGGACATCCGCCCTGCCGGGACGTTCAGCAGGTAGTGCTGGGGACGGGCAGCATAGGCGGTACCGCGCGCATGTTCTTTATGGTCGATCAGCAGAATGCGCAGCGACTCGACGTGCGGTTGTCGCAGCAGGTTGATGGCGGTGACGGTGCCGCAGAAGCCTGCGCCGATAATTGCGATACAGCGGGTTGACTCTGCCACATTGCGCCCTCCCAACGGCCAGAAGCCTGAAGATCAGAGCCTAGCGAAGCGCGGATATCATTGGGGTAGGGATGTGGTGACATATCGGTGAGGCGTGGCTGTTTACAGATGCCGGCCGTCGGCACCGGTTTGGTTCCCGGGTAGCGTGGTCTGAGCCACAGTCGTGGCGGGCCGCTCGGCCAGCAACTTTTCAATCTTTGTCGTGAATTCCTGCTTGAGCTGGGTATTGAACTCACCGCTGGCAGGGGAGGCGAAGCCGGAATGCACGCCCTTTACTCGGCCGTCGCGGCCGATGAACACCGTGGCGGGCCAGGTGTTGAGATTCACCAGCTGCGGAACCTTCTCCCACATTTCCGATGGGGCACCGGCGATCAGGTAGGTGTAC
>DASXFV010000013.1:0-8935 GCA_036489445.1 Steroidobacteraceae bacterium | reverse complement strand
CATCGCCGCAGTGGTCTTTTCAAATGACGGACGGGTGCCCAGCGCATCGTAGGCGTAGGGCGTGCCGGCAAACTCAATGCCGCGCAGTTTGGAATACAGCACATAGCCCGGATCGGACAGATCCTGCGCCACCTCCTGTTCAATGGCACCGCGCTCGTGGTTCCACTCCGACTGCGAGTCGGTGACACCCTTCATGCGCAGCGCCTCGATGTGCAACGCCACGTCCAAGTCCTCCGCGGGGACGGTGTACAGGTACTGGGTGAGGTTCTCCCGGGTATTGGCGTTGAAATCACCGCCCATGATGCTGCCGATGTTGGCCAGCTGATCGGCGCTCAGTCCGGGACTGCCACGGAACATCATGTGCTCCTGCGCATGCGCGGTGCCCGGGAATCCAGCTGGCGTCTCCTGGGAGCCGACCATGTAGTTGACAGAAGTCGCCACGACGGGCGCCAGGGTATTGCGCACGATGACGACCCGCAGACCATTCTCGAGCGTCGCACGCAACACGGTGGAATGGGCGGGACTGGAGGCACTGTTGGCGTTGCCCCCAGTCTGGGCCTGGCAGGTCAGGGCCAGGGTCGAACCGCAGATCACCGAGGCCAGGATGCGACGCAGATGGAGCACAAATGGCATGAGGAACCTCTGATGCGATACCGGCTCGGGGAGGCCGATGGGCGGCAAGGATACTCGTCCGCCAACGGACAAACCATGAGGGGTGGATTATCCTAGGCGGCCATGAATTTTGACGTTCTGCCGAGGTCTATCGCAACACAATGAACAAATGGGTGATCGTGCGTCTGGTCGTGACCGCCCTGGCGGCTGCAGAGGGTGCATTGAGTGGCGACTCCTGGCTGCCCGCACGCCCGGTCACCGCCATGCTGCTGGTCGGCATGGTGGCGTATGGGGTGATTGCGGTTCCGGTGGTCGTGTGGGCCCAGAAACTCAATCCGCGCAACAAGCCGGTGTGGCATTTCCCGACCTGGCGGCGCAATCCGCTGACACTGCGCGACCCCATGCAGTTTTTCCACATGGTGGGGTTTGTGTTCGGCGCGGCCGGCTTGGGGGTGATCGGACGTGACCTGTGGAATGGCCAGCGGCTGCAGCCCGCCCACGGGGTGCTGCCCGCGTTCGGCCTCGGCATGATTATCGGGTGCTACGTGGCGGCCAGGCTGTTTCGCAAGCAGCTCGTTGCTGAGGTGCAGGAGGCTTGATTATGCGGTGTTGGCAGGCAATTTTGGGTGTGGCCATCGGCCTTGGCGTGGGGAGCGCCAACGTGGCGTTCGGGCAGGGCACTGAGACTGCGGAGCAGGCGAACCCATTTTCAATGGCACCGCCCACCCGGCTCCCCTACGACACCGAATATCCGGTCATGCATTACGAGCGTACGCCGACGCACAACGCCATCGCTCGGCTGCAGCAGCGGCTGCGGTCTGGTGACGTCAAGCTCACCTACCAGGCACCGCGCGGCTACCTGGACTCGCTGCTGACGGCGCTGGGCATTGATCCGAGTTCCCAGGCCCTGGTGTATTCCAAGACCAGCCTGCAAACCGGTTCCATTACTGCCGCGACGCCGCGCGCCCTTTATTTCGACACGGATACCTATGTCGGCTACGTCCAAGGCACCGGGGATCTGGAGCTGGCCACCATGGACAGCGAGTTGGGCCAGGTGTTCTACACGTTGCCCAATGTCCCGGAGGGGGCGGTGAAGCTGCAGCGCCAGACATTGAGGTGTCTGAGCTGTCACGACACCTATGAACTGTCGGGCGGTGGGGTACCGCGGTTTTTGCTGATGTCCTCCTACGTCAATATCCGTGGCGAACAGATCACACACGAGGACTCCATCCTCACCACCGATGAGACACCGATTGAATCACGGTGGGGCGGCTGGTATGTGACGGGGCACACCGGCAAACAAGTGCACGTTGGCAATATCCTGGTGAAGGATGTTCAGGAACTGGTGAAGCTCGATAGTGTGCGCCGGGGAAATATCGACACCCTGAAGGGCCTGTTCAACACTGCCCCCTATCTGACGGACAAGAGCGATGTGGTGGCGCTGCTGGTGCTGCAGCACCAGGTGACGGTGCAGAACCTGCTCACCCGTGTGAATTTTGAAGTCCGTAACGCGCTGGACCGGGCCGCGCACAAATCAGGCGCGCTGTCAGCGAAGACCCAGGGTCAGCTGAATGGATTCATGGATGATCTGGCGAAGGCCATGCTGTTTGGCGACGCGGCGCCCTACACGGATACCATCTCAGGCAATTCGGGTTTTGATGTCTGGTTCCAGAAGCAGGGGCCCAAGGACGCTCAGGGGCGGTCGCTGCGCGATTTGGATCTGCACACCCGACTATTCCGCTATCCACTGAGCTTTCTGGTGTACACCCCCGCGTTCGATGGGCTGCCGGATTACGCCCGGGACTATGTGTATGGAAAATTCGCGGCGGTGCTGCAGGGACGTGATCACTCCGATACCTATGCGTTCATGAGCGATGCCGCGCGGCGCGATACGCTGCAAATCCTCACGTCCACCAAGCCCTCCTTCGCCCAGTACCTGGCAAAGCATCCGGTCCAAACTCAGTGAACTGGCGCGGCCTGACGCTGCTCGGGCTGCTGTTGCTGCTCGGGGCCTGTCAGACGGCGCGGCCGCCACCGCCTGGCTTCGCCGGCGTGTCCCGCGTTGAGTACGTCCCACGCCGCTGGACGGACCTTCCCGGATGGAACGCGGACTCGCTGGCGCAGGCCTGGCCGGCGGTACTGTCCAGCTGCCGGGTGCAGAACCGTCGCGAGTGGCTTGGGGTCTGCGCCGCGGCAATGCAGCTCGCGCCCGCCTCGGATACCAACATCCGCGCCTTCTTTGAAGCAAACTTCCAACCCTTGCAGGTCATGCGTCGCGGCCCGGCATCCGGGGCGGTACAGACCACCGGTTTGCTGACCGGCTATTTCGAGCCGCAGCTGCACGGCTCGCGCACGCATATTCCCGGATTTGATACTCCTGTGTATTCGCCACCCGATGACCTGCTGACCGTGGATCTGGCAGCCATCATCCCGGAGCTCAAGGGTAAACGCGTACGCGGGCGCCTGGTGGGCAAGACCGTGATTCCTTATTTCTCCAGAGCACAGCTGGCGGCGGATCCGGCTTTGCAGGGGCATGAGATCGTTTGGCTGGACAGTCCCTTGGATGCCTTCCTGCTCGAGGTGCAGGGCTCCGGCCGCGTCCAGCTGCAGGATGGGGCGATCATCCGGTTGGGCTTCGCGGACCAGAACGGCCAGCCGTATCGTTCCATCGGACGCTACCTCGTGAGTCAGGGAGCGCTGAGTGTCGAGCAGGCGACCCTTCCCGGTCTGAGGGCCTGGCTGGCCGCACATCCGGAGCGCTTGACGGAAGTGCTCGATGCCAATCCCAGTGTCGTGTTCTTTCAGGAACTGCCGCTGGGTGATCCGACGCTGGGACCGCGCGCAGCTGAGGGCATCGCCCTGAGCGCGGGCCGCTCGATTGCCGTCGACCCGGCGTACATTCCGCTGGGCACACCGGTGTATCTGGCCACGGTGGGGGATGCCAAGCTGCAGCGGCTGGTGGTGGCGCAGGACACCGGTGGGGCGGTCAACGGTGCGCCGCGCGCGGACTTTTTCTGCGGCTCCGGGGACGCCGCGGCCAGCATGGCCGGCACCCTGCGCGCCCAGGCCAGTCTGTGGTTGCTGTGGCCTCGAGGGGCGCCAGCGCCGGCGGCGGGCGCCGCCCCGGATCAGAACTCCAGGCAGATCTTGCCGAAATGACGGTTCGATTCTTCGTAGCGGAAGGCGTCCGCAAGGTCTGCAAGCGCGAAGCGCCGGTCGATGACGGGACGGATGCCAGTCGCATCGATGGCCGCCACCATGTCCTGCTGCTGTGTGCGATGGCCAACGATCAATCCTTGCAGTCTGATCTGGCGCAGCATCATCGCGCCGGTCGGCACTTGGCCGGCGAAGCCCGTCAGAGTTCCGATCAATGAGATCTGCCCGCCAATGCGGCAGGCGGTGATGGACTGGGGCAGGGTGCCCGGTCCCCCCAGGTCCAGTACCTGATCAACACCGCGGCCGCCCGTGAGCTTCAGGACCTCAGCACCCCATTCCGGGATGGAGCGATAGTTCACGGTGTGATCGGCGCCAAGGCTGCGGGCGCGCGTGAGCTTTTCATCAGAGGAAGAGGTGAGAATGACCCTCGCCCCCATCGCCTTCGCCAGCAGCAATGCGAAAATGGCGACGCCCCCGGTTCCCAGGACCAGCACGGAATCGCCGGCCTGCAACGCGCCATCGCCCACCAGCGCGCGCCACGCGGTGACACCCGCCGTGGTCAATGTCGCGCTTTCAGCCGCTGACCAGCCCTGCGGCGCCCGGGTGAACCAGGTCGCCGGCCGCACGACGCGTTCGCGCGCATAGCCGTCGACACCATCGCCGGGCACCGTTGCGAAATCGCCGGTGGTCGGTCGACCGGATTGCCACAGCGGAAAAAAGGTGGAGACCACGCTGTCGCCGGGGACGAACTCGGTGACCCCCGGGCCTACGGCCTCCACCACACCGGCGCCGTCGGCCAGAGGAATCCGACCCACAGTGTGTGGGGCATCAAAGCGAACGACCGCATAGTCATGGAAATTAAGGGAACTGCCTCGTATGCGGACCTGGATTTCGCCGCCGGCGGGAGCGGCCGGGTCCGGCAGCTCCACCCGCTGCAGGCGATCGAGCCCACCGCTGACTCCAAGCTTCATGGCTTTCATGAGTGTTACGTAATCCTCAATGTCCGCTGCGCTGGCCCGCCGCAGTGGCTAGCATAATCGGCCCGCT
Organism: Steroidobacteraceae bacterium; assembly: GCA_036489445.1. GTDB lineage: Bacteria > Pseudomonadota > Gammaproteobacteria > Steroidobacterales > Steroidobacteraceae > DAIDKA01. The sequence continues at coordinate 4,120 of DASXFV010000013.1, read as the reverse complement.
GCGAACGCGCTGCCCCCATCGTGGGTTATCCTAGCTGCCGCAACCGGAGGCAGAGCATCAACCATGACGACGACAACCTTTCCCATTGACCTCGGCAAGCTCCTGCCCCTGAAACTCGATCCAGCTGTCACGACGCTGACCGATGACCAACGAGCCGCCCTGCGCCACAACATTCAACTGGCGCGCGATACCATCGTGTTCTTTACCGCGCTGGCCGGCGCGCGCGGTCTATCCGGTCACACCGGAGGCGCCTACGACACGGTGCCCGAGGTCACGATCATCCGTGCCTTCATCGCCAATGGCGCGCCCATTGTGCCGGTGTTCTACGATGAAGCCGGTCATCGCGTGGCGACTCAATACCTGCTCGCCGTGCTCGAGGGCCACCTGCCTGCCGAGCGCCTGCTGCACTATCGCGAGTTCAACGCCGGCCTGCCCGGCCACCCGGAAAAGGGGGTGACCCCAGGGGTGGAATTCAGTTCCGGACGTCTCGGTCACCTGTGGGCGTTCTGCAATGGCGTGGCGATGGCCAACCCGGGCAAGGCGGTGGTCCTGCTGGGATCGGACGGCGCCCAGATGGAAGGCGATGATGCCGAGGCCGCGCGCCTGGCGGTCGCGCAGCAGTTGAATATCAAGGTCCTGGTGGATGACAACAACGTCACCATTTCCGGGCACCCGCAGGAGTATCTGCCGGGCTACGACCTCTCCCGCACCCTCAATGGTTATGGAATGACCGCGGAAACCACCATGGGGGAGGATCTGGATGCCCTGTACGTGGATCTGTGCCGCGCATTCGCCGATCCGCGTCCGCATGCGCTGATCATCAAGCGCCCCATGGCGCCGGGCATTGCGGGTGCGGAGGGCAGTCCACACGCCCATGAGGTGCTCAAGGCGGACCTCGCCATCAAGTATCTGCAGCAGCGCGGCGGTTATGACGCTGCGATTGCCGCGATCAAGGCCGCCGTCCCCGACAAGTCGCCCCTGACCTTCAAGGGTTCCAGCGGCGTGGGCAAGAACCGCGACGATTTTGGCAAGATCATCAATGGGATTCTGGATGGGATGACCCCCGAAGAGCGCATCGCCAACGTGCGTGTGTTTGACAACGATCTGGAAGGCTCCTGCGGCCTGCAGCACATCCGCAAGCAGCATCCGGAGGTTTTTGTGCGCGGGGGCATCATGGAGCGCGGCAACTTCTCCGCAGCGGCTGGATTCGGTGCGACGCCGGGCAAGCAGGGTGTGTTCGCCACGTTCAGCGCCTTCCTCGAGATGTGCATGAGTGAAATCACCATGGCGCGTCTGAACTTTGCCAATGTGCTGGCGCATTTCAGCCACAGCGGTGTGGATGAGATGGCGGACAATACCTGCCACTTCGGTATCAACAGCATGCTGGCGGACGGCGGGGTCCAACCGCTGCACGGTCCGGATATGACGCGGCTGTATTTTCCGGCCGATCAGCACCAGTTCGCCGCCTGTGTGAAGCGCATCTTCAACGATCCGGGCCTGCGTTTCCTGTTCACCACCCGCGCGCCCGTGCCGGATATCCTGGATGCGAATGGCCAGCCGCTTTACGCCGGCAAGCCATTCGACCCGGATGCCGACACACTGGTCCGGGAGGCGCCGGCGGGCGGCGGCTACATCGTGGCCACCGGTGAAACGGTGTATCGCGCGCTGGATGCGGTGATCAATCTGCAGGAGCGGGGCGTCAAGGTGGGCCTGGTCAATAAGGCGACTTTGAATATCGTGGACCAGGCGATGATGGGACGGCTGGCGACCGCGCCCTTCGTCCTGGTGGCGGAAGGCTGGAACGTCAGAACCGGCCTGGGCAGCCGGTTCGGCAGCCAGTTGTTGCAGGTTGGCTTCAAGGGGCGTTACAACCATATTGGTGTATATCGCGAAGGTTGTGGCGGTCTATGGCAGCAAATGGGATATCAGGGGCTGGATTCGGCGGGCATCCAGGCGGCGGTCAAGGCGCTCGTCTGACGCGCATCTGACTCTCCTGGCAGTCACGCCCCTGGGCGCAAACAGAGGTTTGCCATGGCGTGCCACCCTCGGTGGCGCCGCGATCATTGCGGTGTGGTTTGCCGCCGCAGCATGGGCGGCAGATCCGCAGCCGTACAAGGTGCATCTGGAGGGCGCAGTCAGGAAGGATATCGAGAACACCCTCTCGGCCAGTTCGGACCTGGTGTCCCTGCGCACCTCCGCGCCCGTGAGCCCCGCGGGCCTCATCCTGCGGGCCCGCGGCGATACCGTGCGACTCAAGACTGTCCTGGAGAGCTATGGGTATTACCAGAGCGCTGTCACGGTCACCATCGACGGCGACGCGCTCACCAGCGCCGATGTTGGCGACAAACTCACGGCACTGCCCAAAGGCAAGGATGCCACGGTAGTCGTGTCCTTCGTTCCGGGGTCGCAGTATGTCCTCGGGAAAGTCACCATCGATGGCGATCTGCCCGCAGGGGTGCTCAGTAAATTCAACCTGCATACCGGACAGCCGGCAATCGCCGCCGACGTCCTGGCGGCTGGCACGCGGTTGCTGACTGCGCTGCAGGATCAAGGCTATGCCTTTGCGAAGGTGGATACACCGTTCGCCGAGGAACTGCCCGATGCGCACCAACTGGATGTCAGTTTCCACGTGGTCACCGGCGCAGTCGTGCATTTCGGGGCGATCAGTGTCACGGGCCTGCAGCGCACTCGTCTGTCTGCGGTGCTTTCAAGACTGCAACTGCACACGGGTGATCAATACAGCGCGCAGGCCCTGGACAAGGCGCGCAGCGACCTGCTCGCGATGGGGGTGTTTGGATCCGTGGACGTACGGATGGCGCCGACCGCGGATGCCAAAGGGCAGGTGCCGATCACTTTTCGCGTCAGCGAGCGCAAGCGGCATGAGGTGAACCCGAGTGCAGCGTATTCCAGCGATCTGGGCGGCAGCGGTAGCGTGACCTGGACGGATCGCAACCTGTTCGGCGGCGCCGAACAGTTGGATCTGTCCGCCTCGATCATCAACCTCAATGGCAGCGCCAGCAATGGCCTGGGTTATGACACGGGCGCCAAGCTCTCCATCCCGGAGTTCGAGCGTTCGCAGCAGACGCTGCAATTCTCCCTGACTGCCCTCAAGCAGGATCTGATCGCGTACGACCAGACTGCCCAAACGGCGGCCATCACCCTGACCCGTAATCTCTCGAAGGTGTGGAGCGCCAGCGCTGGATTCTCCACCACCGAGGAAACCATTATCCAGCCGGAGGCGGGGGAGACATTGGAGGACGGGACGCTGGTGGTCACGGGAAGAACCACTTTCTACTACACCTTGTTCGCACTGCCTCTGTCGCTGCGGTATGACTCCACAGACCTCAATTCCCCGATACTGGATCCCACACATGGGATTCGCGCGGCCTTGACGCTCACGCCGACCCTCTCCTTGGGGCCGCCAAATGCGACATTCCTCCTTACCCAGATTCGGGCTTCCACCTATCTGGACCTGCACGATCTGTTCGGGACGGACCCCGGTCGCAGCGTCGTGGCAGCGCGAGGAGTGTGGGGCTACGCACAGGGCGCCAGCGTCTTCCAGTTGCCGCCGGATCAGCGTTTCTATGCCGGCGGCAGCGGTACGATCCGTGGCTACGCCTTCGAGTCGGTGGGCCCGCTGTTTCAAAATAACATCAACACGCCGGTCGGCGGCGTCGCGGTTGATGCGTTTGGTCTGGAATTGCGACAGCGAATGGGGCGCAACTGGGGCTTCGCAGTATTCGCCGATAGCGGTCGCGTCGGGAATACGGCCATGCCATTCAGCGGCCGGTACCAAAGCGGTGTCGGCGGAGGTCCCCGGTATTACACCCCGATCGGACCGCTGCGGGTGGACATCGCCTTTCCGATCGACCGGCAGCCGTACGATAGCCGATTGGAAGTCTACATAGGCCTGGGACAAGCTTTCTGATGCGCCGAGCCCTACGCATAGCCCTGATCATCATCGCAGTGCCGATACTGCTGTGCGTGTTGCTGTGGGTTGGGCTGCTCACCATCGGCAATACAGCCTGGGGCCGGCAGCAGATTGAAACCCTGGTTGCGCGACTGACCAGCAACGATGTGAGGCTGATGGGTCTGGGAGGCGATCTGCCGGACCGGCCCA
>DASXFV010000020.1:0-44701 GCA_036489445.1 Steroidobacteraceae bacterium | reverse complement strand
GGCCTGCACCCGATCGACTACGCCCGCGGCAACTACTATCGGGCATTCCTCGAGCCTCAACCTCCGGTCCGGGAGTCCACGGTGGCGCTGCTCACCCGGGACATCACGGCGAAGACGGGGAAGCCGCCGATCCTCTATCCGCACGATGTGACCCATAAGCAGCTCGGCGTCGCGGCGGCCCAGAACCGTCAGGTCACACGCTGACTGCACAGTGAAGTTTCTTCGCCGAGCACCCAAGCTACCGCCGATCGAGGATGCTTAGCTACTGGCGGTCGGGTGACTTGTGCCAGTGAGGCATTGGGCCGGCCGTCATCGTCGCCGAGGCGCGCGACGCCGCGGCTTAGACACATGTCCCTCGACCATCTCGCGCAACCGAACTATGGCCTGGTCCCAACCGGCGGAGACGGCTTCCAGGAATTCCCGTGCCTCATCGATCCTGCGCGGCTCTAGCGCGTACAATACTTCGCGTCCCCGCCTATGGGGCATGACCAAGCCGGCAGCCGCGAGGATCTGCAGGTGCTTGACAATGGCCTGCCGCGTAACTGGCGCATCCTCCGCAAGCACGGTAGCTGATAGGGCGGCGCCCCTACTGAGCTTCCTCAAAACTGAAAGGCGTGATTCATCGCCGAGAGCGGAGAAAACCTCCGCAGTGCTATGCACTGTCGATATGCCTGGTTATATTTTCCGCCTGAGCGAACCATCCGGCTTCGTTCATTCGAAATGCGCGCTGGCGCCGATGCGCGGGTACGCGGGTACGCGGTCAAATCCTGATTCCGCTATCGTGAGTGATGTGCCCTCGGGGATTTCCTCAAGGAGAAACTCGACCAACGTTTTCGGCTCCTCCTTTACATCCGCCTCTGCGTCGATCCCATAGGGGATCCAGCGAAAGCTGAAGTACCGCTCCGGCTCGATGCACTCCACCGTGCAGAACACAAAGTTCTTCTCCGGCGCTCGTATCCCCGAAGGGGGCAAACCGAGCTTTTGCTGCTGCGCGATAATGGCCGCTTGGTTGAATTCTGCGCTGAAGACGGCTGTGAGGCTAGCGCCCGCGACGAAGTCACCCGCGAGTTGGATACCAAACCATTGGCCGAACTCCCGCGCATCGGTAATCGCCCGCCATACGCGCGATACCGATGCACGTATCCTCACCCGCTTTTCGATTCTGTCTGAATTTGGCATGTGCAACCTTCCGGTTGCAACATACTACGGTCGCCAACTATCTGCAACCATTTGTTTGCAGATGGGACGGGGATTTCTCAATGGCTGGATTGCAACGGTGCCAAGCCAGTTAGCGTTGACCGCTCTGGCCGAACTGAGATGTTCCAGGAAATGTCAGCAGCCTAACGCCGAAGCAATTACGTGGTCGTCAGCTTTCCCATTCGCGGAGGATTTTCCTTCTCCGAGGACTTTCCTAGTTCCAGAATACCGCTAGGCTTCAGGTAGACCTCTACGCCGGAAACATCGAGTGTTTTCCCGCATAAAACGCACATTCCTTTCGTGACCCCTTCCTGATGGAACCCAAGGCAAACCATCTAATATGCCTTCGCACCCGAATATAACACTGCGGATTTATAGGGAATTCCGCACGAGTGATTCGGGCAATAGCCATCCGGATTCTTCGCCAGATACTGCTGGTGATAATCCTCGGCATAGTAGAACGTCGGCGCCTCGCGGATTTCGGTGGTGATGGCGCCAAACCCAGCGGCAGTCATCGGGCCTTGGAAATGCGCGCGTGACTCTTGCGCGATCTTCAACTGCTCGGCGCCCTGGGCGTAAATCGCGGAACGGTACTGCGTACCGACGTCATTTCCCTGGCGCATCCCTTCAGTGGGATCGTGATTCTCCCAGAAGGCCTGCAGCAGGTCCTCATAGGACGTGACCGTGGGGTCGAAGACCACTTTGACGACTTCGGTGTGCCCTGTCTGGCCGCTGCACACTTCCTGGTAGGTGGGGTTCGGCGTGTGGCCACCGGCATAACCCACCGCGGTGGAATACACACCAGGCAGCTTCCAGAAGAGCTTTTCGGCGCCCCAGAAGCAACCCATACCGAACACTGCTTCCTGCATTCCAGCGGGAAATGGCGGAATGATGCGATGGTGATTCACAAAATGGGTCTCGGGCACCGCCAGCGCAGTGCTGCGACCGGGCAAGGCCTGTGCGGGGCTAGGAATGCTGTTCTTGCCACTCAACAATGCCATGCTGGAACTCCATTAACCCTTTGGTCGTCACCACCCGAAGCAATCTACCTGGACGGCAGATCCAGATCCCTAAACTTCAGCATCGGCTGAATGTCGGGCTTTTTCCCCAGCCATTTTGTGTACAGGGTCTCCAGGTCCTGCGTGTTGCCGCGCGACAGCACCATGCTCCGGAAGCGCTCGCCATTGGCCCGCGTCAACCCACCGTGATCCTCGAACCATTGGAAGGCATTGTCGTCCAGCATCTCACTCCACAGGTAGGCGTAGTAGCCGGCGGCATAGCCGTTGCCCCAGATGTGCATGAAGTAGCTGGATCGATAGCGTGGCGGCACATTGCTGATGTCCAGATGCGTCTTCGTCAGCGCTTCAGTTTCGAACATATCTGGATTCTGTAACGGTGCGCTCGCGGGGAGCGTATGCCACTGCATATCGAGTTCCGCGGCGGCAAGCAGTTCCGTCAGCATATAGCCGCCGTTGAACTTGTCTGCCTTCCTGATTTTTGCTGCCAATTCCGCCGGCATGGGCGCGCCCGTCCGGTAATTTTTTGCGTAATGATCGAAGACCGCCGGATAGCTGGCCCAGTGTTCGTTGAACTGCGACGGAAATTCGACGAAATCACGCGGCACCGCCGTTCCCGACAGACTGGGATATTGGGTATCGGCGAACATCCCATGCAGCGCGTGGCCGAACTCGTGGAACATGGTGGTGACGTCATCAAAACTGATCAGCGCGGGCTGGCCCGGAGCAGGCTTGGTGAAGTTGGCCACGTTATAGACCACGGGCATCAGGTGCAGCAGCTTGGACTGATCTACAAAGGTATCCATCCAAGCGCCGCCGTCCTTGTTATCGCGCTTGAAGTAGTCGCAGTAAAACAGCGCCAGCGACTTTCCGTCCGCGTCGAAGACCTCGAACACACGCACGTCCGGATTGTAAACCGGTATGTCGTGCCGCTCCTTGAACGTGATCCCGTAAAGCCGGTTCGCGGCATAAAACACACCGTTCTGCAGAACGCTATTCAACTCGAAATACGGCTTTACCTGTGATTCGTCCAGATCATACTTCGCCTTGCGCACTTGCTCGGCGTAGAAGTTCCAGTCCCACGGCTCCAGCATGAAGTTCCCATGCTGCGCGTCGATCATTGCCTGAATCTCCTTCGCCTCGCCCGCCGCCTTGGCGATCGCGGCAGGAACCAACGCGTTAATGAAGTTCAACGCGGCGTCCGCAGTCTTTGCCATCTGGTCTTCCAACCGCCACGCCGCGAAGTTCGGATAGCCCAGCAGTTGCGCCTTCTTCGCCCGCAGTTGCGCCAGACGCGCAATGGTGCTGCGCGTGTCATTCGCATCGCCGCGTTCCGCGCGGTTCCATGAGTCGTCAAACAGAGCCTTGCGGGTCGCGCGATTCTCGAGCACCGTCAAGTCCGGCTGCTGGGTGGTGTTCTGCAAGGGCAGCACCCATCCCTGCTGCTTGCGTCCTCGCGCGGCTTGGGCTGCGGCGGCCATCTGGGCGCTGTTCAGGCCCTTCAGCGCAGCCTCGTCCGTCGTTGCATAAGCCCCAGCCTTGGTCGCAGCCAGCAGCTTTTTGATGAAGTCGTTCCCGAGCGTGGCCTCTTCCCCGTTGAGCGCCTTCAATTGCGTCTTGGCGGCAGCAGAAAGCGCGGCCCCGGCATGCACAAACTCCCGGTAATCGTATTCCACCAGCCGCAGCGATTCCGGATCGAGTTTCAAAGAGGTGCGTTCTTTATAAATGGCCGAGACCCGCGCAAACAGTTTGGAATTCAGATAGGTGGCGTCACTTAGCGCCGCCAGTTTGGGGGCCTCGATGCCCTGCACCTTCTGGAGCGCGGGATCCGTGTTCGCACCCGTAATGCCAACGAAAACCGGCAGCACGCGGTTGAGCAACTGGCCGTCTTTCTCCAGCGCCACGACGGTATTTTCAAACGTCGGCGCGGCAGGGTTGTCGGCAATGGCCGCGATCTCCTTGATCTGCTGCGCTATTCCGGCTTCGATCGCCGGCTGATAGTCCCTGTCCCGGATCCTGTCGAATGGCGGGGCTTGGAACGACAACCTACTGGGCGCATAAAAGGGATTGTCCGGACCAAAACTCGGTGCAGCGGCGTGCGCCGTTGCAGAACACAGCGCGACCATGCTCCCGATGATCAAAGCGGAAATACGCAACAAGGCGGTTTTACCCTTTTGCCGGGAGGAGCCCGAACCCAATGAGGAGGGGTAGAATAGACCACCTTTCTGCCCGACGCACCCCTGCCGCAGCAGCCCCCGACACGGTAGAATCGCCTCATGGGAATCAGTCAGTCACACAATCTGCGCTCCCCTGTGGTGGAGTCATTGCGGCCCTACGGGCTGCGCGTCAGCCTGCCGTCAGGGGATCCGCTACGCAAACTGCTGGGGCCCGAATGGCACCGCATCCATTGGTACGCCACCCCGCAGGAGCGGGACGCCGATATGGTGGAGATGAGCCGCCGGCATGAGTACTCGCGCGCTTCTGATGCACCGTCGCTGCGTTTCGAGAAAATCGAAAATCTCTCTGAAAGCCGCGGGCTGTGAGCCGCTGAGCTGTTACTGGAAGGTGCGGCCCAGGAACAGGTAGAACGCTTCCCGGCCGTGCTCCTCGTAACCGGTCGCCAGGTAAACGGGTCCCAGGAGGGTATCGATTCCCAGGAAAATGCTGGCATCCTTGCGGCTGTTTACCCAGTTGATGTCCCCAAGCGTCTGGTAGACATTGCCAGCCTCGAAGGACACGCCCACGTAGGTTGGAAAATCAAACGGCCCGTCACCACCGCGGCCGATCTTCCGATACAGCAGCACCCGGGCGATCGCGTACTGCGGGCCCGCCAGAGAATCAGCCGCAATACCCGAAAGATTGAACAGGCCCCCAAGCGGGTACTGAGTTCGCACATCCAGCGGATTGGTCTGGTTGAACGTGGCGCCCCCGGAGGCCCAGAACATGGCGGTCTCACGCCCGAAGGTCCCGGCGACCAGATAGTTCAACGACAGCCGATCAAATGGCTTGTCGCCGCCGACCTCATACCGCTCGCTGTTCCACTCCACGCTAGCCAGTTCACCGTCATGCGGGAAGCGCACATCATCCAGTTGATCCACCGAAAACTTTGCGAAGTAGCCGTTCGCATTGAATGGGATATTGGCTGCCGGTTGTCCGATCAGCACTGATGTCCCACCCTGCTCATGGTAGACACCGAAGCGCAGTTCTCCAAAATTTTCCAGCTCGCGGCCAAAATCCACGCCGGAGTGGAAAGTGTGGACCCGGAACTCGGCCAGACGATTCTGGCCGGAATCCACCTGCGGCACGTTCACATCATCAAACTCAGTATGCGGATCGACAAAGTATGCTGAGGTCTGTTCAAACGGCAGATACAGCTCCGTGTAGACGTGCGGCGAAGTGCCCATCTGCAGATCCCAGATCCACTCCCCGCCGGTCCTGGTGATGTCCCCCATCACCAGCCGCGCACCCGCGTTGTACGTGGCATTGCCCTGGAAGTCATCCTGCAACCCGAGGCCAAAGCGTACGTAGTCCGAGCCCCAGGAGTTTTGCTGTGCAGAGATCAGGAGGCCATGCTGATCTGCATCGTTGAGCACCTGGTAGTCCAGGGTCTCGAGTTGGCCGCGTCCATAATAATCGTTGATCGTCTGTTCCAGTGTCTGGGGATCCAACTGCTGGCCGACGAATGGCGCGAACAGTTGCTGGAGTGCATCGACATAGGGCGCGGAGGACGGAGCCACCTTCACATAGTCGATGCGCGGCAGGCCGCGTCGGGCTGCGTCGCGGTCGGCGACGTAGCGTGCGTACTCCCCAGGGCTCAGCGCCAGCGCACGCAGCTGCGAAGTCATGTCCTGAGCGGCTCTTGAGCCTGCCGCCATTGCCCTAGGAACGATACCGAAATCGAACGAGGACAAATTCCCCATGCTCGGACTGATCAGAATGTCCGATCGCGTCAATGTCGAAAGTTGTCGCGTGGCCTCGCGCCGGATCAGGATCGACAGCATCTGATTGGAAATGGTCGTGGCGCTGCCCAGACGGTCCCGCGTATACAGCTGCGCGCCAACGTCCACGACAATCAGCACATCCACGTTCATGGCGCGCGCCACATCGATCGGCAGATTGTCGGCGATGCCGCCGTCCACCAGCTCCCGCCCGTCGCGCTCCACCGGTACAAACAGTCCCGGTGCAGACAAACTGGCGCGCATGGCCGAGGCCAGATCGCCCCCGTCCATCACTACCGGTTGGCCGGTCGCCAGATCCGTCGCCACGGCACGGAAACGCGTGGGCAGGTCGTCGAAAGACTTCGTCGTCGCAACCGGTAACGTCAGCCGCCGCAGCAGCATCTCCAGGCTCTGTCCCTTGATCAGTCCCTTGGGCAGCTGAAAGGACCAGTCACGCACCCCGACTGGAAAGTCCACCAGGAAGCTCTCCTCCTCCTCCTTGCGGCGAAATGTGAGCTCAGAGCGTGGCGGCCGGTCATAGAACGCGTCCTGCCAGTTCAATGAATTGGCCACTGAGGCAATCTCCCGGGCCGAGAGTCCGCTGGCGTACAGCCCCCCCACCACCGCACCCATGCTGGTGCCGGCAATGGCATCCACCGGCACATGCAGCTGCTCGAGAACCTGCAGCACACCGATGTGCGCAGCGCCACGGGCGCCGCCGCCGGACAACACCAGTCCGATTCGCGGACGGCGGCCCGGCGTCGATGGAATGATCAGCGGTGCGGCCGGGGCTGGGGATGGCAGCGATTGCGCGGCCGCGGCAGGCCCGGCAGCGTTCGCGGCTGGATCAGCGGCCGCGACCGCGGCTGCAAATGCCGCCAGTGCCAACCAACCTGTCGCGCACGCGCTGCGGCGCAGGAGTTTCCAGCCGGTGATTCGGGAATTGCGATTCACCACCCAAGAATACCAGCACCGGCGACAAGAACGACTGGACAATCACGGGCTTACAGCGCACTGGTGGAGATCATCGGCAGCGGCCAGTAAGCTTGGCACCCCCCTGTTTCATAAAGAGACGCATGTCCTACCTGGTCTACGCCCTGCCCATCCTCATCCAGGTGCTACTGATCGTTCATGTGATCAAGACCGGCCGGAACATGATCTGGATCTGGGTAATCGCCTTGTTGCCAGGGATCGGGAGCCTGATTTACGTGGTCGTCGAACTCCTTCCGGAAATGTTCGGCAGCCGAACGGCGCAGGCGACACGACGCAATGTCTGGCGGGCCCTGGACCCCGAGGCGCAGCTGCGGCGGCTGCGGGTCGAGGCCGAAGTGACCCACAACGTCATCAGCAACCAGCGCTATGCGCAGGAGCTGCTGCGCCATAACCGCTTTCAGGAGGCGGGTGCGATCTACCGCAAGGTCCTCACCGGCCTCTACGAACACGATCCGGATCTGATGCTGGGGCTGGCGCGGGCGCAGTTTGGCAGCGGTGAGGTAGCCGCGGCCCGAGCAACGCTCGATGAGGCCATCCGGTTGAATCCACAGTTCCGCTCGCCAGAGGGCCATCTGCTGTATGCCCGCGCGCTGGAAGCCGAAGGCAACGCGGAAAAAGCCCTGGAGGAATACCGCGTCCTGTCGAGCTCCTATCCCGGGGCCGAAGCCGCAGTGCGTTATGCGCAACTGCTCAAGGCGCAGGGCCGCACCGAGGATTCACGCACGGTGGCACGGGAACTCCTGGAGCAGGCACGGATCGCACCGGCCCACTACCGCAGGGCGCAACGCGATTGGCTGGACAGCGCCCAGCGGCTGGCGCTGGGTCGCTAAGTCATCATTCTGCGGGGCACCTGTTGGGTGATGCAATGGATATTGCCGCCACCCAGCAGAATCTCACGGGCCTGCACGCCCACCACCTTGCGTTGCGGAAACACGCGCTTGAGCACGCGCGCCGCCGCGCCATCCGTGCTGGGATCCAGCAAGGGCATGACCAGACCGCCATTGGCCAGGTAGAAGTTCACATAGCTGCCCGCCAATCGCCATCCGGCGACCCGCGCGTGGGAGGCGCGCTTGCGCTGGATGCCGGAGGCCTCCAGCGCCGTCATGTGCAGGGGCCCCGGTGAAGGCAGTTTATGTACCGTCAGGCGCCGCCCCCGCGCATCACGCGCGGCGGTGAGGCGCTCCAATGCATCCCTGGAGATGGCATATTGCGGATCGCGCGGGTCATCGCACCAGGTCAGGCATACCTCACCCGGCCGGACAAAGCAGGCCAGATTGTCGATGTGGCCGTCCGTCTCGTCATTGAAGACACCGGATCCCAGCCACACGATGCAGCTCACGCCCAGGTAATCCCTGAGATGGCGTTCAATCTGCGACCGGGTCAGATCCGGATTGCGATTGCGATTCAACAGGCACTGTTCGGTGACCAGCGCAGTGCCGCGACCATCCACATGGATCGCACCGCCTTCGTTGATCATGGGCGCCCGATAGCGCGCCGCAGACTCGATCTCCAGCACCTTGCGCGCCACCTGGTCATCCAGATCCCAGGCTGCATACAGGCCACCGTCAAATCCGCCCCACGCATTGAACGGCCAATCGATACCGCGCAGCTCCCCGGCACCATTGACGACACCGGTGGGTCCCACATCACGCATCCAGGCATCGTCATGCGACAGCTCCACCACCCGGATCCGGGCAGGCAACTGCGCACGCGCGCCGTCGAAATACGCCGCGGATGCCCCGATCGTGACGGGCTCAAAGCGCGAGATGGCCGTTGCCACCGCGGTGAAAGCCTGCTGTGCGGGCAGCGCCTTGCGCCGCCAGTTGTCGGGACGCTCCGGCCACAGCATCCAGCAGCCCGCATGGGGGTCACTTTCCGCGGGCATCCGGAAGCCGTCACGCGCCGGCGTACCTTTCAACGTCGCAGCCATGTTCAGGCGGCGGCGCGATCCAGCGCCTGCGTCAGATCCTCCAGCAGATCCTCGACATCCTCCAAACCGATGGACAGCCGGACGGTGCCCTCGGCGAGCCCCGCCATCGCCGCCTGCTCGGGTGTCAGATCGCGGCTGGACATCATCTGCGGGGGGACCACAAGCGACTCGGTGGACCCCAGGCTGGCCGTGATGGAAAAATACTGCAGGGCATCGGCGAACCGGCCCGCTGCCGCGCCTCCGCCTTTCACATCCAGGGTGACTATGGTGCCGAAGTGCTGCATCTGTCGGCGCGCCAGATCATGTTGGGGATGGCCGGGCAGGCCCGGGTAGTGCACCTTTTCGACCCCGGGGTGCGCCACCAGCATTTCCGCGATCCGCTGGGCCGCGACGCTCTGGGCCTCGTATCGCAGGTAGTATGTTTTGAGCCCTCGCGCGATCAGGAAGGCTGCGTGCGGGTCCAGAATGCCGCCCAGATTGCCGAACTCACCCCGCAGACTGCGAATGATGTCGCTGCGGGCGATGACCGCACCACCCATGACATCACCGGCGCCGGATGCGTACTTGGTCAGGCTGTGGATGAAAACGTCGATGGGGTACTGGCCGTGCTGGTGCGGTCCCGCAAAGGTGTTATCCAGCAGCGTCAGCGCGCCATGCGCCTGCGCGAGACGCGTGATGGCTTCGATATCCGCCACCTTGGTCACCGGATTGGTGGGCGACTCGAATACGACCAGACGCGTCGGCGTCGTGCGCAACACACGCTCCACGCCGGACAGGTCCTCGATGGACAGCATGGTGCTGTTCACCCCAAACCGGCCCAACACCCGGCGAATCAGGTAGCGGGTTGGATTGTAGGTCTCGACGAAACACAGCACGTGATCGCCCTGGCGGGTCAGCGCCAGCAGCGCCTGCGAAATCGCCCCGACGCCCGAACTGGTGACGATGCAATCCTCGCGTCCCTGCATGCCGGCGAGCTGCATTTCCAGCTGCCGCGTGGTGGGATTCGCGGCGCGCGAATAGAAAAATCCCGGCCGCTCACCCCGTAGAAACTCCAGCGTGTCATCCAGGGTCTCGAAGTCAAACTTCACCGACTGGTAGATGGGCATCACCAGCGGGCGATTGCCCTGAGGCAACGCCACTTCCGGTGGATGATTGAGGCTCGTGGATTTCTTCATTCCCTGATCTCCGCACCCTTGAGCAGGTCGCGGCCTGAAAATCAGTGCTGCGCAGTACCTGCAAATTCCAGCAGTCGGGTGACCGCCTGCGTAAGGGTAGCATCACGCTTTGCAACACACAGTCGTACAAAGGGCATGGGGGGCGGAGCGACATAAAATGGCGACAGTGGGATGCTCGCCACACCGGCGGCGACCAGCAGTTGCTCGGCGAAGCGCACGTCGGCCTGCGGTTGCAGATCGCCGCGGGATTCACCCATCAGGCGTTCGGCCACGGCACTGAAGTCCAGCAACTGAAAGAATGTGCCCTGCGCCGGGGGCAGCCGAAAAGCAGAGTCTGCCAGGCCCTGGCGCAGCAGGTCGCGTTTGGCCTGAAAGAAGGCCGAAAGCTCACTCCATACCTGGGGCTTCTCGATCAGATACTGCGCGATGGCCTGCTGCAGGGGAGAAGCAATGCTGAAGGTATTGAATTGATGCACCCGCCGCAGCTCAACCGTCAGCGCCGGAGGCGCGATGCAGTAGCCGATTCGCCAACCGGTGGCGTGCAGGGTCTTGCCAAAAGAAAACACCACGAACGCACGCGCGGCCAGTTCCGGATGCGCCATGATCGAATGGTGCCGCCGCCCGTCATACATGACGTGCTCGTAGACCTCATCCGACAGTACCAGCATGTTGCGGTCGCGGGTCACAGTGGCGAGTGCCTCCAGATCCGCGGCGGTAGCCGCTGTGCAGCTGGGATTGTGGGGCGAGTTGATAATAATCATGCGGGTGCGGGGCGTGATGCTCGCCGCGACGCGCTCCCAGTCATAGCCAAAAGTGGGCGGCAACAGGGGTATATGCACACAGCGCCCGCCGGCCAGGCGCACCGCCGGGTCATAGGAGTCGTACGCCGGGTCAAAGACAATGACTTCATCGCCCGCGCCCACCACCGCCTGGATGGACGAGTAGATGGCCTCGGTTGCCCCCAGAGTCACCGTGACTGAGGATTCCCAGTCCGGTTGCACACCGTAGGTGGCTTTGACCTTGTTGGCGATCACCTGCCGTAGCGCCAGAGTGCCTTCCATGGGGGCATACTGGTTATGCCCGTCGCGCACCGCCTGTGCCAGCAGCTCACCGATGCGCGGATCGATGTCGTAATCAGGAAAGCCCTGGCCCAGATTCAGTGCGCCCAGCTCGCGGGCACGACGCGACATGACCGTGAAGATCGTGGTGCCCACATCGGGTAGCTTGCTGCGCAGAAAGTCTGCCACGGCTAGGACCCCATGCTGGCCATCGCGGCTCCGATGACACCCGCCTGCCCCGCGAAGTGGGCCGGCCGCAGCTCCGCGTCGCATTTGAGCAGGTTGGAGAATTCCCCGTAGCGCTCGCTGACCGCGCCACCCAGAATGATGACATCGGGCCAGAACAGCGCCTGCATGCGTGCCAGGTACAGATTCACCCGCTCAATCCAGGCAGGAAAATCCAGCTGCAGCGCGGTACGCACGTGCGCGGAGGCAAATTTCTCCGAGTCCATGCCGTTCAGTTCCATGTGGCCCAGCTCGGTATTCGGAAACAGCCTGCCATCCACGAACAGCGCCGAACCGATGCCGGTGCCAAAGGTGAGCATGATGGCGGTGCCGGTGACGCCCCTGCCGGCGCCCCAGCGCATCTCAGCGATGCCGGCCGCATCCGCGTCATTCAGAAACATCACCGGCCGGTTGAGCGCATGGCCGACCACGGCGGCACCATTGGCCCCCAGCCAGGAATGATCAATATTCGCAGCCGTACGGATCACCCCATTTCGCACCACGCTCGGGAAGGCGACACCGACGCTGCCGCGCGCCTGCGGCAGGCGCGCGGCCAGGTCCGCGATGACTGCCGCGAGGTGCTCGGGGGTCGAAGCCTTGGGCGTCGGCGCCGCAATCATTTCGCCCAGCAATTGGCCGGTGGACACATCCACCGCGCCCGCCTTCACGGACGAGCCGCCCACATCAATACCCAGCAGATTATCAGTCATACCCGAGCCTTCAAAGATTGGCGGCCGTAGCCAGCTGCGTGTCGCGCACACGTCGCCGGTTCTGGTAACGCATCCACAGCCCCGACAGGGTAATCCCCGTGGCCACGAACAGCACCATGATCGTGGCCAGGGCATTCACATCCGGACTGACCCCCAGCCGGACCTTGGAGAAAATCACCATGGGCAGGGTGCTGGACCCCGGACCCGCGACGAACTGCGTGATGACCAGATCATCCCAGGATAGGGTGAAGGACAGCAACCAGCCGGACACCAGCGCTGGCGCTACCAGGGGCAAGGTGATGCGCCAGAACACCGTTCCCGGTCGTGCTCCGAGGTCCAGGGCCGCCTCCTCCAGCGACTCGTCAAATCCGACCAGACGCGACTGCACGATCACTGCCACGTACGCCGTGCAGAACGTGATATGCGCCAGGATGATGGTGACCATCCCGGTGCCCTGCGGCCAGCCTATCGCCTGCTGCAATGAGATGAACAGCAGCAATAGGGCGAGCCCCGTGATCACCTCGGGCATCACCAGCGGCGCGGTGGTCAGGCCCACCAGCAGGGTGCGGCCGCGGAACGGCCCGAAACGCGCCAGTGCCACACCCGTGAGGGTCCCCAGTACGACGGCCCCACTGGCGGCAATCAGCGCGATCCGGATCGACAGCCATGCCGCGCCGAGGATCTCGTCATTGCCGAGCAATTCCCCATACCACTTCAAGGTTGGCGAATGGGCCGCATCCCAGACCGTCACCAGGCGCGAATTGTTCAGCGAGAAAATCATCATCGAGAGAATAGGGACATACAGGAAGGTCAGCCCCATCCCCAGCATCGTGCGCGGAAACCACCCTGAGGTTCTCATCGGTGCTCCAGTTGCCGCCGCCCGGAATGCTGGAACAGCATGATCGGCACCACCAGCAGCAACAGCATGAGGATGGCCACCGCGCTGGCGAGCGGCCAGTCACGGTTCTCGAAGAACTCATCCGAGAGCACCCGCCCGATCATGAGCTGGTCGGTGCGGCCCAGGAGCGAGGGGACCACGTACTCGCCCACCGCCGGGATGAAAACCAGCAGCGAGCCGGCGATGATGCCGGGAATCGACAGCGGCAGGGTCACCCGCAGGAAAGTGGTGAATGGCCGTGCACCCAGGTCGGCTGCCGCTTCCAGCAGCCCGACATCGTGCTGTTCCAGATTTGCATACAGCGGCAGGATCATGAAGGGCAGATAGGAATACACGATGCCCACATAGACCGCGAAGTCCGTCTGCAACAGCGTCAGGGGCTGGTGAATCACACCCAGGTCCAGCAGGATGTTGTTGATCACGCCGTTGTGCTTGAGCAGTCCTATCCAGGCATAGACGCGCAGCAGGAAGGACGTCCAGAACGGCAGCACCACGAGCATCAGCAGCACGCTGCGCCAGGTCCCCTGCGCACGCGCGATGACATAGGCCATCGGATAGCCCAGCAGCAGGCACAAAAGAGTCGACACGGCGGCGACTTTGAGCGAGTACAGATACGCACTGACGTACAGCGGGTCGGTAAACAGAAAGGTGTAGTTGCTCAGGTGCAGGACCGGATGCGGCAGCCGGTTGAGCCAGGTCAGAAAGGGCGCATAGGGAGGGATCGCCAGCCGCTCCTGGGAAAACGACAGCTTGAGCACGATCAGGAAGGGCACCAGGAACAGCAGGATCAGCCATACCAGCGGTATGCCCAGCACCAGGCGGCGTCCGCGTTGAGTCAGGCTGTGAAGATTTTGAGCCATCCAGGCGACAGCCCTATTCTGTCAGCACCACGGGGCTGCTGGCCTGCCAGGACAGGAACACCACCTCGTCGCGGCCAATGCGCTGCTCGGCATCGCGAGCCGAGTTGGGGAGCGTGACCCGCACCTCGCGTCCTGAATCCAGCCCCACCAGGTACACCGACGCGTCCCCCAGGTAGGCGATGCCGCGAACCCGCCCGCGTGCCACGTTCTCCGTGTCAGGGTTGACCTCGGTGAGCTCATCGGGCGGCTCGCGGCTCATGGCGATCTTCTCCGGCCGCACCGCAGCCCACACCGTGGCGTCGGCCGGCGCCGGCAGGGCCCGATCGACCCTGATCACGCAGCCCAATTCATTGCAGCGGATGCGCCGCGGCTCCTGCGGTGCTCCGAGCACCTGTCCCGCGAACAGATTCACCGAACCGATGAAGTCGGCGATGAAGCGGGTACCCGGGGACTCGTAGATCTGCGAGGGCGTGCCCACCTGCACGATCCGCCCCTGATTCATGACGCCCATGCGTGTGGCGAGGGTCATGGCCTCCTCCTGATCGTGGGTCACCACGATGAAGGTGACGCCCAGGACCTTCTGGATATTGATGAGTTCGAACTGGGTGTACTCGCGCAGCTTGCGGTCCAGGGCCGCCAGCGGCTCATCCAGCAGCAGCAGCTTAGGCCGCTTGACGAGTGCGCGCGCCAGGGCAATGCGCTGACGCTGGCCCCCGGAGAGCTGGTGCGGCTTGCGTTGGCCGAAGGTCCCCATCTTCACAAGATCGAGCATCTCGCCGACGCGGCGCTTGATCTCAGCGCGGCTTAGGCCTTCCTGTTCCAGGCCGAAGGCGATGTTCTTGTCCACATTCATGTGGGGAAACAGCGCGTAGGACTGGAACATCATGTTTACGGGCCGTTCATAAGGCGGCACCGAGTTCATGTCGCGTCCGTCCACCAGGATGCGACCGGCCGTCGGAGTTTCAAAACCGGCCAGCATGCGCAACAGTGTGGTCTTGCCGGACCCGGACCCACCCAGCAGACAGAAGATCTCGCCCCGATGGATGTCGAGGCTGACATCCTCCACGGCCGCGAAATCATCGAAGCGCTTGGTGAGATGCTCGATGCGCACGTACGCATGCTGTGGACTGGAGTCGCCTGATTGCTGTTGGTGCACGTTATGCCCTATTCGCCGGTCTTGAATCGAGTCCACATGCGGTTCAACAGGCGGGTGAACTGCAAGGATTTGGCCAGTTCCGGCACCAGCTGCGCGCGCACGGCGGGCGGCGGGTAGATGCCCGGATCATTCCTGACGGCGCTCTGCAGGTTCTCCAGGGCCGGGTCATCGCCATTGGCATACTTGAGGTAATTGGTATTGCGTGCGGCAATATCGGGGCGCAGCAGGAAATTGATGAGCAGGTGCGCGTTCTTCACATGCGGCGCGTCGGCGGGAATCGCCAGCATGTCGAAATTTCGCATCGCCCCCTCTTTGGGAATGCGGTAAGCGATGTCAATGCCGCGACCGGCCTCGAGGGCTCGATCGTGCGCCTGCTTGACATCTCCGGACCAGCCTATGGCCAGGCAGATCTCGCCATTGGCGAGGTCATCAATGTAGCGCGATGAGTGTACATAGCGGATATAGGGGCGGATGGCCATCAGGGCCTTCTCGGCCGCGTGCAGATCCTCGATCGATTCGCTGTTTGGATTGCGGCCCAGATACAGGAGCACCGCGCCCAGCATCTCTGTCGGGGTGTCGAGCATGGACACTCCACAGTCCTGGAATTTCGAGACCACGGCCGGGTCGAAGATCATCGCCAGGGAATCCGCCGGGGCATTCGGCATGCGCTCGCGGATCTTCGCCACGTTGTAGCCGGGCCCGGACGTGATCCACATGTAGTCGACGCCATATTCATTGCCGGGATTGTAGACCGCGGACTCACGGGCCACTTCCGGATCCACGTATTTGAGGTTCGGCAGCAACGCCTTGTCGAGCTTCCGGTAGACCCCCGCCATGACCTGCCGCTGCAGGAACGGCCCGGAAGGCACCACCACGTCGAAATTGGAATGCCCCATGAGCATCTTCGTCTCCAGCACCTCGTTGGAGTCGAACACGTCGTAGTTGACCTTGATGCCATACTCGCGCTCGAAGTCATCGATGACCCCGGGCGCAATGTAATCGGACCAGTTGTAGACATTCAGCACCGGCTCATTGGCGGTCGAGCCGCCGGTACAGGCGGCAAGGCAGGCCAGCAGCACGCCGACCGCGATCAGGATACGCAGTGGAAATGCCATTGAACTTCGCTCGAACTGATCGGGTAGCGCACTCGCCGTCACACGTTCAGCAGCAAATGCTCGCGTTCCCAGGAGCTGATGACCTGCAGAAACACCTCATACTCAGCCTCCTTGACCAACGCGAAGGCCTCGACAAAGGCGTGACCCAGCAGTTCCACCAGCGGCTCACTCGCCCGAAATTCACGCAGCGCCCCGTCCAGGCTGCGCGGCAGACCGAACGGCAGTTCATGAGCACTGCCGGCAATGGGATCCGTGGGCTGCAGGCCCTCGATCATCCCCAGGTAACCACAGGCCAGCGAGCCTGCCAGGGCGATGTACGGGTTGGCGTCGGCACCGCCACAACGGTTCTCGACGCGCCGGGCATCGGGATTTGCGTTGGGCACACGCAGGCCCGCCGTGCGGTTGTCATAGCCCCAATGGGTGTTGATGGGCGCGGTCTGATGGCGGGTCAGGCGGCGGTATGAATTGACGTTCGGGCAAAACAGCGCCATCGCCGCCGGCAGGTAGCGCTGCAGGCCGGCGATATGTGAAAAAAATAGCTGCGACGGAGAACCGTCGGGGTTGCTGAAGACGTTTTTGCCGGTCTTGCGGTCCACCACGCTCTGGTGAATGTGCATGGCGCTGCCGGGTTCCTTGGCATGCGGCTTGGCCATGAAGGTCGCGTACATCTTGTGGCGCAGGGCCGCCTCGCGCGCCGTGCGCTTGAACAGGAAGGCCTGATCCGCCAGATCCAGTGCATTGCCGTGGATCAGATTGATCTCCATCTGCGCCGGTCCGTCCTCGTGGATCAACGTGTCGATCTCGATCTCCTGGTCCTCGCAGAACTGGTAGATGTCATCGAACAGCGGATCGAACTCGTTCACTGCGGCGATGCTATAGGACTGCCGGCCAGGTTCCGAGCGACCGGAACGCCCCACCGGCGCCTTCAACGGATAATCCGCGTCGAGATTCGGCTCGACCAGGTAGAACTCCAGTTCCGGCGCCACGACCGGTTCCCAGCCACGCTGCGCGTACAGTTCCAGCACATGCCGCAGCACATTGCGCGGCGCCATGGCGACCCGGCGGCCGTCCCCGTAGTAGCAGTCGTGAATGACCTGTGCGGTGGGCTCCGCCGCCCATGGCACGCGGCGCACGGTCTTGGGATCGGCCTTGAGGACAATGTCGATTTCCGCCGGGCTCATGGCGTCCCCGGTATCCACCGGATAATCGCCCGTCACCGTCTGCAGGAACACGCTCTCCGGCAGCCGCATGCCCTCGTCCTCGGCGAACTTCTCGGCCGGCATGATCTTGCCGCGGGCGATTCCCGCCATGTCCGGAATGATGGCCTCGACTTCGGAAATGCCGTGGTCGCGGAAGAATTGTCGAATCTCAGTAGCCATAAATCACCTGGTCTGGGCCCGCTCGCGGCTGGCGTCGCCAAAAGCCGCAAATAACGCACGCGAAAATGGATTGCTCATCGCCCGCCACTCGGGGTGCCACTGCACCGCCACGGCAAAGCGCGATGCATTGCGCACCTGGAAGCCCTCGATCAGACCATCCGGGGCGCGGGCCTCGACGAGCAGGTCCTTGCCCAGCCGCTCGACACCCTGCCAATGCAGTGAATTGACGCGCAGGTGCTGCGTACCGGCAAGTTTGCTCAGCAACCCTCCGGGCTCCAGCCGCACCTCATGTGCCGGGCCGTATTGAACTTCCAGTTCCGCACTCTCATCGTCGCGGTGATCCAGATGTCCGGGCGCTTCATGGACCCGCTGCAGAAGCGTGCCCCCGAAAGCCACATTCATCTCCTGGAAGCCACGACAGATGCCCAGTAGCGGCACCCCCATCTGCACCGCCCGGGGAATGAGCGTCAACGTGGTCGCATCCCGATCCGGATCATGCAAGGTTCCCGGAACGCTGGGGTTGCCGGCGTAGCGGTGCGGCTCGACATTGGACGGACTGCCCGGCAGCACGATGCCATCCAGGTGTCGCAGGACTTCCTCGATGTCGCGGCTGTCCCCCAAGGCTGGAAGCAGTACCGGAATACCGTCGGCGGCATCGGTGACCGCCTTCATGTACTTCTCGCCGACCAGGTGAAACGCGTGTTTGCCAATCATGCGGCGATCGGCCGATATGCCGATGACCGGGCGTCGGGATTTCATGAGTTGTTTCGGGGCCGTTTAAAAGATTAAACAGCACCCCCTTGGGGTGCCTGTCACACAGGCTCATTACACCACATGGCAGGGCTGCCGGCTGCTCGCCGCCGCACATTTTGGCCCGGAATGGATCGGTGGTAAACTGTTCACTCAGCCCGACAATATAGCCATTTGCGTAAACTCAGAGCGTACCCGGAGCGCTGCCGCCGGTGTGCGATGCGCGGCATTTGGCGCTTTAAATATTTTAAACACCTGGGGTTGCCGCCATGGTCGGCCCGCCCGTCGCACGCACTTATTATTCCGCCTTCAGCACTCCGGCGCCCGCACGCCCGGCGCTCACCGGCAGCCAGGACTGCGATGTCTGCGTCGTTGGCGGCGGCATCGCCGGTACCGCGACGGCACTGCATCTGGCCGAGCGGGGCTTTGATGTCATTTTGCTGGAAGCCCGGCAGATCGGCTGGGGCGCCTCCGGCCGCAGTGGTGCGCAGGTGCTCCCAGGTGTTGCCGCAAGCCAGGACCAACTGGAACAGCTGATTGGCGCGCCCGATGCCCGCAAGGTCTGGGATATCTGCGTCGAAGGCATGCGCCTGGTGCAGGAACTCATCGAGCGATACGGCATTGATGCTCAATATGTCGCCGGCCACATGCTCACCGCGATCAAGCCCGCCCAGGACATGCAGCTGCGCGCCTATATTGCACAACTCCAGCACCGTTACGGGTATGAGGGTGTGCGGTACATGCCGCAGGAGGAAGTCCGCAGCATCCTGGCCAGCACCCGTTACAGAGGGGCGCTATACGATTCCAACGCCGGGCACCTGCATCCTCTGAATTACACCCTGGGTCTTGCCGCAGCGGCCGAGCGGGCGGGGGTGCGGATCTTCGAAGGCACTCGCGCTGTGGACTTCAACGGTCGCTCGCCGGTGCGCGTACGCACGGCCGGCGGCGGCAAGGTGTGCTGCCGGCAGCTGGTCCTCTGCGGCAATGTATACCTTGGCCCCACGGCCCCCGCGCTGCAGTCGCGGATCATGGCGGTGGGCACCTGCATCGTCGCCACGGAGTCGCTGGGCGCTACGCGTGCGCAGCAGCTCATCACCAACAATGCGGCAGTCGCTGACATGAACTGGGTGCTGGATTATTTCCGGCGTACGGCGGACCACCGTTTGCTGTTTGGCGGCGGCGTCAGCTATGCCGGATTCGATCCGGACCGCATCGCGGCGCGGACGCGTCATCGCATGACCCTGGTCTTCCCACAGCTGCAGGACGTGAAGGTGGAATTCGCCTGGGGGGGCTATGTGGACCTGACCCGCAACCGGACGCCGGATTTCGGTCGCCTCAATCCGGATGTGTACTACCTGCAGGGATTCTCAGGCCACGGCATCGCCCTCGCCGGCATGGCCGGCAAGCTGGTCAGCGAGGCCATCGCGGGCCAGGCCGCTCGCTTCGATGTCTTCGCGCGCATCCCGCATGGCGTCTTTCCCGGCGGCCCGGCGCTGCGCCGCCCCGCGCTGGTGCTGGCGATGCTGTACTACCGGATCAAGGATCTGCTGTAGGCCTCAGCGCAGACGGATCTCGAAACAGCGGTGAATATGCGGATTACGCTCGAAATCAAGCGCAATGGTGGCGCGGGAGACATCCGTCACCGCGTGACGCTCGCTGAGGGAATCATCCAGCTTGAAGCGCTGCGCATTGGTGGAGAACACCAGCAGTCCATCGCGGTTGAGCAGCTGCGTGCACAGATCGATGAGCGTGCTGTGGTCGCGGCTCACGTCGAGCACGCCTTGCATGCGCTTGGAGTTTGAGAAGGTCGGCGGGTCCAGGAACACGAGGTCGTAGCGTTCGCGGGCCGCGGTGGCCTCTTCCAGCCATTGACGACAGTCCGCCTGGATGAGCTGGTGCGGTTCGCGCGCCAGACCGTTGAGATCCAGGTTGCGACGCGCCCACTGCAGATAGGTGCGCGACATGTCCACCGAAGTGCTGGCGCTGGCGCCACCGGCCGCGGCGTGTGCGGTGGCCGTGGCGGTATAGCAGAACAGGTTCAGGAAGCGTCGTCCCCGTGCCTGCGCACCCAGACGCTCGCGGGTGATGCGGTGGTCGAGGAACAGGCCGGTGTCCAGGTAATCGTCAAAATTCACCCAGAAGCGCAGTGCGGCCTCGCAGGTCTGATGGAACACGGACTGGCTTTCCAGCTTGCGGTACTGACCCCCGCCGGACTGCTTGCGACGCAGCCGCACGCGGATGCGTTCCCCCGGTACCCCGGTGACCTCGGTCAGCACGGACAGCGCCTCGCCACGGCGCCGGCGCACCGCCTCCGGATCGATGGTCGAGGGCGCTTCGTATTCCTGGACGTACAACCAATCCTCAGGTCCCGCCTCCCCGACAATGCCATAGCGGTCAATCGCCAAGGCGTACTCGGGCATGTCTGCATCGTACAGACGTAGGTTGAACACCCCCTGCGCGCGCGCCCAGCTATCCAGGCGCTTGAGGTTCTTGGCCAGCCGGTTGGCGAACATGCGCGCGCCAGGGGCGGCGGCCAGCTGCACATCGGCACTCACACCCGTGCGCTTCTGGCCCACCTCGCGAAAGCTTCCCTCCTCCACCGTCAGGCGCAGCAGGCGGCACTCAAGGGCGCCGTTCCACAGGGTGTGCGTGCGGCGTGCGCGGATGCCCAGCTCCAGTCCCAACTCCGGGGTGCCGGTGAACACTGCGGCATGCCAACCCTGGAACTGCTCGCGCAGCACGATACCCAGCTCGCGGTGCGCGACCCGCGCGCCGGCCATGTCCTTCATGCGCACCCCGTAGGGCGGATTGGTGGCCAGGAGACCTGTGGTCTGTCCGGCCAGCGGCTGGGACTGCGCCAGCAAAGCCGTGGCAAAATGCACCCAGGGCGTGATGCCGGCGCGCTGGGCATTGTCCACGGCGGCGCGGACCGCCGCTGCGTCACGATCAATGCCCCGCAGCGGCTGGTGCTGCGGTGGCAGCTCGTGGATTTGCGCCTGCGCCTGGGCCCGTACCCGCTGCCACAGCCCAGGATCGTGGCCCCGCCAACCGAGGAAGCCGAAATAGTCGCGCCCCAGTCCGGGTGCGCGCCCCGCCGCGATCAGTGCCGCCTCGATGACCAGAGTCCCCGAGCCGCACATGGGGTCCAGGAAAGCAGCGCCGTCGGCGGCGAGCTTGGGCCAATCCGCGCGCAGCAGGATACCGGCCGCGACGTTCTCTTTCAGCGGCGCCTCGCCCTGAGCGCCCCGGTAACCGCGCCGGTGCAGGCTCTCGCCGGACAGGTCGATCGATAATGTCACCTGCTCGCCATTGGCGTGGGCGTGAACACGTACGTCCGGGCGTTCGCGCTGCACATCGGGCCGGTAGCCCGCCCAGGCACGCAGTCCATCACAGATGGCGTCCTTCAGCTTCAGCGCACCGAAGTGGGTGTGCGTGATCTGCGGATGCTGCCCGGTGAACTCGCAGGCGAGGGTTGCCTGCGGCCCGAGGTGCGCCGTCCAGTCCACGCGCCGCACCTGCGCGTAAAACTCCTCGGTCGTAGCCGCGTTGAAACTGGCGATTTCCAGGAACACCCGGTTGGCCGTGCGCGACTGCAGGCAGCTGCGATACGCGCACTCCAAGGAGCCTTGGAAAATGACACCGGTCGCGCGCTCGCGGATACCCGTGGCACCCAGCACCGTCAGTTCCCGCGCCAGCAGGTCCGCCAGGCCACGCGGGCAACTGGCGATCAGCGACAGCGCCGCGCCGTCCTCGAGGGGAGCGCTCATTTATTTCAGTCTTGGCGGAGTGACACAGCTGACAATTTCGCATACTTCGCGCCCGACATTGCGGAAGCGATGCGGCAACTGGCTGGCAAAGTAGTACGCATCCCCGGGGCCGAGCACGCGCGAGGAACCCCCGATGGTCAGCTCGATGCGTCCGCGCACCACCAGGCCACCCTCCTCACCCCGATGGGCGAGCATGTCATCTCCCGTGGCGGCCCCCTGGGCGTAACGTTCGTGCAGGATCGACAACTGCCGGCCACTGCGCTGGGCGGCGACCAGGCGCTGCGAGACCTGCTCGGTGCCCACTTCCTCCAGTTCCTCGACGCCAAAGTACATCTGCGGCGCGCTCGCCTCATCCAGGGTGAAGAATTCGGCCAGGGACATCGGCACCCCATCCAGCACTTTCTTCAGGGAGCTGACCGAGGGGCTGACTCGATTCTGCTCGATCAGGGAGATCAGGCCGTTGGTGACCCCGGCGCGGCGCGCCAACGCCCGCTGCGACAATCCGAAGGCCACCCGCACGCTGCGCAGCTTCGCGCCAACGTCGATACTCATATTATGTAAATGACTAACATGTTGAGGATACTCAACGAAGGGGGCGAAATTTCCGCTCTTGTAGCCCAAATTGTCAACTTTCTTTATCATCCGGTCCCCCCGTTTACCGTATTCGCGTTTCCGGAGCACATACGATCATGTCGACGCCCTCGCTCGAATCCCTGTGGATGCCCTTCACGCCCAACCGCCAGTTCAAGGCCAAACCGCGCATTCTTGCCAAGGCCTCCGGCATGCACTACTGGAGTGCCGACGGTCGCCAGATCCTGGACGCCGTGGCGGGACTGTGGTGCGTGAACGCCGGTCATGGCCGACGCGAAATCACGGAAGCGGTCGCCAGGCAGCTGGAGACCATGGATTACGCCCCGCCCTTCAACATGGGACATCCGGGCGCCTATGAATTGGCGCATCGCGTTGCGGAGCTCGCGCCGCAGGGCCTGGACCATGTGTTCTTTGGCAACTCGGGCTCCGAGGCGGTGGACACCGCACTGAAAATCGCGATTGGCTACCATGCCGTACGTGGTGAGGCGCGGCGGACCCGCATCGTGGGCCGCGTGCGCGGGTACAACGGTGTGAGTTTCGCCGGCATCTCGGTCGGGGGCATCGCAGCCAACCGCAAGATGTGGTCAGGAACATTGCTGCCGAACGTGGATCACCTGCCGCACACGCATGATCTGGCGCGCAACGCCTTCTCGCGCGGCCTGCCGCAGCACGGGGTCGAACTGGCCAACGAGTTGGAAAAGATCATCGCGTTGCAGGATGCCTCGACCATTGCCGCGGTCATCGTCGAGCCTGTCGCCGGCTCCACCGGCGTGCTGCTGCCGCCCGTGGGCTACCTGCAGCGGCTGCGTGATATCTGCACCAAGCACGGCATCCTGCTCATATTCGACGAAGTCATCACCGGCTTCGGCCGTACCGGTGCGCCCTTCGCCGCCCAGGAGTTCGGCGTCACCCCGGACATCATCACCTGCGCCAAGGGGCTCACCAATGGTTGCGTGCCCATGGGCGCCGCCATTTGCAGCAAGGCCATCTACGAGGCCTTCATGAATGGCCCCGATGGCATCGAGATCTTCCACGGGTACACCTACTCCGGACATCCAACAGCGTGTGCCGCGGGTCTGGCGACGCTGGATATCTACGCGCGTGAGAATCTGCTGACCCGCGCCAAGACCGTCGACAAGGAATGGCAGGAGGCCTCGCACTCGCTGCGGGGTCTGCCGCATGTCATCGACGTGCGCAGCTACGGCCTGATCCTGGGGCTGGAGTTCGATCCCGTCGCCGGAAAGCCGGGCGCGCGGGGATCTGAGGTATACCTGAAGTGCTTCGAGCGTGGGCTGCTGGTGCGCCAGACTGCCGATATTCTGGCGCTCTCCCCGCCGCTGATTATCGAGCCCAAGCACATTGATCAGATCTTCGAGACCCTGCGCTCGGTACTCAAGACCCTGTAACCATCGCTCGCAAGCAGCCGTGCGGCGCAGGCTGCGCCGCACGGCGCTCACCACCTCTCACTGGGTCTGCGCAACTGTGGTCGGGGTGGCCTGGCCCGACTGCACCACACCCGCCTCGCTGCCCACCAGTTTGACGCTGACCCGCCGCTCAAAGGCGTAGTCATCCAGGTTGCCGCCGGCAGAGGCTCCACTCGCACCCAGCGCCTCGATGACGATCCGGTCCTTGTCCAGACCAGCATTCTCCAGCACCGCGGCCACTGACTCGGCGCGCTCCTGCGCCAGTGCCGTATTGTACTGCTGGGACCCACGCGGGTCCGTGTGGCCACTCACGCGGATCTTCACGCCGCTCATGCTCCCGGCCAGCTGACCGAGCGTGGTCAGCTGATCGATGTCATCCGGCGTGAGGTTGGCATCGCCGGTGCGGAAGCCGATGTTGAGCGTCAGGTCGCGCGCATGGTCCAGGGAGGTGGCCAGCTGCGCCTGCTGCTGCTGAGTCAGTTGCAGGGTGCCATCCAACTGCAGCACGGTCTGGGTCAGTTTCGCCTTGTCGGCATTGCTGCCCGAAAGATCCGCCGCCAGCTGGCGATTGGCGACCTTCTGCTTGTGGTAGTGCTCGCCCAGCAGCGCGCCGGTGATTCCGCCAGCTATCGCGCCGACGGGACCGGCAGCCACCGCCCCGATCGCCAGCCCGCTGAAGAACCCGATGTTCTCCTCGGCCGCTGCCGACTTGGTCTTCTTGCTCGGGTCGGGGGTCTTCTCGGGGGTGACACTGGGGTCCGGCGGGATGCTGTGCCCCTGAACGATCACGGTATCCAATGGCGGGGAGGCCTCGGCGTCTGCAGCAACGCAAGGCAGCGCTGCCGCCACGGCGCATGCCACGCCGAAACCCACCAAAGTCCTGTGTACCTTGCGCGTATTTGCATTCATGACCCGTACCTCGGTTAAGTGGCGGCGGCCCATTGCCTGCCGCTACCGGTACAGTTCACTCCTGCAAGTGGACCGGGAAATGCGGCAAATATGCCGCGGTAGAGAAGATTTATGGCCGATTGTGGCGCGCCTTGCGCCGGGCCGGATGCTGACGGGTCAGATGATCAGCCGTCACCAGTTCGCGCACCAGGGCCGGTCCGCGGTAGATGAGCCCGGTGTACACCTGAATCAGGTTGGCTCCCGCCGCGAGCATGGCGGCGGCATCCGCTGCGCTGCTGATGCCTCCCACACCGATCAGCGGCATTTCCGGCCCCAGTAACTCCCGCAGGCGGCGCACGACCTGCAATGAGCGCTCGCGCAGCGGCTCGCCGCTCAGGCCCCCGGGGCGCTGGGCGTGCCGCAGGCTTGCCACGGCGGCGCGTTCCAGAGTCGTGTTGGTGGCAATCACGCCATCCAGGGACAGCTCGCGGATGACCTGCGCGGTGCGCGCCAAATCATCGGCTGCCAGATCCGGCGATAGCTTCACCACCAGCGGCACTCTCCAGCCGATGCGTTCGGCGAGCTCCGCCCGGGTGTCCAGCAAGGCGCGCAACAGTGGCCGCAGTTGCTCACCCTCTTGCAACTGACGCAGCCCCTGAGTGTTGGGGCTGCTGATATTGATGGCCACGTAATCGGCATGTTCATAGACCGCCCGCAGCGCCGCCACATAATCGGCCGTGGCCTGCTCCAGCGGCGTTGCGGCGTTCTTGCCGATATTCACACCGCACACACCGGTATAGCGACGCCGGCGCAGGCGCAGCGCCGCAGCCTCCACACCCTCATTGGGAAACCCCATGCGGTTGATGACCGCGCGTGCCTTGGGCAGGCGGAAGACCCGGGGCCGGGGATTCCCCTCCTGGCCCCGCGGGGTCAGGGTTCCCACCTCGACAAAGCCGAAGCCCAGTGCCCCCATGGCATCCACGCACGTGGCATTCTTGTCGAAACCTGCGGCAAGACCGACGCGATTGATGAAAGTGAGCCCCATGAGTTCCACCGGTTGCGCCGTTTGCTCGGCGGCTAGCAGCCGCAGTAACCCGAGGTGGTGGCTGACCCGCATGGCCGCGAGTGTCAAACCATGCGCCCGCTCAGCATCCAGGGCGAAGAGCAGCGCTCGTGCCAGCGCGTACATCAGCCGCGCAGGACCAGTTCATCCGCCGCGTACTCGATATCGAGCGGCTCGATGAGCACGCGCCGCGGACCCGGTTCGACGACACCGCAGGGCCACGCGGCTATGCCCGCCGAGCGCGCCGCCGCGATCGTCGCCTGCACATCGGACGGCGCTACGAACAGCGCAAAGCCGGCGCCCATATTGAGGCTGCCATAGGCCTCACGCGGCTCCATGCGTCCCTCGCGCTGCAGGAAGGACAGCACCTGCGGCACCTGCGGAATCGAGTCCATGCGGTAGGTAAAATCCCCGGCATGCCGCATCAGCTTGCGCCAGCCATGACCGGTGATGTTGACGCAGTAATGGGGCAGCACCTTGGCCGCCCACAACGCCTTCAGTACCGGCGGATACAGCACCGTCGGCTCCAGCAGCGCCTCACCGAACGGGCGACCATCGCTCAGGGGCGTGGCAAATCCAAGGGTCAGGGACTGCGCAAGCTTGCGCGCCAGGCTGACCCCGTTGGCGTGAATACCGCTTGCGGCCAGCAGTACGATGGCATCACCCGCCCGCAGTTCCTCCCCCAGGGTAAGGTGTGCGCGCGAGGGCACGATGCCGACACAGGAGGCGGCGAGGTCGATGCTGCCCGATGCGACCACGCCCCCCAGTGCCGGTGTCTCCCCCCCGCCCCAGGACATTTCGCACACATCGCAGGCGGCCTGCCAGCCGCGCACCAGATCCTCCATGCGCGGCACATCGGAGAACCAGTCACTGCCCCCGGCTGCCCAATAGGCGTGGATGGAAATCGGCGCCGCGCCGACGGTCACGAGATCGTTCACCGCCATGGCAATGGTGTCCTGGGCGATGGTGTCGTAGTGGCTGCGGCCACTGAGGGCCCGCATGGCATCGGCGACCAGCGACTTGGTGCCCAGGCACTCCACGATTGAGGCCACCAGCACCCCGTGGGTTTCGACCACGTAGGCCGATTCGCCCCGCGAGCTGGCAATTTCGCGGGCACCGTGGGCCGCCAGATGGCGG
This sequence comes from Steroidobacteraceae bacterium, assembly GCA_036489445.1. Taxonomy (GTDB): domain Bacteria; phylum Pseudomonadota; class Gammaproteobacteria; order Steroidobacterales; family Steroidobacteraceae; genus DAIDKA01. The sequence continues at coordinate 17,431 of DASXFV010000020.1, read as the reverse complement.
GCGGTACCGCGGGCGGCCTGCTGCGCGCGGATCTTCAGCTGGTCGATGCGGTGGTAGTCGACGCCAGCGCTTTGATAATCAAGGGGCGCCTCTGACAAGGGCGACTCCGGTGTGTGGCAACGGAAACTGGGGGCATCGTAACAGGCGGCGCCTGCGGTATCGTAGGCCCGTGAAATACGCCACTCGCCAGTCCCCCGACGCCATTGTCATGACTCCCGCCATGCCCCCGACGGCCAGCGTCATCTGGATGCATGGCCTGGGGGCCGATGGGACCGATTTCGTGCCCCTGGTGCCGCAGTTGCGCCTGCCGGACAACCTGGCACCACGGTTCATTTTCCCCAATGCCCCTGTGCGCCCGGTCACGGTCAATAACGGCATGCGCATGCGGGCCTGGTACGACATCTATAGCCGAGGCGTGCGCGACCGGGAGGATGCTGAAGGCATCCAGGCATCGGCAGCCCTGGTGCAGGCACAGATCGAACGGGAATGTGCCGTCGGCATCCGCGCCGAACGCATCGTCCTGGCGGGGTTTTCCCAAGGAGGCGCCATCGCACTGCAAACCGGGCTGCGGGCGCCCCAACCCCTGGCGGGCATTCTGGCCCTCTCCACCTACCTGCCCTTGGCGGCGACCCTGGCTGCGCAAGCCTCTGCGGCAAACCGGGCCATCCCCATCCTGATGTGTCACGGCAGCTTCGATCCCATCGTGCCGGTGGAGCTGGCCCGAAAATCCTTCGACGCCTTGACCGCTCAGGGCTACACGCCCCGCTGGCTCGATTACCCCATGCAGCATCAGCTGTGTGCCGAGGAAATTCTCGCCATCACGCAGTGGCTGGTGCAGGTGCTACCGCCGGTTTAACGGCCCACCGATCGGCCAAGGTCGCGCAGCAGCTCTTCGGCGAAGTAAGAGGCGGGGATCGCACCCTGCTGCATGAACTCCAGATGAAAGCGTTGTTCGGAGTACTCCGGTCCGAACAGGCGCTGCGCGCGTCGGCGCAGCGCCAGGATCTGATCCTTGCCCAACCGATAGGTCACGGCCTGCGTGGGCCAGCGCGCATCACGGGCGATCTCCTGGCGCGCGGTATCGCAGCTGGCGCGCTTACCCGCATCAGCCAACGGCGCAGGGGCGCGACACGAACCTGGAATAAAGTCGACCACCTCGGACAGGACAGTCACCGCGTCCTCAAATGACAGGCGCCCGGTATGGATCCCGGTATCGAGGCGTACGCGCAGGTCGCGCAGCAACTCACCCCGGATTTCGTACAGATGTTCCTCGGGTGAGTACACCCCGTGCGGGGCGCCCGGCTGCGGCTCGGCCATCAACTCTTCGGCATACAGCGCCCAGCCCTCAGCTGACATCGAGTCCTCCCACATGGATGAGGAATCCTCCACTGCCCCTGGGGTCAGCCAGCGTAACGCGGAGATCACCGCGCGGTTTTCGGCCATGACCTTGTAGTCCCAGTCGTGACCGGGGAAGCCTTCGTGGACCGCCAGGTCCGCTCGTGCAGCCGTGTTATGCAATTGGCCCAGCAATGTCGGATCATCACCGGTCGGGGTGACGTAGAAGCGCCCCACTCCATCGGGGGTGAAGATTGGCGCAGGGTAATAGGCAGCGCTGGCAATCGAAGCGCGCAGCGGCGGCGGTGTGGCGGTCACCTCCAGCCGGTAGTCGGCAGGTACAGCAAACAAGTGCGTGGTGCGTGCATAGTTCACCAGCCGCTCCCCGGTCTTGCGGTAATCCTCAATCATTGCCGCGTCATTGGCCGGAGCGTCCTGTTGCAGGTGCTCGAACACCATCCGCACCGTGGCATCAGCCGCGCTGCCATTTCCTGCGGGAGCTGAGCCGCCCGGCAACCCCCAGTGATGGGCCTGCGCGACGCTGCGCGCCAGGGCAGTCAGCCGCGCGCGCGCGGCCTGCACGATGGGCCACGACTGTGCGTACAACGCCGCCGCCGTGGTTGCCACGTGCAGGTTGTTGTGCAATGCCCAGTCATACTCAGCCTCACCTAGTGCATATCGGTCACTGCGGAACTGTGGCTTCAGCGCTCTCACATCGGTGCCCGTCGGGTCCAGGAAGAAAGTGCTGGCGATATAATCGCGCAGCTGCTGGTACGCCGCCGCGGCATCCTTGCCGACCTGCTGCAATTGGTGCAGCAGCGCTTCGCGGTTGGCGCCGGTCAACGCCTGCTGGGCAATTCCCGGCATAGTCCTGGCAAAATATTCGCCGTCTGCGGCAGTACCGTTCAGACCAAACTGCATGAGCACACGCCAGTCGGGTGGGTGCCCGGTGCGCACACCCGCAGCCAATTGCGCGCGCGCCGTCGCCAGATACGCCGGCACCGCGCGCGTGCGGGCGATCACCTGCTCCCACTGCGCCTCGGTGCCGTAGGTGAGGGTACCCGTAGGCGTCATGCCCTGGATCTGCCAGTCCACGCCACGCACCGGCTCATCGGTATAGGAGTCGAGGCAGTTCAGCTGATGCCGCAGCACCTCGTGCTGATGCAACAGAAATTCGATCTGTGCCAGCGCCACGGTGCGGTCGATTCGCCGCGGCGCCGAGAGGCGCCGCGGCTCCAGCTGCGCGAACTGGCTGCGCAGTTGACGCAGATGCGCATCGTCCGCGGCAATCGCTGCGGGCGAGTAGTCACGCAGCGTGCCATCCACGCCGGCCAGGCTCGGATCAAACCCCGAGCCGCCCAGGTAGGTGGCCATCACCGGGTAACGGCTCATGCTGTACACCACGTAGGCGTGTTCGAGAGTGGCAAAGCGCGTATCGGTGTTGGGCTCGGCGTGGATCGGTTGCGATGCCGCGCCCGCGGCATTGGCCAGAAGCGCTACCAGCAGGCTGGCAGCCTTTCTCAATCCATACACTGAGAACTCCCGCGCTTAATCCCGATGGGTATCATCCTGCCACAATCTGCCCGAATTGCCCCACCTGGATGGCCGAATGACGCGCGAGCATCGGTATCAACCTCCCACGGCGCAGGTGACCATCATGCTTCAGGATCTTCCGGTCTGGCTTGCACACTTCCGCAGTCAGGCGGCACATCCGCGGCAGGTGCCGGCGCGACTCGATGACACCCTGACGGGGCGCGAACGGCGCCTGATCGGTGACTCCATCGCCACCTTCCAGCTGGGTGAAAGTTCCACGGGCGCGCAGCTGCGGGGGGCCGTGCATCGATATTGCGATTCGCAGCACGAGCATCCATTGGTGGAAATCTTCGATCACTTCATTGCCGAAGAAGCGCGGCACGCACGCCTGCTGGAGGAGTTCATGCAGGATCACGAGATCCCCACACGCGAGCGCGCCCTGACGGATCAGCTGCTGCGATGGTTGCGCCGACTGGGCGCACTTGAGGCACGGCTACGCATCATGCTCACCGCGCAGATCATCGGCATCGTCTATTACCGCTCGCTGGAGGTGGTGACCGACTGTCGGCGCCTGCAGATCCTGTGCCGCGCCCTGGCGGCCGATGGACTGGTCCATGTGGCGTTTGAGTCCCAGCTGCTGCGGGCCATGCAGACGCCCAAGCCAGGCGCGGTGAAACCCCTGCTGAGTGCCTGGGACCAGATCCTCCTGACTGGCGCGGCTTTGGCGGTCTGGGTAGGCCACCGGCGGGTGCTCCAGTGCGCAGGCTACGGACCGCTGCTGTTCCTCCACGATTGCCGCATCCAATACGCGTTCTATCTGAAGTGGCCACCCGCCCTGCGATACGCTTGAGTCTCACCATGAAACCCCGACATACATTCCGCGGCGTGGTCGTCAAAGCCGACCCGGCCGCGCGCCTCAGGGCGCTGGCCCCCAGTGGCCTGGCAACTCCTGCAGGTAAGGGCAAGGTTCCGGTGCGCGTCGGTCGGGAAACCGCAGGTCGCAGCGGCAAGGGCGTATCGGTCGTGACCGGACTGCCGCTGTCAGGTCCGGACCTTGAAGCACTCGGCACGAAGTTGAAGAAACTGTGCGGCGCCGGTGGTGCCGTCAAGGACGGTAAGATCGAAATCCAGGGCGATCACCGGGACCGACTGGTTCAGGAACTGGTCAAACTCGGATATGAGGCCAAACGCTCCGGCGGCTGATACGCTGCAGAACCTAAGCCGCCAAGTCGCGCTTCTTGATTATCCAGTCCGCTCGCACCGTCAGCCCCGATCCCCAGCGCTCACTGCAACCGCTGCTGTGGCTGGTGTCGGCCAGCTTCTTCATGCAGACGCTGGATGCCACCATTGTCAATACGGCTCTGCCGGCCATGGCGAGAAGCCTGGGCGAGGGCGCGCTGCGCATGCAGTCCGTGGTCATCGCCTATTCCCTGACAATGGCCATGCTGATCCCGGCGTCCGGCTGGATTGCGGACCGTTTCGGCATCCGGCGCGCCTTCCTGAGCGCCATCATTGTCTTCACCGCCGGCTCGCTGCTGTGCGCCGCCTCCCATACCCTGATGCAGCTCACCGGCGCGCGGGTCCTGCAGGGCGCCGGCGGCGCCATGCTCCTGCCCATCGGGCGCCTCGCACTGTTGCAGACCTTTCCGCGCGAGCGGCTGTTGCCGGCGATGAGTTTCGTGGCCATCCCAGGGCTGGTGGGTCCGCTGATCGGTCCGACCCTGGGCGGCTGGTTGGTGGAGGTCGCCAACTGGCACTGGATATTCCTCATCAACCTGCCCATTGGCATTGCCGGCGCCGTTGCCACTCTGCGCCACATGCGGCTGCCCCGGGTGATCTCGGTACCGCCATTTGATTTCGCCGGCTACGGCCTGCTGGCGCTGGGCATGATCACGGTCTCCATTGGCCTGGATGGCCTCTCGGAGCTGAACCTGCACCACGCGACGGTGCTGTTGCTGCTGGTCTTCGGCCTGGCCAGCCTGGTCGGTTATTGGCTGCGCGCCACACAGCAGGCGCATCCGCTGTTTCCGCCGGCCGTGTTCCGCATCCCGACGTTCAGCATTGGACTGCTCGGCAACCTCTTCGCGAGGCTCGGCAATGGCAGCATGCCCTATCTGATTCCGCTGTTCCTGCAGGTGGAGCTGGGATTTTCGCCCCTGCACGCGGGCTTGATGCTGCTGCCCACGTCGCTGGCAGCCATGCTGACCAAACGCACCGTCACCTCCCTGATTCACCGCTTCGGTTACCGCACGGCGCTGGTGGGCAACACCTTGCTGGTGGGGCTGGCCATGGCAAGTTTTTCCCTCCTGACCCAGTCGACGCCGTTGTGGGCGATGCTGCCGCTGCTGGCCGTGCTGGGCATTGTCAACTCGCTGCAGTTCACGGCCATGAATACCCTGACGCTCAAGGACTTGGACGGCCCGGAGGCCAGCAGCGGCAACAGCATGCTGTCGATGGTACAGATGCTGGCCATGAGCCTGGCGGTGGCCGCGGCGGCGGGTCTGCTGGCGGCCTTCACGGACAACTTCGGCCATGAGCATGGCCTGAAGGTGTTCCATGCCACATTCCTGTGTGTCGGGCTGATGACGACCGCATCAGCCTGGATCTTCTGGCAACTGCCCGACGACGACCCGGGTCGGCATGCAGGAACTGATGTTCCGGAGATGGCCTAGCCCTGCCGGGAATTGCGTTATATCCTGTCAGATATACCGCGCGTCCAGCGCCGGTCTCAAACATTCATTCATTGTCCGCAGGGGGACATATGCGATCCATGATGACGGCAGCTTTGCTGGCCGCGCTGGTGTGCGCCGCACCATCTTTTGGTGCCGATGCAAACGCCGGCAAGGCCGTCTTCCGCGCCCAGTGCGCGCTGTGCCACAGCGCCGAACCCGGTGACAACGGCGGGGGCCAGGGCCCCAACCTGAATGGCGTCTTCGGCCGCCATGCCGCGAGCACGGACTTCGGCTATACCGCCGCCATGAAGGGCTCCGGCCTGACTTGGGACGCCGCGACGCTGAACCGCTTTCTGACCGCGCCCACTGTCGTGGTACCAGGTTCGGCCATGGTAATCCCGGTGCCGGACAACACCGAACGCACCAACCTGATTGCCTACTTTCAGGCGGTCAAGGACGGCACGTTCAAGCCCACTACCCCCAACTTCGCGCGCGGCCAGTTCGGACCGCCGCCGGCGGCCCCGGGAGCCACCAAACCCGTCAAGGGCTTTGACGACTGGAAGAATGATGTCCCGGGTCGGATCCACCGCATCGATCTGGCCAAGCTGCCGGCCCCATATGACACCCCCTCCACGGCGAAGTTTCCGCGCCTCGTGCCCAAGCCGGCCGATGCCAATGTGAAACTGCCGCCGGGCTTCACGCTGTCGGTGTTCGCCACCGGTACGACCGGGGCGCGCAAGATGCTGCTCGCCCCCAACGGGGATATTTTCCTGAGCGAGACGAATGCCAGCAAGGTCGTGGTGATGCGTCCGTCGGCCGACGGTACCCATGCGGACCAGATCACCACCTTCGCGCAGGGCCTGGTGCTGCCGCATGGCCTGGCCTTCTACCCGAATGCCCGGCATCCGCAATGGCTGTATGTCGCCGAGACCAACCGGGTGGTGCGCTACGCGTACAAGCCGGGTGATACCCAGGCCAGCGGCGTTCCGCAGATCATCGTACCGCAGCTCTCGCCCGTCGCGGGCGGCGGCCATTTCTCGCGCGATGTCGTTTTCTCCCCGGACGGCAGGAAGATGTACGTGTCGGTGGGCTCGCAGTCCAACATCGCCGAAGACATGCCGAAGAAGACCGTCGCCGAGGCCAAGGCCTGGGAGGCCGTGCATGGTTTTGGCGCGGCCTGGGGCAGCAATGAGAACCGCGGCGACGTGCTGGTCTTTGACGTGGGTTCCAACAAGCCGGGCAAGGTGTACGCCAGCGGCATCCGCAATTGCGTCAGCCTGACGGTGCAGCCGGGCAATGGCGCGCTCTGGTGCACGACCAACGAGCGCGACATGCTGGGCGATGACCTGGTGCCCGACTATTCCACGCGCGTGATACAAGGCGCCTGGTACGGCTGGCCCTGGTACTACATGGGTAACCATGAGGATCCGCGCCATGCCGGCGAGCGACCCGACCTGGCGGGCAAGGTCACCTCGCCGGATGTGCCCTACCAGGCGCACTCAGCTTCGCTGAACCTGGAGTTCTATACCGCCAACTCCGGCGCCTCGGCCTTTCCCAAGGAGTATGTGGGCGATGGCTTCGCCGTCCTGCATGGCTCCTGGAACCGCGCCTTCCGCACGGGCCACAAGGTCGTGCGCGTGCGCATGAAGAACGGTGTGCCCACCGGTGAGTACGACGACTTCCTGGTTGGATTCATCGTGGACGATGGCAACGCCTGGGGCCGCCCGGTCGCCCTGCTGGAGAATCGCGACGGCTCGCTGCTCCTCAGCGACGATGGCGCCAATCTCGTCTACCGCATCTCCTACAAGCATTGAACGATCTGTCAGTCATTTAAGGGATATAAATAATGTTCAAGACAACTATGAAGGCCAGCGCGCTGGCCGCCGGCCTGGCCCTTGTCCTGCGCACCCAGGGAGCCTTCGCCGCCCTGCCGCAGACCATCACCGTTGATGGCGAAAAGGTGTTCCCCGAAAGCATGACCTCCTCTGCCGACGGCTCCGTCTACTTCGGCAGCATCGGCAATAAGATGATCTACCGCGCAGCGCCCGGCGCCGACAAAGCCGAGCCCTTTGTGCAGCCCGGGACCGATGGGGTCCAGAGCACTTTCGGTGTCTACGCCGACAGCAAAACCAACACGCTGTGGGCATGCTCCAACTTGCTGGGGCCGCCGGGCGGTCCGCCGGCGACGCTGTATGCGTTTGACCTGAAGACGGGCGCTCCCAAGGGTCACTATCCGTTCGCGACCGCGGGCGCGCTCTGCAATGACATCGCGACGACTGCCGACGGCACGACGTTCGCCACCGACACCAACAACATGCAGGTTGAGGTGCTGAAGAAGGGTGGCACAGCCCTTGAAGTGTGGGCCGGCGGTGATGGCGGCCTGGGTAAGCGGGGCGGCGCGGTGGATGGCGTCTCCGTACTCGGCCATCGCGTGATCGTCAACGAGCTGGCTGCCAGCAAGCTGTTCAGCGTTGCAATCAATAAGGACGGGACTGCAGGCACTCCGGTGGAAATCACGCTGGATCGTCCGATCTCCCGGCCGGACGGCATGCGCACCTTCGGCAAGTCGGCCGTGCTGATCGTGGAGGGTGGCGACGGCGGCAAGCTTGAGAAGGTCACCTTCGAGGGTAACAACGGCAAGGTTGAACTGATCAAGCAGGGTTATCCGGATGGCCCGGTCGCGGTCACAGTCGTGGGTAGGACTGCCTACGTCTGCGAAGGTCAGCTCTCGGCGATGATGCGCCGTCCTGGCTCATCGGCCCCGGCCGCGGAGCCGAAGCCCTTCAAGGCGACGGCGATAGAGGTCGGCAAGCCCTGACCGGAACCCATTGCCGCGCGGGTCTACCCCGCGCGGCAATCTGCAGCGGCGGGACGCGCGCGGCCGGGTGTCTCAGCCCACCCGTTTCAGCGCCTCACCGAACTCCGCGATGGCGCAGATGATGTGGTAGAAGCTGCTCGCAGGAGCGGGCTCCACTACAAACTTCCCCTCGCGATCGAGCTTGTCGTACCACAGACCGTTGGACCCATGATCGAGGAAGCGCCACAGGCTCTGTGCGGCACCCAGTGCGCTGTTCCAGTACCGCTCCTCGCCTGTCAGTGCCCCCAAGCGGCACGCCGCCTTGAGTCGCTCGGTTTGCGGCCACAGGCGCGCCGCCGGGTCCATGACGCGCAGATCCATGCTCAGGGCATTGACGGCGACGCCGCCGCGCACGCCGTGGTTTTCGCCGATCTCAAACAAGCGTTGGGCGGCCTTGCGCGTGGGACTGCCCAGGCTGTCCTCCTGACACAGCAGCAGCCACGCCCACTCGAACTGGTGTCCGGGCTCGATCGCCTGACCCGGCGTGGACTGCGGCAGGGGCTGCCAATTCTCGTCAAACAGTTCAGGCAGAGCGCCGGTGCGCGGATCGATGAAATGCTTCAGGGCAATGCCGCAGATTTCGTCTGCGAGCGCGCCCCAGACCGGATCGACGGACACGGCCAGCCAAGCCTGCGCCGCCTCAAACAGATGCATGTGGGGATTCGACAGCAGCGGAATCCGATCCGGGATTCCCGAATCAAAGCCTCCGCCGGGACGATGCATGCGCTCCATGAGCCGGCTGCGCAGCTGCTCACCCTGGCTGATGATGTGCTCTGCCGCCCCCAGGACCTCCTGGCAGCTGGCCAACGCCAGCAATGCGAAAGCCTGATCATAAAGCACCGCGCGGTCATCGCGGACCGTGCCATCGGGCCCCACCAGGGTGTGAAACAACCCGTCATCGCGCAGATAATGCCGCAGAAAAAAGGTCAGGCCAGCAACGACCAGGTTACGGGCATCCCCTCGCCATCCCAGGTTCCCCGCGCGTGAATAGGCATAGACCTGCCGGGTCTGCACCCGGGCCCGTCGCGGTTCATCCGGCACTGCGGCGCCCGGGACCAGTCGTTCATTGAATGTGCGATGCAGGGAATCGAAACCATCCGTGGCCCACAGCGGATAGGCGTCGTCGATCAGCCAGTGCACGAGACGGCCATGCATCTGCCGTGCTTGCGGGAGAATGGACATCTTGTTCATGGGCGTCGTTTACCTTTTTTTCTGGGAATGTCGCGGCCGTCTCTCACGTCCCGAGCAACCGGTCCGCTGCGACCGCCAGCGCCCCCAAGGGGCCCACCGCGGCGCCGAGGCCCGGGGGCACTATAAAGCGCTCAAGACCGGCCCCAACCTCCTCGGTGGTCATATAGCCATTGAGACTGCTCACCAGGCACCGGTGGATCCTCGCAAACAGCTGCGGCTGCCCGCTCATCACGCCGCCGCCCAGAAAAATCCGCCGCGGCCCAGTGCACAGCACCAGTGTCTGACACAATTGTGCGAGCGCATGCGCAACCGGCTCCCAAGCCGGATCATCCGGGGACAGCTCACCAGGCTTGTGCCGCACCCGCGCTTCAATGGCCGGCCCCGATGCCAGCCCCTCCAGGCAGTCGCCATGAAAGGGACAAACGCCGGGAAACTCGTCTCCCGCCATCCGCACCACGCGGATATGTCCAAGCTCGGTGTGATTGGCGCCGGACACCGCCAGCCCATGGATAATGACGCCTGCGCCAATACCTGTACCCACGGTCACATATGCAAAGTCCGCCAGCCCCTGCGCACCACCCCAGCGACCCTCGGCACGGGCTGCGGCATTGACATCGGTATCGATCCCGATGGGGATCTGATAGCGCCGCGCGAAGCGGCCTGCCAGCTCGGTGTCAGACCAGCCAGGCTTGACGGTTCGCGACACCCAGCCGAAGCGCGGGGACTCGTGCCGCAGATTCAGCGGACCGAAGGCCGCCAGGCCGATGGCTGCAAAATCCAGACCTTGCGCGCGCCATCCGTCCAATACAGCCTCAAGGGCCTCAAGAGTGATCGCGGGCCCCTGTGTCGGCAGCTCGACCTGCGCGCGGATGTCGGTTGGACCGGTGCCCAGGATGCAGATGCACTTGGTACCCCCGAGTTCCACACCCGCGAGCAACTGGCTGGCTGGGTTCTGCATGCCGTCGCTATTGCCTCGGGTTAGCGTATCGAGAACGCCACATAGGAGTGTGGAGGAATCTTGACCGTGAAGCGGGAGGTCGGCGGCTCCGGCGCAGCGCTGAAACTGAATCCCCGCGGGGCGGGTGGCAGCTTCTGCAGCAGTGCGCCGGTGTCCAGATTGCGCAGCGTCACGACCTGAGCGGGCACGGCCACCTGCACCGTCACGGCCTCGTTATTGAAGGACTCCAGCACCAGGGCGCCATTATCGTATTCGTAGAGAGCGACCTTGGCGGCCCCGTCCGTCATGCGCACGGGAAGATCGGCGCTGGCGGTGCGCCGATAGACCTCGAGTATGGAGGCGGGCAGCCGGTACAGATCCGCGAAATTGTTCGGGATGGTGATCACGAACAGATGTCCCTTGCCGTACTGCGAATCGGTCACCATCGGGAACCCATTGTCACCCGCGACGGAAGACGCCAGTTCCCAGGTATCGTTGGTGATGTAGTGCACCTGGGGGATGAGCATGGGCTCGCCGATGTCGATGGCGGTCCGCCCGCCCAGGAAGGACTTCACCAGTGCGTCGTGGCCGCTCACCGACAGATCCACGAGCCGCCCGATGCCGCGCGATTGCAGCTTGTCCAGCAGGCCGGACGTGATGATCACATTGCCGCCCTCGCGCACCTGGCGTTCGATGAGGTCGACGATTTTTGGATCGGCCGCCGCATCCTGGGTCAGCAGGACGGTATGTGCACCCGTCGGAAAATGCGGCTGCAGATCGATGGGGACTCCGATCATGCCCAGGAAGCTCGGCAGGAAGTCCTCGCCGAGCGAGCCGAACGGCCGATAGACCGCAACGCCTTGGGGTTTGCCCAGCTGACCGATCAGGCTATCCACCTGCCCCAGGGCGACACCCGCCGGTACTGCATACGTCGGGGCCGGCGCCGTGGCGCCGGATTCCCCATAGTAGGCGCGCATCATGGCGTCGTACCTGAAGCTGGTGTCTGCGCCGTTCTGCCAGACCCCGCGCAGCTCGGGGCTGAAGGCGCCGAGGAGCTGGCGATAATCGAACAATGTGATCTCAGGTGCCTTGGCAAACAGGGTCACCCACAACTGTTCAGCATAGTTGTCCAGGCTGCGCACGCCGGGCGGATCGACCCAGCCGCCGTGATTGAACCCCGGGCGCAGGTTCTCGAAGTAGCGGAAACTGGAGTAGCCGTTGTAGGCCTGCAGATGCTGCGCGCTGGAGACCGGGTCGCGGGTCTCGGTGCCGGTGTAAACGCCATCGAACAGCACAGGCTCCTGCGCGAGATCAAAACCCATGTCCTGGAAGTGCTCGTACCAGTTCGGAAACTTGATGACGATACGGACCCTTGGATTGACCTTGCGGGCGGGGCCAAGCACCAGGTCGCGTGCCACCTCGCGCATGCGCTCGATGCGATACTGGGTCCAGGTCCGGTTGCCCCTGGCTTTGATCTCCTCTTCAGACTTGCAGCTGGTGAAGAAGAAATCATCCAGGATGATGTTGTCGAAGTGCCGCGCCGTCTCCTCGGCCACATGCTTCACCCATGCGCGATCCTCGGCGTTCGAGTAGCAGAAGGTCTCGAACCGGTTGCGTTCGTTGCGCGTCCAGGTGATGCCGCCGAATGTCTGAACCCCGTGGGCGGCGAAGAATGCCTTGGCTTTCTCCAGGGTATCCGCGTCCACCAGCAGCTTGTCGCGATGGGTCTCCAGGTACACCTTGTTGACCTTCACCGCGCGCGAGATGACGTCCCAGGATTGCTGCAGCCACTTGGGGTCCTTCATCCTGTCGACTTCATACGCGCGCGCGTACACCGCGACGCCGAAGTTGTGATAATGATCGGCCGTGGGTGGGACCGGCGCTGCGGGTGTTTGCGCCAGCACCTGGATCGCCAGCAGGCTCGCCAGTACCCCTGCCGCGAACCGCATCGGGCTACCAGCCCGAGGGCGAGTTGTATGGCGCCAGGAAACCCATGGCTTCGATCTGGTGGAGCTTGCCGCCGCTGATCTTGAAGATATGCGCCGCCGGCAGATCGAACGGCTGACTTTTCACTTCGCGCTGGGTCACACCCGGCACGCCTTTGATGGGGAACACATGGTGCTTCATGCTGTGGTGAAAATGTGAGAGCCCGAATGCGAGACCGGTGACCGGATCGACGGCCAGCACCCGGATGTTATCGATGTTGTCGATGTACGCCATCATGCCGCTGCTGAACTGCCGCGTGCAGTCCATGGCGCTGTAGTTGGGTTTCGGCGTATCCGCCGTTACCGGCGCGCGGCTGCCGCTGGATTCCCGGCCATTCTCGTGTCGGTCGCAGTCGCGACCCATGGGGGCCAGGTCCCCGTCATTGAAATCCAGTGCATCGTAGTATGAATAGGCAATGCCCTTGATCTGATAGCGCGGCATGCGCATGGGCTCCGGGATCACCCGGCCGAAGACCGGTCGGGCCACCTGCAGATTGGCCAGGCTTTGTGCACTGAGATCCCGCGCAATCACGTGCTCGGCCTCGATGACATGTCCCTCGAACACCTGCAGGCGCAGCCCCAGCAGGACGGGTTTGCCCGCTTCCTGCAGGACGCCCATGAAACCGACCTGGCCTGAGATCGGATCGGGGACATAGATCTTGAAGGTCGTGGGCACAGCGGAGGCGGTCTTCCACAGTCCATCGCCAATCTTCGTGGCCTTGATGTTCTCGACAAATCGGGCATCCGGCGCGAAGGCGATCCTGCTGGGGTCGTGGGCGACGAGCGCAGCCAGATAGTCGTCCACCAGCCGGTTGTAGCAGGCGCGGGTCTTGCAGTTGATGAGATTTTCCGCCCGCACCAGTGCGGGGCAGAGTGCCACCACGGTGATCAGCATCGTGACCAGCATGTACTTCTTGTGCATCATGTTCCTCGACAGTCGCCGCGCAGGCCCTACCCGGGCCTGTGAGCCTTCAGTCCCGTGACGGCCTTTCGATGAGCTCGATTTTGTAGCCGTCCGGATCCTCGACAAACGCGATCACCGTGGTACCGCCCTTCACGGGGCCGGCCTCGCGCACGATAGGGCCCCCGGCGGCGCGGATGCGCTCGCAGGTGGCGGCGACATTCTCGACCCCGATTGCGAAATGACCGAACGCCTTGCCCAGGTCATAGGCCGACACGCCGTAGTTATAGGTGAGCTCGATTTCGGCGGAGCCGTCCGCATTGCCGGCGCCGTAGCCCACGAATGCCAGCTTGTATTGGTGCGCCGGGACATCAACGCTGCGCAGCAGTTTCATGCCCAGGACATTGGTATAGAAATCGATGGACCTGGACAGGTCCCCCACGCGCACCATGGTATGCAGTAGCTTCATCAACACCCCCCGGCTTCGTTATACCGCAGGCGCCGACAGTTCGCTATTGATAGCCGAACAGCCCGCGGCTTTTGATGGCATGGGCAACCTCGGGCGGCACCATGGTTTCCCATTCGGTGTTACCGGAGTTGATCTTGCGCAGCACATCGGGCGAGTAGATGCTCAGGTAGGTGTGATTGGCATCCCCCAGTTGCACGATACAGCGCCGTGACAGCAGGTAGCCGTACAGCTGCCGCAGGGAATCCCCGACATCCACATCGTCCACCGTCACCAGCTTGCCGGTTTGCTGATCCATGTAGGGGTAGATGTACAGTCTGAGATTGTTGCGGAACAGGCGGCCGAAGCTTTCCAGGATGCCGCCGTCCAGCCGGGTGTAGTAGGACTCGTCAAAAATGGCCTGCAGGTGCATCGCACCCATCGCCAGCCCGACGCGGCGGTTGGTGTAGCGGAACAGGTAGGCTGCCAGGCGATAGTATTCGGCGAAATCCGAGATCATCACAGTGTGACCGGTGGCGGCCAGGACCTCGGCACGACTGATGAAATCCTGCAGATCCACGGCGCCGTCATTGGTGAGGCTGCTCATGGTGATTTCCATGAGCGAGATGGTCTCCCCGGGCTGGACATCGGAGCCCTCGGCCTCGAAGGCGCGCAGCGCCGAGCGCGCCAGATCCAGGTTCACGTAGGTGACCGGGCGGAAGCGCCCGCGCTCCACCAGCACGGGCTTCTTGTGCAGCACTTCCGACGGCTGCAGTACTTTGCCGTCGCTGGAGAACATGGCCGCCCCTGTCAGGCCAAGCTGCACCAGCCGCAGACTCATGACACGGTTATCCACCTGACTGAATTCGGGACCCGAGAATTCGATGAGATCGATCTCGATGCGATCCGTGCTCAACCCATCCAGCAGCGACTCCACCAGGCGGTCAGGCTCATGGTCAAAGTACTGCGCACCGTAGATCAGGTTCAGGCCAACGATCCCCAACGCTTCCTGCTGCAGGGCGTTCTCCACGTCCAGCATGCGCACATGGATGATGATCTGGCTGCTGTCCGCCATGGGACGTGGCTGGAACTTGATGCCCAGCCAGCCATGGCATTCGTTGTTGCCGCGGAAGCTGCGGGCCGACACCGTATCGGCGAAGGTAAAGAAAGCCGTCGTCGTGCCCCGGCCGGCGACCAGACGCTCGATGTTCAGGTTCTGTTCGTAATCCAGCATGGATTGCAGCCGCTCACGACACACGTAGCGGACACAGGGTCCATAAATGGCATCCGACACCTTCATGTCGTAGGCCGAAATGCTCTTGGAGATGGTGCCGGCAGCCCCGCCGGCGCGAAAGAACCAGCGCACGACTTCCTGTCCGGCGCCGATTTCCGCAAAACTGCCGTAGCAGCCGGGATCCAGATTGACCTTCAGCGCCTTCTCGCGCGGGGTCACCGGATGGTCATCTGAAGGGTACCCGTTGGGGGTAATACCATTCACGTCGGAACTCCTCCCAGGGAACGTCAATCCGTGGCCGCACCCACCGCAGCTAGAATAGCCGAGAGCTCGACCGTTAAAATTTCCAAACCCTCACAACGTGAGATGCGCCACGTTGGCGGCGGCATCGGGCGCGTCCGGCCGGCGGGCCAGGGCCCGGTCCGAACCGCCTGGCACCAGCTGAAGGCAAGGTCCGACAGCCATTCTGAGTTTGAATATCAATGAGTTGCATCATTCGTGCCCTTTTGCCAGCAGGCCCAGGCTGCGGGCCGTCGCACGGGGGGACTTGGCAGTGCCCGGGGAGGCCGAATCGTGCTCGAGAATTTGGGGTATATTTCTGCCGATAATCCCCTAAGGAGACGGCTCATGAATGCCCAGTTGCAGACCTATCCGGCTTCCGAGTTCAACTTGCTGATCAACGGCCGGCTGGTCCCGGGCGCGTCCACCTTCGATGTCATCAACCCGGCCACGGAGGAACTGCTGGCCGCGTGCCCGCGCGCTGACTTAGGCCAACTCAACCAGGCTGTCGCGGCCGCCAAGGCGGCCTTTCCGGCCTGGTCCGTCACACCGATTGCCGAGCGTCGCCGCCTGCTGTTGAAGTTTGCGGACGCCATTGGCGCCTCCCTGGACGACATTGCGCGGGTGCTGACCCAGGAGCAGGGCAAGCCCCTGGCCGGGGCCAAGCATGAGATCGGCGGCGCCATTCACATGATCCAGACCTTCGCCGCCATGGACCTGCCGTCCAAGGTACTGAAGGAAGGTGATGGCAGCCGCATCGTTCAGCACCATGTGCCGCTGGGCGTAGTGGCCGCCATCACGCCCTGGAACTTCCCCGTCATCCTTCTGATGATCAAGCTGGCCCCGGCGCTGCTCGCCGGCAATACCGTGGTCGTGAAGCCTGCCCCCACCACACCGCTGTCGACGCTGCGCCTGGCCGAGCTGTGCGCCAGGATCTTTCCGGCCGGCGTCGTCAATGTCATCACGGATGTGAATGATCTGGGTAATGCATTGACCTCGCATCCGGATGTCGCCAAGGTGGCCTTCACCGGCTCCACTGCGACCGGCAAGAAGGTCATGGCCAGCGTCGCCGGCACCATCAAGCGCCTCACTCTGGAACTGGGCGGCAATGATGCGGCCCTGGTGCTGGATGACCTGGATCCGAAAAAGGCTGCTGCCAGCCTGTTTGCCGGCTCCATGGTCAACAGCGGCCAGGTGTGTCTGGCCATCAAGCGCGCCTATGTGCCCGAGTCCATGTACGAGGCAGTGTGCTCGGAGCTGGCCAAGCTGGCCGATGCTGCGGTGGTGGGCGATGGGCTGGATCCGAAAACCCAGTACGGACCGGTGCAGAACGCTACGCAGTTCAAGAAGGTCAACGAGTACATCGAAGACGCCCGCACTCATGGCAAGATCGTTGCCGGTGGCAAGCCCCACTCGGGTCGCGGCTACTTCGTGCGTCCGACCATTGTGCGTGACATCCCGGACAATACCCGCCTGGTTCAAGAAGAGCAGTTCGGTCCCGTGCTGCCGGTGCTGCGTTATAGCAGCCTGGATGATGCGATTGCCCGCATCAACAGCACGGAGTACGGGCTCGGCGGCACTGTCTGGTCATCCAATGACAAGCGTGCCTATGAAACCGCGCTGCGCATTGAATCGGGTACGGTCTGGGTGAACAAGCACCTGGACCTGCCGGTCGATGTGCCGTTCGGCGGTGCCAAGCAGTCCGGTTTCGGCGCCGAGATGGGTCAGGAAGGACTGGAGGAATTCACCCAGTCGAAGGTCATCAATCAGGCCATCTGACCGCCCGATCCGTTGATAGACGTAAGGCCGGTGTTCCTAACGGAACATCGGCCTTTTGTTTGCCGTTCGCTTCAGGTGCCTCGCAGGGCGACGGCCACCGGCATGGTTGCCGCACGCATGGCCGGCAGAAAGCCGCCGATCAGTGCGATGGCAAGCGCCCAGAAAATGCTGACCACCAGCAGGTGCGGCGGAACATTCATCTGGAAGGTGAGGCCGCCGGCATCCACCACATTGCCGTTGAACAGCAGCCAGGCGGCCGCGGCACCGATCAGCGCGGGCGGGA
>DASXFV010000081.1:0-14047 GCA_036489445.1 Steroidobacteraceae bacterium | reverse complement strand
GCCATACTTGTGTCGTTGTCTTTACCAATCCATCTGACGGGCACATTGTCGCGCTTCGCAACGTAACCACGTTTTGCGCTGCACGCAAGCCCGTCCCGGACCAAATTTTCGAGCCGGCAGTGCTGACACCGCCGACCGGTTCTGTTCTGGTGCCCGCTTGGCCTGGATGATCAGGCATCGGGCACAGGTCCGAAACGCATTCCCCCGGGTTTTTTTGGAGCCCTCTGGCTGCGTGCACCCATTGCAGCTGCCATGTCATCGTCGAACCACCAACTTATCAACGACCGGTCGCTGATAACTCAACTGTAACTGTCGCCACGCGCACTGACAACTAGTTAAATGTTCTGAGCGACCCGAGAAGCCGATAAACATTTTTTAATTCCACCGAACTGGCCACGTACCCGTTGCGCTTCACCGCCCCTGTTTCTCGGTCCAGGTCACGGCGCCGCCTGAGGCGCTGCCCACCAAATGAGCATATTTTGCGAGCACTCCCGTCACGGCATAGGGCTTGCGCGCACGCCAGGCCGCTTTCCTCCGGCGCAGCTGCGCGCCCGACAGCCGCACGTCGATGGCTTGTTTTACGGCATCGATGGTCACGAGGTCCCCGGTGCGCAGCAGGCCGATCGGGCCACCCAGCGCCGCTTCCGGTGCGATATGTCCAACCACAAAGCCATGGCTGCCGCCGGAGAACCGGCCGTCCGTGATCAAGGCCACCTTGCCGCCGAGTCCCCGTCCCATGAGCGCGCCGGTGGGGCTGAGCATCTCGCGCATGCCGGGACCGCCCTTGGGTCCCTCATAGCGGATCACCACGACCTCTCCCTCACGCACGGTACCGTTGAGGATGGCGGCGGTCGCCGCCTCCTCACCGTCAAAAACCCTGGCCGGCCCCTCGAAGGCGAGGCCTTCCTTGCCCGTGATCTTGGCCACAGCGCCTTCCGGAGCCACGTTTCCCTTTAAAACAATCAGATGGCTGTTCTTTTTGATGGGTTGGGATAAGGGCCGCACGATGTCCTGCCCCGCCGGGTAGGCCCCCACGGCGGCCAGATTCCGCGCCAGGGTCTGTCCGGTCACGGTCAGGCACTCGCCGTGCAGCAGGCCGGCATCCAGCAGCATCTTCATCAGGGGCTGAATCCCGCCGATCGCGATCAGCTCCGACATCAGGTAGCGCCCGCTGGGGCGCACATCCGCCAGCACCGGCACCCGCCGCCCGATGCGAGTGAAATCCTCGAGCCGCAGCTTCACGCGGGCCTCATGGGCGATGGCCAACAGGTGCAGCACGGCGTTCGTTGAGCCTCCCAGGGCGATGGTGACGGTAATGGCGTTCTCGAACGCCTGGCGCGTGAGGATGTCGCGCGGCCGGATTCCGGACTCGACCAGCCGCACCACGGCAGCGCCGGCGTGCTCGCAATCCAGTTTTTTGGCCGCACTCACCGCCTCCTGCGCCGAGCTGTCCGGCAACGACAGGCCCAGGGCTTCGATGGCCGAGGCCATGGTATTGGCCGTATACATGCCGCCGCAGCTGCCTGGGCCAGGAATCGCCGTGCGCTCGATCTCCAGCAGTTGCGCATCCGTCATCGTGCCCGCCGCGTGTGCACCCACCGCTTCGAACACCGATACGATGTCACGGCGTTGCACGCCGGGCCGGATAGTGCCGCCGTAGACGAATGCAGCCGGCCGGTTCATACGCGCCATGGCCATGGCGCAACCGGGCATGTTCTTGTCGCAGCCGCCGACGGCAACGAAGCCGTCAAAGCCCTCTGCCCCGACCACGGTCTCGATGGAATCGGCGATGACTTCGCGCGACACCAGCGAGTACCTCATGCCCGGGGAACCCATGGAGATGCCATCCGAAACCGTGATGGTGTTGAAGATCACGCTCTTGCCGCCGGCGGCATCCACCCCGGCCGCGGCGGCCCGCGCCAGCTCGGCGATATGCATGTTGCAGGGGGTGAGATTGGCCCAGGTGGAGGCGATTCCGATCTGCGGCTTGTGGAAGTCCGCATCGCCACAACCCACCGCGCGCAACATCGCGCGCGAAGGACTCTGCTTGGCCCCATCGACCACCAGGCGCGAGTACTGGCGTGGATCATGGACGCGGCCGGGCATGGATAGGGGTGCCTTTTTCTTGGTCATAGGTTCAACCGAAGCGTTGACGGATCAAGCTGTACAGGGCCCGCACGCACTGCGCCTCGGCACCCACCGGGCGGCCGGGCCGCTCCTTGGGATTCCAGGCGAAAAGATCCAGGTGCAGCCAGGCATGGGAGGTGGTGACAAAGCGCTTCAAGAATAGCGCCGCGATGATGGAGCCGGCGAACGGGCCCGCCGCGACATTGCCAATATCGGCGATGCGGCTGCTGAATTCATCGTCATATCCCAGCCACAGCGGCATCGGCCACAAAGGATCGCAGGTCGCCTCACCGGCAGCACGGGCGCTGGCGAGCAGGGCCTCATCCGGGCTGTAGGCAGCCGGCAACTCGGGTCCCAGCGCGGTCCGGGCAGCGCCGGTCAACGTCGCCAGGTCGATCAGCAGGTCCGGTGATTCCGCATCGGCCTCAGCCAGCGCGTCGGCCAGAATCAGGCGTCCCTCGGCATCGGTGTTGCCGATCTCGATGGTCACCCCTTTGCGGGAGCGCAGGACATCCCCAGGCCGATAAGACAGCGCATCGACGCTGTTCTCCACGCAGGGCAGCAGCACCCGCAGCTGGATGGGTGCATTCAGGCTCATGAGCATACTGGCCAGCGCCAGTGCACAGGCCGCCCCGCCCATGTCCTTTTTCATCAACAGCATCGCAGTGCCAGGCTTAAGGTCCAGGCCACCGGTATCAAAACACACGCCCTTGCCCACCAGGGTGACCCGCGGGGCATCGGCCGAGCCCCAGCGCAGGTCGACCAGACAAGGCTCGCGGGCACTGCCCGCGCCCACCGCACGGATCAGCGGGTAGCCTTGGGCCTCGAGCTCCGCACCGCTGAGCACCTGGCAACGGGCGCCAAAACGTGCCGCCAGATCGAATCCGGCCTGCGCCAGCTCGGCGGGTCCCAGGTCATTGGCCGGAGTATTGATGAGATCACGCGCCAGCGTCGTGGCCTCGGCAGCGGCCCGGACGTATGGCAGATCGGCTCCGGGCGGGGCGATGAGCGCGGCGCGTGGCGTCTGCAGGCCGCTGCGATAGCGCGTGATGTGATAGCTGCCGATCAGCCAGCCGAGGGCGAATTGGGTCGCCGCGTGCGGTGCCAGGGCAGTGGCCACTCGATAGTGCGCGGCGGGCAGGCGCTCACTGAGGCCGGCGGCGTGCCACAGATTGAGCTCATCGAGCTCGCGCAGGGGTCCCAGACCCATGACGGCACCGGCCAGAGCTCCGCCCTCCCCCGGCAACACCAACACACGCTGGCGCTCGGCCTGGAAATTATTCGTCCGCACCCACTGCACCACGGCCGCGGGCTGTTGGGCCAGCCACGAGGCAAGAGTGGCCTCATTCAGCAGCCATAAAGGCCGCCCCAGCCCACCCGCCTCCGTCAACAGCAGCTCAGCACTCATCCGCAGCTCCCGATTCGATTGACAATTTTGCACGAATTTGCTGACATTCGAGGCCAACATTGCACAGGCAACAGGGCATTACGAACACCAGGACCCCGCACGGCCCCTTGACAGGGCGGATGCGGGGTTTTTTATGCGCCCGGCATTTTGGCCGATTGGCGTGTGTCCAGCAGTTCAAGGGAGCGTATCGATGAAGTTGTATTCGCAGAAGGACGTGAACAAGAAGGCTTTGCGCGGCGCGCGAATTGCTGTGCTCGGCTATGGTAGCCAGGGCCGTGCCCACGCCCTGAACCTCAAGGACAGCGGCTTTGACGTCGTGGCCGGCGTGCGCAAGGGCGGCGCCAGCTGGAAGAAGGCCAAAAAGGACGGGCTGGAAGTCGCCGAGCCCGTGCAGGCCGTTGCCGATGCCGATCTGATCGCCATGCTGGTGCCGGATCTGGCGCAGGAAGCCCTGTACGGCGCGGTCATCGGCGCCGTCAAGAAGGGCGCGACACTGCTGTTCGCCCACGGCTTCAATGTGCACTTCAAGCTCATCAAGGCGCGCCGCGACCTGGATGTGGTGCTCATTGCCCCCAAGGGACCCGGTGACCTGGTGCGTCGCCAGTACCAGCAGGGTCGCGGTGTGCCCTGCCTGATTGCGGTCGCGCAGGACGCCACAGGCAATGCCCATGCGCGCGCCCTGGCCTATGCCCACGGCATCGGCGGCACCCGCGGCGGCGTGCTCGATACGACCTTCGCGGAAGAGACCGAGACGGATCTGTTCGGCGAACAGGCGGTGCTGTGTGGCGGCGCCACGGAGCTGGTGGTCAAGGGCTTCGAGACGCTGGTGGAAGCCGGTTATCAGCCCGAAGTCGCCTACTACGAGTGTCTGCACGAGCTGAAGCTCATTGTCGATCTGCTGCACGAGGGTGGCATCACCAAGATGCACCAGTTCATCTCTGACACGGCCAAGTACGGTGATCTGACCCGCGGCCCGCGGGTGATCAACGACAAGACCAAGAACGAGATGCGCAAGATCCTCAAGGAGATTCAGACCGGCAAATTCGCTCGCCAGTGGATCGATGAGAACAAGTCCGGTCAGAAGGAGTATCGCAAGTTGCTCAAGCAGGACATGGACCGCCAGATCGAGAAGGTCGGCGCCACCTTGCGCGCCAAGATGCCCTGGCTGAACGACCGTCGCGCCTAGGCATTGAAGGATCAAGCATGCCCAAGACCATGTTCCAGAAAGTCTGGGAGCAGCACGAAGTCGCTCCCGAAACCGTCGAGACCCCGGCGGTGCTGTTCATTGACTTGCATCTGATTCATGAAGTGACCACGCCGCAGGCCTTCGAAGTCCTGCGCCAGAAGGGTTTATCCGTGCGGCGCACGGACCTGACGCTGGCGACCATGGATCACTCCACGCCGACGCGTACCGAGCAGGTATTCAATGGCGTACCGGTGACCGCTGCCGCCAGGCAGGTCCAGCAACTGGAGCGCAATTGCACCGCGGCGGGTATTGAGCTGCTGAACATGAGCAGCGATCTGCGGGGCATCGTCCACATCATCGGACCGGAGCTGGGCCTGACCCGTCCCGGCCGTACGATCGTGTGCGGCGACAGCCATACCAGCACGCACGGCGCCTTCGGCGCCCTGGCGTTTGGCATCGGCACCACCGAAGTGGGTCATGTGTTCGCAACGCAGTGCATCCTGCAGCGCAGGCCCAAGACCTTTGCCATCCAGGTGAACCAGAAGCTGCAGCCAGGGGTCACCGCCAAGGACCTGGTGCTGGCCATCATCGGCCAGATCGGCGTCGAAGGCGGCACCGGGCATGTACTGGAATTTCGTGGCGAGGCGATTCGTGCACTCGACATGGAACAGCGCATGACCGTGTGCAACATGTCGATCGAGGCCGGCGCGCGTGCCGGCATGATTGCACCGGATGAGACCACGTTCAGTTATCTGGCCGACAAACCGCGCTCGCCCAGCGGCGCAGCCTGGGAACGCGCCGTTGAACGCTGGCGTGCGCTGCCCACGGATGCGGGTGCGATCTTTGACCGTGAACACACGATGGATGCCGCGATACTCGAGCCCATGATCACCTACGGCACCCATCCCGGCATGGTGATTCCCATCACTGGCACGGTGCCGGACCGCAAGGGCGATCCGGTGTTCGACAAGGCCCTCGCCTACATGGGGTTCCAGTCCGGCGAAGCATTGCTCGGGCGTCCGGTGAATGTCGTGTTCATCGGCAGTTGCACCAACGGCCGGCTCGGCGATCTGCGCGGCGCCGCGCAGCTGCTGCGCGGACGGAAAATCGCCGGCACTGTTCGCATGCTCGTGGTTCCAGGTTCCCAGCAGGTGAAGGCCGCAGCCGAGGCCGAGGGCCTGGACCGGATCTTCATCGAGGCGGGCGCCGAGTGGCGTGAGTCGGGCTGTTCGATGTGCATCGGCATGAACGGTGACACCGTCGCAAGGGGTGAGTACTCGGTGAGCACCAGCAATCGCAATTTCGAGGGCCGCCAGGGCGCAGGCGCCCGCACGCTGCTGGCAAGCCCCCTGACCGCCGCCGCCAGTGCGATTCGTGGCCGGATCACCGATCCACGCGAGTTGCTGGGCGGAAAACCATAATGGATAAAATCACCACCATCCGCTCCCGTACCGTGGTCTTGCCGGCGAGCAATATCGACACCGACCAGATCATTCCGGCACGCTTCCTGACCACGACCACGCGGTTCGGACTCGGCAAGCAGCTGTTCGCCGACTGGCGCTATGCGCCCGACGGCAGCCCAAGGGCCGAGTTCATCCTCAATCAGCCCCAGGCCACCGGCTGCCAGGTGCTGGTTGCAGGTCGCAACTTCGGCTGCGGCTCCTCGCGCGAACATGCCCCGTGGGCGCTGCTGGATTACGGCTTCCGCGCCGTCATCAGCACGGAGATCGCCGACATTTTCCGCAATAACTCGCTGAAGAACGGCCTGTTGCCCATTGTCGTGGATGACACCACGAGCCGCTGGCTCATTGAGAATCCCGCCAGCCAGATCAGCATCGATCTGGCCAGCGCGACCCTGCGGCTGCCCAATGGCCTCAGCGTCAACTTTCCGATCGATCCCTTCGCGCGCTACTGCCTGTTGAATGGTGTCGATGAACTGGGCTTCCTGCTGCAGCAGCAGGACCACATCGCAGCCTACGAGCAGCGCCACAAGGACAATTGATTCATGCAGGCAACCATCACTGTACTGGGCGGCGACGGCATCGGCCCTGAGGTTGCCGCCGAAGGCGTGCGCTGTCTGCAGGCGGTCGCGCGGCGCTTCGGCCATCAATTCACTCTGCAGCATCACCCCTTCGGGGGCGCGGCCATCGAGCTGACCGGTGAGCCCCTACCCGCGGCAACCCTGAATTCCTGTCTCGCTGCCAATGCCATCCTGCTGGGCGCCATTGGCGGCCCGAAATGGTCCGCGCCGGATGCCAAGGTGCGTCCGGAAACCGGCCTGCTGGCGCTGCGCAAGGCGCTGGGGACCTTCGCCAATCTGCGTCCCGTGACCATTCACCCTGCCCTGCGCGGCGCCTCGACGCTGCGACCGGAAGTGCTGGAAGGCGTTGACCTGATGTTCGTGCGCGAACTCACCGGCGGCATCTACTTTGGTGCGAAGACGCGCGATGCCAACCAGGCCACCGACCTGTGCACCTACACTGTGGGTGAGGTCGAGCGCGTGACGCGGGTGGCCTGCCGTCTGGCGCAGGGTCGGCGCGGCAAGCTGACCTCCATCGACAAGTCGAATGTGCTGGAGACCTCCCGACTGTGGCGCGAGGTCTGCGAGCGGGTGGTACGGAGCGAATTCCCGGACCTGCAGCTGGAACATATCCTGGTGGATGCCGCGGCGATGCATCTGATCCGCAGGCCGCGCGACTTCGATGTGCTGCTCACGGAAAACATGTTCGGTGACATTCTCACCGATGAGGCGTCCATGCTGGCCGGCTCGCTGGGCCTGCTGCCCTCGGCCTCCCTGGGTGAGGGCAGCCGCGGCCTGTACGAGCCCATTCACGGTTCAGCCCCCGACATCGCGGGCTTAGGTCTCGCCAATCCCTACGGGACGATCATGAGCGTGGCGCTGTTGCTGCGCCATTCTCTGCAACTGCACGCGGAAGCCGCGCGGGTCGAGACCGCGGTGGCACAGGCCATCAGCGCGGGACTGTGCACGCCTGACATTGCCGTCGCGGGCGTGCGGGCCGTCAGCACCCGCGAGGTGGGCGACCGGGTCGTAGCGCTCCTCGACTAGGCGGTCGCCGCGCGTGCCCGCATCAGCCCCGCTGCAAAGTCATCGCGCAGGTCGTCGTACGCCTCGATGCCGACTGACACGCGCAGCAGACCGTCGGAGAGGCCCGCCAGCTGGCGGGCCTGCGGGTCCATGGCGGCATGGGTCATCGTGGCCGGATGCGCCACCAGGCTTTCCACTCCACCCAGACTCTCGGCCAGCGAGAAAAACTTCATCTGTGACACCAGTGCGCGCACGGCATCGTGCCCGCCCGCCAGCTCCAGGGTCACGATGGCACCGAAGCCTTGCTGCTGCCGGGCCGCGATTTCATGTCCGGGGTGCGAGGGCAATCCGGGATAGAAGACGCGGTTGACACCCGGCTGGGTCTGCAGCCACTGGGCCAGGCGCCCGGCGTTGCGCCCGTGATGCTCCAGGCGCGCGCTGAGCGTGCGCAGGCCCCGCAACGTCAGATAGCTGTCAAAGGCCGCACCCGTGAGCCCCAGACA
Source organism: Steroidobacteraceae bacterium (assembly GCA_036489445.1). GTDB lineage: Bacteria > Pseudomonadota > Gammaproteobacteria > Steroidobacterales > Steroidobacteraceae > DAIDKA01. The sequence goes on along the minus strand of DASXFV010000081.1, from coordinate 5,777 downwards.
ATTTGCCCACCAACTCAGACGTTCGTGCAGCTCCGGGGTCGCCGCAATGACCGCGCCCCCGACCACATCGCTGTGACCGTTCAGATACTTGGTGGTGGAGTGCACGACAATGTCCGCACCGAGCGCCAGCGGCTTCTGCCATAAGGGCGAGAGGAAAGTATTGTCGACCGCCACCAGGGCTCCGGCGTCGTGTCCGGCCTGCGCAAAGCGCGCAATGTCGGTGATCCGCAGCAGCGGGTTGCTGGGGGTTTCAATCCACAGCAGCGCCGCAGGCCGGGCCAAGGCGGCGCGCACCGCGGCCTCGTCGCCAAAGTCCACGAAGTCGCACTGCAGCTCGCCACGGCGACGCCAGGCCTCGAACAGGCGATAGGTGCCGCCGTAACAGTCGTGCGGGGCGACGATGCGCGCGCCGACCGGCAAGAGATGGCCCACGAGGGTGATGGCGGCCATGCCGGTGGCCAGTACCGAGGCGCCCACCCCACCCTCCAGATCCGCCAGCGTCTTGGCCAGCAGGTCGCGGGTGGGATTGCCGCTGCGGGAGTAGTCATAGGAACGCTTTTCCCCGAAGGCATGAAAGGCGTAGGTGGTGGACAGATGGATCGGCGGCACCACCGCGCCGGTGTCGGCATCACTCTCCAGGCCGGCGCGCACCGCCTGGGTGACCGCATCAGGTCTGATGCTCATCCCGCACCGCCGAGCACATTGGCAAAAATGCTTCGCAATTGATCAGTTTCCTTCAGGAAGGCGTCGTGTCCGAACACGGACGAAATTTCATGCAGCCGGCCCTGCTGCAATCGGGCCACCATGGCGCGGATGTCGGCCAGCGGCACCAGGCGGTCCTCGCGAATGCCGACCACCTTCGTGGGCACGAAAATACGCGCCACATCCACCCGATGCAGATCGATCGATTCCGACAGGCACAGGAAGGATTCCGGCCGGTGCTGCGCGGCGTAATCCCGGCCACGCGCCGCCAGATACTGCTCTACCGGGAATACGAAACGCCCCTCGATCTGCTCGGCGGGACCATCGAAGCGGGCGGCAAACTCCTCCGCCGAGCGATAGGTCGTCATGGCCAGCGCCCGCGCCAGCTCCATCCCCAGTGCCGACTGACCGGCCTCGATACCAAACCGGACCATGCGTCGCTGGGTGCTGCGCCAGGCGCTGGACATGGGATGGGCGCGGTCGGAGGCACCAATGACCAGCAGATTGGCCACCCGGTCCGGGAAACGTTCAGCAAATGCCAGACCGACCATGCCCCCATAGGAGCCGCCGGCGATGCCCCGCAGGGCCTCGATGCCCAGTGCATCCAGCAGCTGCTCCAGCACGCGCGCCTGGTCATAGGTGGAAATGCTGGGGAAGTCGCTGGCTCCCGCCTGCGGACCCGTGGATTCGCCACTGCCGCCCAGGAAATCGAAGCTCAGTATTCGCCAGCGATCGCTGTCCAGGGGTTTGCCGGGCCCGGCGATCTCCGACCACCAGCCCGCGCGCGGCTCCGTCGTGAGGCACACGCGCCGATGTGCCGAGATGCCACCCAGAGCACACACTACTGGCGCCTGTTCCGGACCGCTCAGGCGCCAGGCGATGCGCACATCGGTGAGCTGCCCGTGATGATGCAGCGGCCAGGCACCGGCAAGCTCCACGATGCCCTCGCGAATCAGCGCGGACACCGCCGATGCGGGGGCATGAATGGGCGTCACGCGCGCGCTGCGCGTGCCTGTGGACAGGACCTCAACTCTGGCAGTCATCTTGGGCGCTCCGCCGACCAGGGCTCGAAATACAACCGATACCCCTGCGGAACACCCGCGCCCGATGGGCGGGTCGATCGGGTCCATCCCCTGCGCGTGACAACGCGGCCCGGGCCACTCCGATCACTCATCTACCGCCCCGCTTGGCGCGGGTCGCAGGAGTTGGCACCTTTCCGGGCTGGTTAAGCGCGGCGGTTGCCCCGGCGTCGAAGGGCCTTTTCCCTCAGCCGGTCTCGATGAGTCAGGCGAAGTCTAGGCGGGGTCCCGCGGCAGCGTCAAGACCACAGTCGCCGGATGCGCGCCGTGCACCCTCGGCCAGTGAGGCCAGCTTGGCGACCGCCGCTAGCTGGTCAGGCGGCCCGGCCTGTGTTAATGTATTAGCGTACTGTTACATTGGTACGACGCTACAGACCCTACGTCTTATGAAAATCCACCGCAATGTCTCCTCCACCCAGGAGGCTGCGGCCGAGCGAAACCTGTTCGCCGCCGTGGCCTCGCTGCGCACCGCCGAGGAATGCCGGGCCTTTTTCCACGACCTGTGCACGCCGGCGGAGATCCAGGCCATGGCGGATCGCTGGGCGGTCGTGGACTGGCTGATGCGGGGGGTCCCGTACCGGGAAATCAACCGCCTCACCGGCGTCAGTGTCACCACCATCAGCCGCGTGGCCCGGTGTCTCGCCGACGGCAACGGCGGTTACTCACTGGTGGTGCGCCGCGCACAGGGCGGCCGACGACGCAATGATACCGTGCGCCGCGTGGAGGCCGCCCGTCATGGATAAGGAGACTCGCCTGAGACTGGCCGTCCAGAAATCCGGACGCCTGACCGACCCGTCACTGGAACTGTTGAGTCGCTGCGGCCTCAAGCTCTCGCGCGGCAAGGACCAGCTGATGGGTTTCGGCGAGAACATGCCGTTGGACGTGCTGTTCGTCCGCGACGATGACATCCCGGACCTGGTTCAGGAGGATGTGTGCGACCTGGGCCTGGTGGGTCTGAATGTGCTGGAGGAAAAACGCCTGCAGCTGGCGGCTCGCGGCCAGCCGGCGCTGTTCCAGACGGTACGCAACCTGGATTTCGGTCGCTGTCGGCTCGCACTCGCCGTGCCGGATGGAGTCCCGTTCACAGGCCCCGCCTGGCTGCAGGGCAAACGCATCGCCACCACCTACCCGTACATGCTGGGACGCTTCCTCAAGCAGCATGACGTGAGTGCGCAAATCGTGGTCCTCTCCGGGGCTGTGGAGATCGCCCCGCGACTGGGTCGTGCGGATGCCGTGTGTGACCTGGTCTCCACGGGCTCCACGCTGCAGGCCAATCATTTGCGGGAGGTCCACACCGTGCTGGAGAGCCACGCGGTGTTGATCCGCACGCCGGTGGCGCTGGCCCCGACCAAGGATGAATGGGCCGAGCGGCTGCTGATGCGTATCGATGGCGTGCAGCAGGTCAAGGAGAGCAAGTACATCATGCTGCACGCGCCACGCTCGGCATTGCCCGAGATCCGGCGCCTGCTCCCCGGCAGCGAATCGCCCACGATCATTCCCCTGGAAGGCCATCCCGACCGGGTGGCGGTGCACGCCGTGTGTCGCGAGAACGTATTCTGGGAAACACTCGAGAGTCTGAAGAAAGCCGGCGCCAGTGCCATGCTGGTGCTCCCGGTCGAGAAGATGCTGGTGTGAACATGCGCATTCTGAACTGGCAGGAATTGGATGCCTCACAGCGCCGTGCCGCGCTCGCCCGCCCGGCCTTTGCCGCCCGGACCGATATCGCCGCCGATGTGGCGCGCCTCATCGGCATGGTGCGCGCGGACGGCGATGCCGCGCTGCTGACGCTCACCGAGCGCTTCGATGGCGTGCGGCTGGACGGTCTCACCGTCAGCGCGGCGGAGTTCGCGGGCGCGCGATCGCAATTGACGCCGCAGCAGCTGGCCGCGCTGGAGCGCGCCGTGCAGCATGTGGAAAAGTTCCACGCCGCGCAGCAGCTGGCCCCGCTGTCGCTGGAGACCTCACCGGGCGTGCGCTGCGAGCGCATTACCCGCGCCATCGGCGCCGTGGGCCTGTATGTACCGGCAGGTTCGGCACCCCTGCCTTCCGCGGTCATCATGCTGGCCGTACCCGCGCGACTGGCCGGCTGCCCGCAGCGGATTCTGTGTACGCCACCGACTCGGGCGGGCGGTGCACACCCGGCCGTGCTGGTCGCCGCCCAGCTGTGCGGCATCGAAACCGTCTTCAAAGTGGGTGGCGCGCAGGCCATCGCGGCGCTGGCCTATGGCACCGCGACGATTCCCAAGGTCGACAAGATTTTCGGTCCGGGCAACGCCTGGGTGACGGCGGCCAAGCAGCAGGTTGCGGCCGATCCGGATGGCGCGGCGGTGGACATGCCGGCCGGGCCGTCTGAAGTCCTGGTCATTGCCGATGAGACCGCCCGCGCGGCCTTTGTCGCCGCGGATCTGCTGGCGCAGGCCGAACATGACCCGCAGTCCCAGGCGCTGCTGGTCACGCCTTGCGCCCCGTTGGCGAGCGCAGTGGCAGCCGAGGTGGAGCGCCAGATGGCGACGCTGTCGCGCCGCGCGATCCTGGTGAAATCCATTGCCGCCAGCCGCTGTATTGTCGTGCCGGATCTGAAGACTGCCATCGAGGTCGCCAACGACTATGCCCCGGAGCACCTGCTGCTGCAGGTTCGCCAGGCGCGCTCCTGCCTGGGCCAGATCCGCAACGCCGGCTCCATTTTCCTCGGCGAGTGGTCCCCCGAACCCATGGGTGACTATTGTTCGGGCACCAATCATGTGCTGCCCACCTACGGGTACGCGCGCGCCTACAGCGGTCTGTCGCTCATGGATTTCAGCAAGCACATCACGGTGCAGGAGCTGACGCCCGATGGCCTGCGCGACCTGGGTCCCGTCGCCGCCACGCTGGCGCACCTGGAAGGCCTGGACGCGCATGCCGCAGCCGTCGAATGTCGGTTGGCGGTACTGGAGAATCGCAGTTGAGCGCGCTGCAGCCCTCACCCACCAGCATTGCGCGCCCGGACATTCTTCTGGTCGAGCCCTACGAACATGCCGTCTGGGACCCCGCGCTGGAGCGGCTGCATGCCAATGAGCTGCCCTGGCGCAGCAGCGTCGATGTGAGTGCGGCAGGCCTGAACCGCTATCCGGAACCGCAGCCCCGCGAGCTGGTGGAGCAGCTGGCGAGCCTCTATGCACTGCCTACGGCCAATGTACTGGTGACGCGGGGCAGTGATGAGGCGATCGATCTTCTGACCCGCGCCTTCTGTCGCGCGGGAGAGGATCAGGTCCTGGTGTGTCCGCCCACCTTCGGCATGTATGCCGTTGCGGCGCGCATCCAAGGCGCTGGGGTCATCCGTGTCGCACTGGATCAGGCTCGCGGATTTGAGCTCGATCTGGCCGCGGTACTGGCCGAGTGCACCCCAACGGTGAAACTGGTGTACGTGTGCTCGCCCAACAACCCCACTGGCAACCTCATTCCCGAGGAGACCATCCTGCGCCTGGCTGAGGCGCTGACCGGGCGCGCACTGGTGATCGTGGACGAGGCATACATCGAGTTCGCAGCTATGCCCAGCAGTTCACGACACCTGCCGAGCCATCCCTGGCTGGTGGTGCTGCGCACGCTCTCCAAGGCCTACGGTCTTGCCGGGGCACGCTGCGGCGTCGTGTTGGCGCACGCGGATGTCATTGCGCTGCTGCGGCGGATTGTCGAGCCCTACAACCTGGCGCAGCCGAGTGTGGAGGCGGTGTTGCGCGCCCTGCAGCCGGCGGCTCGTGCCACCACCCGCGAACGCGTGGCACTGGTCCAGCGCGAACGGGCCACCCTCGGGGATGCCTTGGCACAGAGTGAATCCGTGATCCGGGTCTGGCCCAGCGCCGCCAATTTCCTGCTGGTCGAATTTGCCGCCCCGCAAGTCGCCTTCGATCGGGCCTGCGCGGCCGGTCTGCTGGTGCGTGACGTGCGGCGGCAGCCGGGCCTGGATCGCGCCCTGCGCATCACAGTGGGCACGCCGGAGCAGAATCAGCGCCTGATCGG
>DASXFV010000067.1:0-16284 GCA_036489445.1 Steroidobacteraceae bacterium | reverse complement strand
ATCCGTGAGCGTGCAGCGCATCTGCATCAGTTCGTGGCCGGCTATTCCACCATCGCGAGGCTGCCGGCGCCCCGACCCGACCGGGTTGTCTGGGCCGAGCTGATCGAGGAACTCGCGCGCCAGCAGGCATTTTCGCTGACCGGCGTACTGCCGCAGGAGCATGGCTGGTTTGATCGCCTGCAACTGGAACAGGCGCTGATCAATGTGCTGAAGAACGCGCACGAGGCGGGCGGGGATCCCACCCAGGTCAGCATCCGGGTGCAGCAATCGATGCAGGAGCAGCGCATCGAGGTGCTCGATCGCGGCCCGGGCATGACTGACCTGGTGCTGTCGCAGGCGCTGTTGCCGTTCTATTCCACCAAGCGGGACGGGACCGGTCTGGGGCTGGCGCTGTGCCGCGAGATTGCCGAGGCCCATGGTGGGAGTCTGCGGCTGAGCAATCGCGAGGGCGGCGGACTCAGTGTCATGGTGCTGCTGCCCATGCCGGCGAATCAGCCGTCCTCCGGCGCGGTGCCGGCGGTTCCGGGGTATCATCCCTAGATCGTGGATCAAGACATCGTCGAGCGTCTGGAATTGAAGCTGGCCTTTCTGGAGCGCGCCAACACGGAACTCAGCGATGTGGTCTATCGCCAGCACAAGGAACTGGAGAGTCTGCGCGAGGGCCTGCGTGTGCTGGGGCAGAAGCTGGACGCGCCGCAGACCTCCGAACCGCCACGCCGCCCGGAAGACGAAAGGCCGCCGCACTACTGAGGCGTCCGGCGAATTACGGCAGGCTGTCGTTCAGGAACTCGATTCCCACGGGCTTGTTTTCCAGGATCTCCTCGCGAGTCAGTCCGCGCAGCTCATGTGGGAAGACCAGCCACTGCTCCACTTCGCGCACGCAGTAATCGGGCTTCAGTGCGCTGCGCGTGGGCTTGTAATAGACCGTCGCCGTGCGGATATCCTGCGGCAGGTTGCGCCGGCATCGGCGGCGCAGCTCGGCCACGACAGCCTCAAGGCTGCGTCCGGAGTCGAACACGTCATCCACCAGCAGCAGTCGGTCTTCGGCGTCCAGGCGCGAGACCAGGTAATCGAGGGCATGGACGCGTACGATCTTTTCCCGCTGGTCGACCCCGTAGTAGTAGGAGGTGCGGATGGCGATGTGGTCGGTCGGGACCTCGTGGTAGTCCAGGACTTCCTGCACCGCGATACCGATGGGTGCGCCCCCGCGCCACATGCCGACCAGGAAGGTCGGTCGATAGCCGCTGCGGACGATCAGGCGTCCAAGTTCAAAGGAGTCCCTGAGCAGCGACTCTGCTGAAACGAACGTCTTGTCCATGTGCGCTCGGAACCGGAAGTCTTCAAAGGCGCATTGTTGCAGAAATGGCCCGGCGCCGCCGGCGGCGGCGCCGCATAGCGGGACCTGGGCCGGTGCGAAGTAGGGCGTGGGGCGGAGCCGCTCCCGTTCGACTAGAATCAGGCCCCTGAACCCGGGAGGGAAGGAGGGCGGCCGCAAGATCACCTCATACCTCACATATAGAGGTAGTCTTGACCATAATTTCTACCATCCGCGGGGTGGGGCGCTTCCCCGTGATGTCCTGCCTGCTGGCATTCGCGTGCAGCGGCAGTCTGGTCTTCAGCTCCGGCGCCTGCGCCGACACCGCCAACATCGACGGTCCGGCCCCCGCTCCTGCTCCGGCTCCGGCGGCCCCGACGCCCAATGGCGGCTGGTTGGATGTGTCGACCTGGCCGTTGATACCCGTTCCCGAAATCGGTGTGGATCCGGACAGCGGGGTGACCCTGGGTGTGCTGCCGACCTGGCTGCATACCAATGACCAGCATGAGATCACGCGCATCATCGCGCCCGACCTCTCACATAACCCTTACTTTGGTGTGGGCGGAAATTTCCGGGTATTCGAGTACCCCTCGTCCGATGAGCAATGGTCCATCGTCACGGGAATGAAGGAACGGGTCGAGCGCACCTTTGACTACGAGTTCCAGAAAGGGCGGCTGCGTGACTCCAACTGGACGTTCAACTCCAGCCTGATCTACGATCGCAGCGGCACCCCCCGCTTCTACGGCATCGGCAACAGCTCCCTGCTCAGTGATGCCACCAACTACACGGCCTCACAAGTGCTGGGTCAGGCGCAGGTGGGCTACAACCTGAACCATACCTGGCAGTTGCAATACACCACGCGGGTGCGGCGCATGGAAATCACCCCTGGCACGCTGGCGAAAGTCCCCTCGATCGGGACGCGCTACCCCGATGAAAATGGCATCGGCGTCACCAACGAAGTACTGAACCAGCTGGCGCTGGTCTATGACACTCGGGACGATCAGACCATTCCGACGCGGGGCACGCAGTGGGCGGCCTACGCAGGGGTCAATGGCCACAATGCGGCGATCAGCGATTCCATTTACAGCATGGCTGGATTTGACGCGCGCACGTTCGTGCCCATATCCGCGCTGCCCGACACCACTCTTGCGGCGCATGCGTCCGTCCGCTATCTGCCCAGCGGCCACAAGATCCCCTTCTACGATCTGAGCAGCATCGGCGGGGACGAAAGCGACATAGGCGGTGAGCAGATGTTGCGCGGTTTCGGTCAGGATCGCTTTGTCGACCGCGATTCCTATTCCGCCACCTTTGAGTTGCGGCATCGTGCCTTCTCGTTTGATGCGGCCGCCAGTCATGTGGATGTGGAAGTGGCGCCCTTTGTGGATCTGGGGAGGGTGTCCTCGCACGCCGATGTGGATCCGTTCTCCAGTCTCCACAAGGTCTTCGGCGTCGGTTTCCGCGGTATCGCCCGGCCCTCGGTGGTCGGTTATGTGGATATCGGCTACGGCACCGAGGGGGCTGCCGTATTTACCGGTATCAATTACCCCTTCTAGATGCGCTCGGGGAATCTGGGTAAGCTGCGCATAAGCTAGTGGCCGTAAGCTCATGGAAATAATATCGAAATCGCCCGTCTCGCCCACCGTTGGGACGCCGCGTCCCTGGGACGCCCGTCTCGGGCGTCGGCTCGTCACACCGCTCAAGGACAGCTGGGTGACACCCAATCACCTGACCACGGTGCGCCTGATCGTGGGGCTGGCAGGCGCCCTGGCGTTCACACCGGGCACCTGGGGCTGGACCAACCTGGCGGCGCTGCTGGTCATCCTGTCCAATTTCCTCGACCACACCGATGGCGAACTGGCGCGGCTCAGCGGCAAGACCAGCCGCATCGGACATCTCTACGATCTGGCCAGTGACGCTCTGGTCACCATCCTGCTGTTCTGCTGCATCGGGATCGGGGTGGCAGCCACGGCTACGCGGATCATGCCCTTCGGCCTGCCCGCCGTGCTCCTGGGCACGGTGGCCGGTGCCGCCGTGGCATTGATCTTCTATCTGCGCATGCGCATCGAGGAACTGCTGGGCAAGTCCGGGACCCGGCAAAGCTCAGTGGCGGGCTTCGAAACGGAGGACGTTCTGTACCTGCTGCCGCTGGTCACGCTGTTCGACTGCCTGACTCCCTTCATCATCGCGGCGGCCGTGGGCGCGCCCTTGTTCGCGCTCCTGGTGGCCGCGGACTTTGTGAAAGTGCGGCGACGTGTGGCCGGTGTCAGTTCCGCGTCCGATAGCACCCGCGAGGCTCAGGACTCGATCCTCGATGCGCCGTTGCGGGCTACTTTGTGCGGGCTCGACGCTGAAGCCCTGCGCAGACAGTACCGGGAGCAGGGCAGCTTTCTGTATGTGCCGGATTTTCTTCCCGCGGACTTCACGGCACGCCTGGTGGCGGCCGTGGATGCGGTGATGCCGGTGGTCAACCGCAACTTCCTGCCCGGCCACAAGCAGGGAGGCAGCGTCAGCCGCTACAGTATTGACGACCGTGCGCCATTCATCGCGCAGCTGTACCGCTGCCCGGCGCTGCTGTCCTGGCTGGGGGCGTTGACGGGTGAGCGATTGCAGCTGTCGCCGCAGAATGACCCGCATGCCTACGCGCTGTATTTCTATTCGCGCCCCGGGGATCACATCGGTTGGCACTACGACACGTCCTATTATTCAGGTCGCCGTTACACCTTGTTGCTGGGCGTTGTGGACCGGTCCACCTGCCGCCTCGACTATGAATTGCATACCAAGGAGCCGGGTCGGGCCGTGCAGCCGGGTTCGCTGCGGATCCTGCCCGGTGGTCTGGTCTTGTTTGATGGGGACAAGCTGCGCCATCGGATCACGCCGATTGGCGAGCAGGAGTTTCGCGTCTCGCTGACCTTCGAATACGTCACTGATCAGCACATGAGTCCTTGGTGGCGCTTCGTGTCCACCATGAAGGACGCCGTGGCGTATTTTGGCTTCCGGCAGGTGTTGAGCCGTCTGGTGCGGGGGCGCGCGCCGACTCCATGAGGCGTGTCGCATTCTGGCTGGGAGCAGCCGGTGTGCTGTTGTTCGCAGCGCTACTGGTGTCCCAGGGACTGCCGGCCATTCTGACGACGCTCGCCGCCGCCGGATGGGGGCTGCTCGGCGTGGCTGCATTTCACCTGATTCCGCTGGTCACCGATGCGGTGGCGATCCGCGTGCTGTATCCGCGCGGTCAGTCCCCGCAGGTGTCCATGGACTGCCTACTGGCGCGGTGGATCGGTGAATCCGCCAACAGCCTGATGCCGGCGGGCCAGCTGGGCGGCCCGGTGTTCATGGCGCGCTATCTTGCCCAGCGCGGCCTGCCCATGCCGCAGTCGGCTGCGATCATCACCGTCAGCACCACGCTGCAGACGTTCGCGCAGATCCTGTTCGCGCTCCTGGGTGTGCTGTTGCTGGGCGCGCGAGCCGGTGGCGTATCCGAGCACGCCCTGCGCAGCATGGCGCTGATCGCCAGTGGCTTCCTGGGGCTGCAGATTGTCGGTTTCTACTACCTGCAGCGGCGCGGGTTCTTCAGCAAGCTGCTGCGATTGGTCAATCGGCTGGCGGGTTCGCGCAATTGGTCCGGATTGATGATCCAGGCGCAGGCGATCGATGCTGCCGTGCATGAAACCTACTCGCGCAGCGGACCTGTGGCCATGAGCTTCATGGCGAGCCTGATCGGCTGGCTGGTGGGGGCAGGCGAGGTCTACCTCATACTCCTGTATATGGGTCACCCGGTGAACTGGGTCACCGCGTTGCTGCTGGAGAGTTTGGGGCAGGCGGTTCGAGGCGCAGCCTTCGCCGTGCCGGGGGCGCTGGGCGTCCAGGAGACCGGCTATGTGCTGCTGGCGCCGCTGGCCGGACTGACCCCGGAGGTGGCGCTGGCCCTGTCGCTGGCCAAGCGCGTGCGGGAGCTGTTGCTGGGACTGCCAGGCCTGTTGTACCTGTATCTTTCCGGGCGCTCCCCGGGCGCGGCCGCCAGGGCCGTGCCGCCTTGAACGGGTAACGGTGTGGTAATGTTTCCGCAATCATGCGAGCCATCATTCTTGCCGCCGGGCGCGGCTCCCGGCTGTCCCAGTCCCAGGGGTCCGTGCTTCCAAAGTGTCTGCTGAAATTCGGTCAGCACACCCTGCTTGAGCGCCATCTGCGCCTGTTGCAGGCGGCGGGTGTACGGGAGGTCGTCATGGCGCTGGGATTCGAGCATCAGATGATCGAGGCGGAGCTGGCGCGCCTGGCCGCGCAGGGTTTGCCGCGAGCTGAGGTTTTCATCAACGAGCGCTTCACCCTGGGCAGCGTGCTTACCGTGCATGTCGTGGCCGAGCCCCTGCGTCGCGGCGCGGATGTGCTGCTGATGGATGCCGATGTGTTGTATGACGAGCGCATCATGCATGCGCTGGCCCATGGCACTGAACCCAGCAACCGCATTCTCATTGACCGGGACTTCGAGGCCGGGGATGAGCCGGTAAAGGTGTGCGTGCGGGACGGCGTCCCGGTGGAACTGCGCAAGCAACTCGCCCCTGGGCTCAGCTACGACACGATCGGGGAATCGGTGGGCTTCTTTCGGTTTGATGAACGCGCGGCGCGGCGGTTCGCGGATCTGGTCGCAGGCTATGTGGACACGGGGCGCGCGAGCCTGCCGCACGAGGAGACGCTGCGCGATCTGATCCTGGAAGGCAGCCAGACATTCCAGATAGTGGATGTCACGGGAGCGCCCTGGGTCGAGATTGATTTCCCCGCGGACGTCGAGCGGGCCGCACGCGAAGTGCTGCCGCAGCTGGTGTCCTGGTCAGGAGCCACCGCATGAACGCCACCGTGCCAGATCCCTTGGTCCCGGTCCGACTGTCACGCAGCGCCCAGCTGCGGCGGATGCTGCTGAGTCCGGAGCTCGAGTTCCTGATGGAAGCGCACAATGGTTTGTCGGCGCGCATCGTCAAGGAAGCGGGTTTTCGCGGCATCTGGGCATCCGGGTTGTCGATTTCCGCGCAGTTCGGCGTGCGCGACAACAATGAGGCGAGCTGGACCCAGGTGGTGGACATGCTGGAGTTCATGGCCGATGCCAGCGACCTGCCCATCCTGCTGGATGGGGACACGGGGTATGGCAACTTCAACAACCTGCGCCGTCTGGTTCGCAAGCTGGAACAGCGGGGCATTGGTGGCGTCTGCATCGAAGACAAGATCTTCCCCAAGACCAACAGTTTTCTGAATGGCGAGCGTCAGCCGCTGGCAGATGTGGAGGAGTTCGCGGGCAAGATTGCCGCCGGCAAGGACACCCAAACCGATGCGGATTTCTGCATCGTGGCGCGGGTCGAGGCACTGATTGCCGGCTGGGGCATGGAAGAGGCCCTGCGGCGTGCGGAGGCCTACCGCATCGCCGGTGCCGATGCCATCCTCATCCACAGCAAGCTGTCGCGGCCCGATGAGATTCTGGAATTTGCCCGTGAGTGGGGCGGTCGCGCGCCGCTGGTCATCGTGCCGACCAAGTATTACAGCACGCCCAGCGACGTGTTCCGCAAGGCCGGCATCAGCACGGTGATCTGGGCCAACCACCTGGTGCGCTCATCGGCGGCCGCCATGCAGACGGTGGCCCGCGATATCCATGACCATCAGACGGTGGTGAATATCGAGGACCGGATCGTGTCCGTCGAGGAGATCTTCCGCCTGCAGGATGCGGATGAGTATTCGGCTGCCGAGCGCCTGTATCTGTCGGCTGCCACGGCCTCGCGGACGGCCATTGTGCTGGCGGCCGGCCGGGGTCGGGGCCTGGAGGCGCAGACGGCCGATCGGCCCAAGATCATGCTCAACATCGCCGGCAAGCCGCTGCTGCGCTGGCTCATCGATGGCTTCAAGAAGCAGCACATCAATCAGATCACCGTGGTCGGCGGCTATTGCGCGGAGGCCATCGAGACGGCGGGCATTCGGCTGATCGTCAATGAACGGCATGCACAGACCGGCGAGCTGGCCTCCCTGGTGTGTGCGATCGCTGCACTGGATGCCGACACGGTCATCTGCTACGGGGACCTGCTGTTCCGCAGTTACGTGTTGCGTGCGCTGGTGGAAAGCAAGGGCGAGTTTTCCGTGGTCGTGGATTCCTCCATCTCCGGCGCCAACAATCGTACGGTGCGCGATTTTGCCTATTGCTCCGGCGCGGATGATCGCGGCCTGTTTGGCACCCCGGTCAGACTGGAGCGCGTGGTCGGCAGCAAGGAGGCCCCGGCGCTGGGCACCGAGCCGGCACCGCCGTCGCATGGTCGTTGGATCGGCCTGCTGAATGTCAGCCGCGCGGGTGTGCCGCGCCTGAAGCGGGTGTTGGCGCAACTGCAGGCGCTGGCGGGCTTCGACACTCTGGACATGCCGGCACTGCTCAATGCCCTGGTGGCCGATGGCGCCGCCATCGATGTGCAGTACGTGCATGGCCATTGGCGCGGCGTCAACGATCTGGAGGATCTGCACTCGGCGGTGGATTTCGCTCATGCCCAGGCGCCGCTCGGTGGCGCCCCGGATAACACCACCGGCAACACTCCCGATGCTCGAGGCGCGTGAGTTCGTCGAGGCCGCGCGGGCGCGAGGCTTCCATTGGTACGCGGGCGTGCCCTGTTCGTACCTGACGCCGTTCATCAATTACGTCCTGCAGGACCCGGATCTGCGGTATGTGTCCATGACCAATGAAGGGGACGCCGTGGCGCTTGCGGCCGGTGTCGCGCTGGCCGGGGACGGGCGCTATGGGGTCGGACGCGGCATCGCCATGATGCAAAACTCGGGATTGGGGAATGCGGTGAGCCCGCTGACCTCCCTGACCTGGACATTTGGCTTGCCACAGCTGCTGATTGTCACCTGGCGCGGCCAGCCCGGTGTGCCGGATGAACCGCAGCACGCGCTGATGGGCCCGATCACACCGACCATGCTGGATACCATGCAGATTGCATGGGAGTTGTTTCCCACCCAGGCCGCACACTTGGGCCCGGTGCTGGATCGCGCCGTGACTCATATGAATGCGACCGGTCGCCCCTATGCCTTGCTGATGCAGAAGGGCAGCGTCGCGCCTACCGAATTGCGCACGGTGGCGCCGGCAGCGGTCGCGCAGCAACCGGCCGCTGCGGTGGCGGTGCGCCGCAGTGCCAACCCGGAGCCTGGCCTGCGCCCGTCACGCGCGCAGGCCCTGCAGGAGATCGTCGCCCGCACCACAACGGAGGCGAGCGTGTTGCTGGCCTCGACCGGCTTTTGTGGGCGGGAGCTCTACGCCGTTGCCGACCGCCTCAATCATCTGTATATGGTCGGGTCGATGGGCTGCGTGACCCCGCTGGCATTGGGGCTGGCATTGGCCCGGCCCGACCTCAAGGTCATTGCGCTCGATGGTGATGGCGCGGCGTTGATGCGCCTGGGGGCCCTGGCCTCGGTGGGCGCGACGGCGCCACGAAATTTCTGGCACCTGCTGCTGGATAACAGCGCGCATGAGTCCACCGGTGGGCAGGCCACTGTGTCGGCGACAGTGGCCTTTGCGCATGTGGCCGCCGCCTGTGGTTATCGAACCTGCCTCGATACGGATTCGGTGGAGCAGCTGGCCGGCTGGCTGGACTTGGCGGACGGACCGCATTTCGCCCGACTGTTGACGCGCATCGGGACGCCCAAGGATCTGCCGCGTCCGCAAGTGACCCCTGCACAGGTGCGTGAACGTTTCATGCGGCATATCGGTGCCGGAGTGCACTCATGATCCTGTTGAATCCAGGCCCTGTGACCTTGAGCGAGCGCGTGCGCCGAAGCCTCCTCAACCCCGATCTGTGTCATCGCGAAGCGGAGTTCTTCGATCTGCAGGACGAGGTTCGTAGCCGCCTGCTCGGCGTCTACGGCCTCGATCCCGCACACTGGACCGCTGTGCTGATGACCGGCTCAGGCACCGCAGCGGTCGAGAGCATGATCGGCAGCCTGCCGCACCAGGATGCCCGGGTGCTGGTGCTGGAGAACGGGGTATATGGGGAGCGCATGGCGCAGATGTGCGCCCAGTACCGCATCGCCCATGAAATCCTGCAGGGTCCGTGGTTGGATGGCCCGGTTGCGGGTCGGGTCGCGGAGCGATTGGCCGCGGGAGCCTTCACACACCTGGCGGTGGTTCATCACGAGACCACTACCGGACGGCTGACGGATATCGGCACTCTGGGGCGGCTCTGTGCCACACACGGGGTGCGAGTGCTGCTCGATGGCGTCAGCAGCTTCGGCGCGGAGGCCATCGACTTTACGGATCCCGCCCTGACCGCAGTGGCCGCCACGGCGAACAAATGTCTACACGGTGTGCCGGGTGTGTCCTTCGTGATCACACGGCGGGAAGCGTTGCGGCGCGCGGTGAGCCGCACCTATTATCTGGACCTGGCGCGCCTGGCCCGTTTGCAGGATCAGCGCAACACGCCGTTCACTCCGGCCGTCCAGGTGTACTACGGATTGCAGGAGGCCCTGCGCGAATACCAGGAGCAGGGCGGACGCCCCGCACGCTACCAGCGCTATGCCGCACTGGCTGAGCAGGTGCGCTCGGGTCTTGCGCAATTGGGCATCGCGCCCCTGCTGCCAGTGCCGGAATCCTCGGTGGTGCTGCGGGCCTATCATCTGCCGCGCGGCATCAGCTACCCGACGCTGCATGATGCGCTGAAGGCCGACGGCTTCGTGATCTATGCCGGGCAGGGGGATCTGTCGCGCACCCTGTTCCGCATTGCCACGATGGGGGAGATCAGCGCTGCTGATATCGGGCGACTGCTGGAGTCCTGCCGGCGCACGTGCCGCTCTTAACGCAAGGATGGTTTCGATGACACCGCGTCCGCTTAAACTGCTGTCGTCCATGGCTGCCCGTGAAGTGTTAGGCAACCTGATCCAGGGTTTCACGGCCAAGACCGGACAAGCGGTGCAAGCCGAGGCGGCTGGAGGCGTGGAAGTCGCCAAGCGCATCCAGGCCGGAGAGCTCGCCGATATCGTCGTATTGGCGGATTCGGCCATCGACAAGCTCATCGTCGGTGGGCAGCTGCGGGCGGGACGGGTGGACCTGGTCAAATCCGGGGTCGCGATCGCCGTGCGCAGCGGCGCACCGCGGCCGGATATCAGCACGGAGGGCGCCGTACAGGCGGTGGTCGCGGGGGCCCGTTCACTCAGCTATTCGACCGGCCCCAGCGGGGTATACCTGGAAAAGCTGTTCGCACGCTGGGGCATCCTCGAGAGCATCAGATCGCGCATTGTGGTGCCGCCGCCGGGCATCGCGGTGGGTTCGCTGGTGGCAGGAGGTCAGGCGGCGCTGGGCTTTCAGCAGTTGAGTGAGTTGCTGAACGTGGCGGGAATCGACGTGCTGGGGCCCCTGCCCGCTGCCATTCAGACCATCACCACCTTTGCAGCCGGAATCACCATCCACTGTCAGCAGCCGCAGGTGGCCGCCGAGTTGCTGGATTACATGCGCTTGCCGTCCGTTGCCAGTATCAAGCGGCGCTACGGCATGGAGCCGGCCTGACCATTGGCCAGTTTATGGGCCGCTACGCTGCAAACCCAATCAATGATGGCATGGGTTTCAGGATCGGCGCTGGCAGGCCGCCATGCTTGCGCGCTCAGCGTGGATCGCGTGGTGGTCCCAGCGGGCCCCTTGGCTTCCGCCGCGGCGTACTCGGTGCGGCTGAGGACCTGAAACCGATTGCCTTTGCAGTCAAAGGCGCCCTCCACCAGCGCCGAGCGCGGTGGCGGGCCGGAGGCAGCGTCAGGCTGGTTGGTTGAGTTCCAGTAGTACTCGTACAACAGGCGCACCGCCACGTACCCGGGTTGTTGGATGATGCTGTCCACATCCACCTGAATCGAGTGGTTGCCGTGTCCGGTCTGCATGGCATAAGCCCATTGTTCGGCATACGCCAGGGGTGGCAACGCGGCAGTGCCGGCCAAGGCCACCGCAGCAGCGAGCAGGATCGTTCGTGGCATCATGGAGTGAATGATGGCACAGCAGCAGTTGTGGCAGTAGCGGCGATGGCAAAGCTGCCATGAAAGAGGACTGGACGGCTCGAGGGGGCGCGCTGCTCATCGCCTTGGGCGGGGCAAGTCACACTGGTACTGCGCCGTGGACTGGACGGGTCAGATCCAGGGCATTCTGACCAGCAATGATTGAGGCCGAGTTCGGGATGGCGATCACTCAGGCGCATACTGAGGTAAAATAGAACAATACAGAAGTGACAAGCGCCGCTGGGCTTGCAATCAGAACCGCTCAATGTAAGGAGCTGGACCATGACCCGCAATCCACTGATGACTGTCCTCGCCACCGGATTCCTGCTGGCGACGCCACTGCTGGCGCGTACGGAGGATCTGGGCACGAAGCTGACCGATGAGCAGATCACCGAGCACGTAAAACAGAAACTGGCGTTGGCCGATCCCATCATTGCACAACGCATCCAAGTGACCACCCATGACGGGGTGGTAACGCTGGCGGGCATGGCGTTGACACAGCAATATATTCTGAATGCCTTGCACGATGCCGGGACCGTTGAGGGCGTCGTGAAGGTGGAGAATCGGCTCAACCCATCAACGTAGCTGGCTGTCCTTGCTGCCGCGGCGGTTGTAGCCCGTGAAGTTCTCGGCGCTGGCATCCGCCGCCTGCTGGCAGGTCAGGCACAGCCGTACACCGGGCACCGCCTCCCGACGCGCCTGCGCGATCGGCTCCCCGCACTCCGCACAGTGAGTCAATCCGGGGCCTTGCGGCAACTGGCTGCGCGCCCGTTCCACCGCGTCCTGCACGGTGGCCTCGATCTGCTCGTTGACCGCCCCTTCGCCTGCCCAACCGGTTGCCATGAGCAAAGTGTGGCATTGACGGGCGCGGCGGGGAACCCTATCGTCAAATCATGACGTTGCGAAGCTTCCGGCACAGCGCACTGCCCGCGCTGCTGCTTTTGATCTGCCACCTTGCTGCTGCCATGCCCAGGCCGGCCAGTTCACCGCCCTTTACCGCCTCCCAAGTCGCGGCCGGGCGGCTGGTTTATGCGCGCGCCTGCGGCATCTGTCACGGCGCGAGTCTGCAGGGCGGGGCGGCCGTGGCGCTTGCCGGTAGCGCCTTTGCGCGGACCTGGGGGGATGGTCTGCACCAAGGCGCGGATTTTTTCGACGCCATCGCCAAGCAGATGCCCAAGAACGCGCCGGGCAGTCTGTCCCGCAGGGACAACCTGGCGCTCGCGGCATTCATCCTGGGCAGCAACGGTTATGCAACCGGTAGCAGGCCGCTGACGCTGGCGCGCCTCACTGGAGTGTTGCCCGCAGCACCCGCGGCTCTAGCCGGAGGCGAATCGGGTGCAGGGGTGCGCCGCGCAGCTGGCGCCACGGGTCCGCCGGCCGGGTCTGCAGGGGTTTTCCCGCAGCCGCCGCCCGCCGTTCTGCCCGCCAGCGGCAACGCCCCGGATGATGCGCAGCTGTTGCGCGTGGCGGATGCGGACTGGCTGACGTTCAACCGCACCCTGGCGGGGGATCGGTATTCGCCACTGGCCCAGATCAACACTGGAAACGCCCACCTGTTGCAGGTGCAATGCATTGCGCAACTCGGGGAGCTGGGCAGTTTCGAAACCAGCCCCATCGTGTTCGAGGGGCAGATGTTTGTCACCACGGCCCACAAGGTTCTGGCGCTGAATGCCGCGACCTGCGCCGTCAAATGGTCCTATACCTACGTGCCGGTGGACCCTGAACATCTGCCCGGCAATCGCGGCGTGGCGTTGTATCAAGGCAGGGTGTTCCGTGGCACGACTGATGGTCACCTGATCGCCCTGGATGCCGCCAGCGGCAAACTGCTGTGGAACGTGCGGGTTGCCGATGGGGCGCTGGGGTATGAAATCACCGGCGCGCCGGTGGCGTTTGCGGGCAAGGTGTTTACCGGAGATGCGGGGGCGGACACCGGCATCCGTGGCCGGATCTATGCATTCGAGGCCAGCACGGGCGCACTGGTGTGGGCTTTCGACATTGTGCCGCGGGCGGATGATGTGGCAGCCGCAACCTGGAGCGGTGGCACGGACAAAGGCGGCGGGGCGACCTGGTCGAGCATGGCCATTGACCCGGGCCATGGGCTGCTGTTCGTGCCCACGGGCAATCCGGCGCCTGACTTCAACGATGCCACCCGCCGTGGCAAGAACCTCTACACCGATTCGGTGGTCGCGCTGAATCTGGCCACGGGCAAATTGTCCTGGTACGTGCAGCAGGTCCCACACGACATGCATGACTGGGATACGGCTGCGGCTCCGGCACTGTTCTCGCGGGGCGGCCACGATCTCATGAGCGTCGCCAGCAAGGACGGCCTGCTGTACCAGTACGATCGTGACAGCCACCAGACGCTGTGGCAGGCGCCGTTCACGACCCGATCCAATGTGGATGCATTGCCCAGCGCGGCCGGCGTCCATGTGTGCCCGGGGGCCCTGGGCCAGTACAACGGGCCGGCTTTCTCACCGCTCAGTGGCCGCGTGTTTGTCGCCGCCGCGGATCGCTGCAATGTCCTGACCACCGCCAAGCTGCATTACGTTCCGGGCGGCGTTTACTTTGGCGGCATGTTCCGCATGGATCCGCCGGCGTCGCAGAGTGGCTGGATCAAAGCCTTCGATGCCCTCAGCGGCCATGAGATCTGGAGCGTGCATCGCAAGGACCCGGTGCTCGCGGCCGTGACGCCGACCGCCGGTGGACTGCTGCTGACGGGTGACACGGGGGGCAGCTTCCTGGCCCTGGATGCCGGGGACGGCCGGGTGCTGTATGAATTCGCCACCGGTGGCCCGGTGGCGGCCGGCATCTCGGTGTATGCGGTGGCGGGACGGGAGTACATTGCAGTGCCATCGGGCAGTTCCTCCCGCGATGCCGCCTCCGCGACGGGCGCTGCGACGCTGGTCGTGTTTTCATTGCGGAGGTGAGGGCCGAACGGTCTGGAAAAGTCGGAACACTTTCAAAGAGGGGGGGGTTGAGATGCGCAGGATTTCTTGGGATTCGTGGCAAAAGGGGTGCACGGCGCTGCTCATGATGCTGTCGCCACTGCTGGGGATTGGCGCCGCTCATGCCGCCTGTGACGATGCCTGTCTGACGCAGATCGCGGATCAGTATCGGGCGGCCTATGTGCACCATGACCCCAAACAGGCGCCGTTCGCCGCGCATGTCCGGTTCATGGAGAACAATGTTGTGTTGCCATTTCCGGATGGCAGCTGGGATGTTGTGACCTCCGAGGTCGGGCCGGCGTTGACCTTCTCGGATCCCGCGACCGGCGGCGCGGGCATTTACACCGCCGTGATGATGGGCAAGACGCCAGCCTTTCTGGCCATCCGTCTGCGCGTCGAGCAGGGCAAGATTGTGGAGGTGGAGCACCTGCTGTCCACCAAGCGCCTGGTCAGCGCGCCGCCAACTCCCTTCGGTGATGTCACCAAGCTCACCCATGATCCGCTGATCCGTCAGCCGCTGACTGCCGCGCAACGCCGGCCGCGCGCGGAACTCATCCGCATTGCGGACGGCTACTACGCCACCTTGGCCCACAACGACGGCACGCTGCACACGAAATTTTCGCCGACCTGTCATCGCATCGAGAACGGAATGGAGACCGCGCCGCATGGCTGCGAGGGGCCGTTCCGGCTGGGCACCTATCTGTTCAATGCCCGCGTACGGCGCGAGCCGATACTGGTGGATGAGGCGCGCGGCCTGGTGATGTTCCGGGGCTTCATCGATCACAAGGGTAATGTCGTCGACTACAAGCTCACCGATGGCACGTCGCGGACTTCTCCGTTCCAGGAGCCGCAGACCTGGAGCCTGATTGAGACGTTCAAGGTCATCGATGGCGCGGTGGGGCCGGTAGAGGCGGACTTCATCGGATCGCCTTATTACTCGAAGTCACCCTGGTCCAAGCACCCCCGCGACTGATCCCCAAGGCCAGACCCGGACAAGGCCGGACCCGGACCCGGGCTTGAGATTGGCCGCCCCATACGGTCCAGTTCAAGTCCAGGGTTGCCGCGATGGATCTCTTTGCATTCAAGCTACCTTGTGATAAAAAGGTAGCGTACTGAAGCAAGGGCTTTCATGGCTGCCAACGAAAAATTCGGGCCGATGCGCAAGGGGCTGCTTGAATTCCTCATCCTGAAGGTCATCGACGCGGACCGCGTCTATGTGGCCGATATCCTGCGCAAGCTCGCCAGCACCGAGTTCGCGACGCAGGAGGGGACGCTGTATCCGCTGCTGAGCCGGATGCGGCGCGAGGGTCTGGTCGACTATGACTGGAAGGAGTCCGATTCCGGGCCCCCCCGCAAGTACTACGCCCTGACCGCGACCGGTCAGATGCAACTCGCCGAGCTGGTCGCCTACTGGCGCCTCATCAACAAAACGATCGAAGACCTGGGAGCGAACCCATGCGTGCGGTCAATACCATCAGCCTGAACGGCAATGCCTGGCAGATCGAGTCCGATGGGTGCGAGGCGCTCACCGCCTACCTGAAGGGCGCTGAGAGTCGTCTTGCGGGTGATCCGGATCGGGATGAAATCCTCGCCGATCTGGAGCAGGCCATCGCCGATAAGTTGGCGCGCCATGTGAGCGCGCACAAGAATGTGGTCAGCGCGGAGGAAATCGCGCTGGCCCTCAAGGAAATGGGTCCGGTGGAGACCCTGGCGGGTTCAAGCGCCGCGGACCCCGCATCAGGCCAAACCGGAGCCCATACGGACGCCGCTGCCAACGCGCCAGGGGCGGCGCAGGACCCGATCCGGCATCTGTTCCGGATTCGTGAGGGTTGCATGATCAGCGGCGTGTGCAACGGTCTGGCGGCCTACTTCGGCGTCGATGTGACGCTGGTGCGCGTGATCTTCGTGGTGTTTACGGCCCTCACGGGCGGCATTGCCGGGTCGGTATACCTGGTCATGATGATGGTCGTGCCGGTCGCGCTGACCTCCGAGCAGATGGCAGCCGCGCACGGCAAACCCTTCAGCGCCGAGGAGTTG